>NZ_JBVIRO010000003.1:439651-626432 GCF_055575975.1 Amycolatopsis sp. NPDC033938
ACTGGTGGGGGGCCGGGGGGGCGTTGGCTGCCGCCCGGGGGGTGTTTGGCGGGGGGGCGGGGGCTGCATTGGGGGTCCACCCCCTGTTTGCCAACCCCCCACCCCGCGCGGGACCTCGCATAGCGTCATCAACCGGACGCCGAGCTCTTGAAAGTTGTCCCTTGTGGACAGTCGTGCGACCCCCCGCCTCAGCGGGGAGCTCCTCGGCTGCCGCCAGGCAGCGAGCCGATCGCGCCACGTTTGCCTTACCCCTCAAATAAGTCCAACGTGGCGTGATCGGCTCACTGCCGTGAAGGTCCCCTTACTTACCCTCAAGGTGGCAAAGGAGGCCTTCACTGCCTTGACGGGGGGCGTGAGTGATAAAGAGCGTTATTGATAACCCGAATCGCCACTCTCGACAGCGGATCGGCTCGCTGCGGTCGCTTCACCCGCCGTCGACCCACAGCACCACACGTCCCTCCGCCATCGCGAGTCCTCCGCCCGGCTCGATGTGCACGGCCCTGGCGTCCCTGGCTCCTGGAAGGGCGACGAGCCGCGCGATCTTCAGCTGCCCTCCGGCGGACTCCGCCGTCGCCAGGATGGCGGCGAGCGCCGGATGGGGCAGGCAGGCGGCAGGCGTCGGCGTACCGCACCACAGGTCCTCGTCCGCGTGGGCGCGCACCCCGGCGAGCCCGCCGACCGGGGCCGCGGGCGCCTCGGGCGGGTGCTCGCCGTAGTTCACCACCGCCGTCGCCACGGTGCCGGTGTCGTCGTTCACCGTCACCCGTACTTGCCAGACCTCACCGGTCCAGCCACCGGCCGCGTCGAACTCCAGAGCGAGCGAGTTCCCGTCATGCCGAAGCCGGTCGAGGTGGATGTCCACCTCGGAGATCGATTCCAGGTGCTGGCGCGGATGTCCTTCCGGGCGTACCCAGTCACCGGCGGCGAGGACGTATTCGAGCAACATCGGCACGGAGAGCCCGCCGGTGGATTCGCGCAGGTGGGGGTCCTCGGCGAGGGTCCATCGGTGCCGGGTGCGGAATCGCTCGTGCTCGACGAGCCGGCTGACCTCGCCGAGGAACAGCCGGCCGGTGTCCACTCGTCTCCGGTCCGGGCTCCCGGCGGGCCACGACGTGCCGCGCAGATGATGCGGCCGGGCCATCACGCCGAGCCTGCCGAAGTAGCCGGACTCCCCGCTATGGTCCGGGTTCCCGGTCAGCGCGGCCATTTCCGTGAGCCAATTCGCGACGCCGTCCTCGGGTGACATCGTGGAACCGTAACGGGCGGCACCGACGTAGTGCACGATGTTGCCGGTGCGTTCCCAAGTCGGCCAGTTGATCGTGTGCACAGGCACGCCACTGCGCCGCGCCGTCCACAGGCCGAGCCTGCTCAGCGCGCCGCTGCCGGCCGCGTAGGCGGTGTGGCCGACCATCCCGCCGCTCGCGGACATGGACCCCGCGCAGGAGACGAAGCGCAAGGGCCGGTCCACCGACGCCCGCTCGGAGACCGCGTCGAAGAGGGTCGCGAAGCCGGTGACCTTCACGTCGACCGCCCGTACCACTTCTTCCGGCGTCAGCCGGGAGAACCGGACACCGCGGTAAGTGGCGGCGTTGTGCACCAGCACGGTGGGGCTGGAGTCCAGAGAGGACAGAAGTCGTTCGACCTGAGCCCGGTCGGTGACATCACAAGGCTCGTAACGGATCCGCAGGCCGATCTCGGCCGCGGCGGCGAGGTTGGCCAGCGCGGTCCGGACGAATTCGGCGTCCTCGACGGCGCGACGGCCTTCGGCGACCCCACCGGGTTCACCGGCCGCGTCGATGAGCCGCCTCTTGCGCCAGCCGGCGAAGGCGGCATCGTCCGGCTCCGCACCGGGTCCGGTCAGAGGGCGTCTTCCGGTGACCACCACCTCCGCGCCGAGGGCGGCGAGTCGCCGGGCGAGGGCGAAACCGACTCCTCGTCCGCCACCGGAGACGAGTACGCGGTCTTCGGGGCCCACCGGCGACGCCGAGGCCGGGTCCGATGGTGCGGAGTTGATCAGGACACGCTGAACATGGCGGACACCGTCGCGGTAGCCGACCTCCTGATCACCGGGTAGCCCGGCTTCGGTGTCGAGCACACTGGCGATCGTGGCGGCATCACCGCGGTCGAGGTCGATGCTCCTGGTGCGGACCCCGGGCAGTTCGACCATCAGGTTCTTCGCCAGTGCGACCCAGGCCCCGCTCAACGGTTGGGGGACGGGACCGCCGGAGTGACCGAACAGCCCGTCGCCATGGCCGACCGTCAGATACTGGAAGCGGTCCGCTTCCGCCGATTCGAGCCAGTGGTCGTACACCGCCTGGAGTGCCGCGGTGGTGGTCCGAAGTGCTTCACGCCAGACCGGATCACCCAGTTCGTAGTCGGTGAGACCGGTGAGCGTGAGATCGGCGATGGCATCCCACTCGGCCGTCAGTTCCGCGACACGCGCCGGGGAGTCCGCTGTGACGACGATGGCGCCTCGTGCGGTGAGCTGCTTCGCCACCGCTTCGGTGGTGGGTCGGTGCGCGCCCAGCACCAGCACCCGCCGGTCCAGGAGCACACCCGGCGCGGGCTCCGCCGGACGCGGCACCGGCTCGGCCACCCAACGCTGCACCTGCCTCGCGAAGGACGAACTGTCGTAGGCGAGAAGCTGCGGGCGCACGGCCGGTTCGTTTTCCGCGCCGTCCGCGGGTGCCCGCACCGTCGGCGGGGAGACCGCCAGAGGATGTGCCGCACGCTGCTCGTCGACCGTCCGCACCCGTCCGCTTTCCTGATGCACGTAACCCAGCGGTTCGCCGGTCGCGCCGGTCATCCGCAGCACAAGCCGTCCGTCCGAAGTGAAGACTCCGCCCCAGTCACCGGTCTCCGGTCCGGAGGTGGCCCTCAGCGTCAGTTCCTCCCCGGCCAGCGCGACGTCGTCGAGTCCGCCGTAGAAGTCGATCCTGCGTACCGTCCGCGGCACCGCGATCGGGCTCCACCCGTCTTCGGCGGCCACCGCCATCACTTGCGCCAGCGCGTCACAGACGACGGCGGGGAACACCGCGTCCTCGAACCAGCGTGTCACCTCGGCGCGGTCGAGGGTCAGCGTGGCCAGTTTGCCCTCGCGGCCGAAGTGGACCCGTTCTGCCGCCGCGAAGATCCCGGACAGCGCGACGAACGGGTTCGGCAGTTGATAAGGGTTCGCCAGTTCCATGGCGCCGGCGGTGACGGGAAGCCGATCCGGTCGCGGCCGCGGGCACTCGACCGGCCGGTCACGCAGGACCACCGACATCCGGCCGTGCTCCCGGTCGGTGGCCAGCACCGTCCCGTCCGGCGCCACCACATCGGTCAGGATCCGCACTCGCACCACGGTTTCGCCGTACTCGCCAGGCGTGTCTTCGACGACCTCCGCCACGATCTTCTTCCGCTGGGGCCGCGCGGATTCCCGGAACACGCGGACGAAGCGGTCGAGGGAGAGGTCGCGGACGCCGACCGGCACCCGGCCGGGCACCAGCGCTTTCGCCGCCTGTGCGGCGATCTCCACGACGAGCATCCCGGGTACGGTGGGATGCCCACCGACGAGATGGTGCCGCAGGTAGGCGTCACGGTCGACGCTGAATTCCCGGTGAGCGACCAGCTTGCCCGCGCCCGCTTCGGTGACTTCGCCGAGCAGCGGTGCCGACTTCGGCTCGGGGCCGGGGAGCCAGACCGCGGTCCGCTGCGGATGCCGCTCGCTCATGATGCGCCGTTCGACAGCGCCGAAATAGCCGAGGGTGCGAGCGGCGCCCGGCCTGCTCAGCTCGGCGAGGAAGTGCGCGATGCCCTCGGCGGCGGGCATCCGCGACAGATGCCGGTCCAGCACCTCGGCCACCAGTGGCTCGGTGGAGCGGGTCGTGCCGTCCCACAGTCCCCAGCCGAAGGTGGTTTCGGCCGAATCCATGGCCGCGTCCGCGGCGGTGTACAGGAAGTCGTTGGCCGCGGCATAGTCGGTCTCGCCTTGGATACCGAAGAGCCCGGCCAGTGAACCCGCGTTGACCCAGCGCCGGGGCGGGTTCGCGGCGAAGGCGTGTTTGAGCGCGTGATAGGTGTCGACCTTGATGTCACGCACGGCGCGGAAGTTCTTCAGCGGTTTCGCGGGCAGTTCCGCGGAGCGGGTCAGCCCGGAGAAGTTCAGCACCAGATCGACGGGTCTCCCGTCGTGCGCCGCCATCACCTCCGCGCACACCCGCCGGACCTCGTCCGGATCACGCGTGTCACACACGTGGTAGTGCACCTTGCCCTCGCCGCAGAGCGCGGTGAGCCGGGCCAGATCGGCGTGCACTTCCCGGGCTTGGGCGAGTTTTCGCAGCCTGGCGTTGGCCATCGGTACACCGCCGTCTTCACCGGCGGCCGCCACCAGTGCCGTCCGGCGACGAAGCCGATGGGCTTCCTCGTCCTCGACCAGTTCTTCGTGGTGGTAGGCGGAAAGGTCGTTGGTGCCGAGGATGTGGACGACGGGGCGGCAGTTCTCCGCCAAGCCGAGCAGGGTGAGCATTCCGATGCCCCGGCTCGTGCCCGCGCCGAGGACGACGGAGTCCTCGGTCAGTACCGGTCCCCGCGACGGCGGCACGGGGGCGGGCCGCGCGCGCCGTACCCAGCGCTCACCGCCTCCCAGCACGACTCCCGGCAGGGCGTGCCGGACGCGCATCTCTTCGGTGAGCTGCGCGGGAGCCGCCCGATCGTCCGCGGCGGTCAGTACCACGCAGAACCGTGCCGTGGCGACCACCGGTTCCAGCTCCAGCACCTTGACCAGTCCGGTGAACAACCCCGCGTAGGGGTGGACAGCTCCGTCTTCGCGTGCGCCGCCGGAAAGGGCGATTCCGTAGGTTTCCAGCTCCCTGGCGACCTTCGCGACGAGGAAACAGGCGTCATGCAGCCGGAGTACCTCGGCCGGGGCCGAATCGCGGTCCAGCCAGTCGTGCCACGGAGCAAGGGTCGCGAGCACGCGTACATGCCGGTAGGACCTTTCGGTCAGCATCGCGAGCAGTTCCTCGCCGTCGCTCATCCGTCGATCGCCGAGCCGCCAGCCCGCGTCATCGAACCGAAGGACGGCCGCGTCGTCCGGCAGCCCCTCCGGTACCGAAGCGCCATCGGCGAGCACCACCAACGTTCCGGGCGGGAACAGCGGTCCGGCGGGGAACACAGGGACGCGCTTTTCCCGCTGCCAGGACAGTTCGTACCGTTGCAGCACGGTAGTGGATGCGACCGGGGAGCTGACCCGCAACCGGGCCGTCCGGCCGTTCGACTCGCGGGCCACGATCTGCTCTGGCACCTTGCCGGTCAGCACTTCCAGCAGTTCCCGCGCTCCCTCGGCGCCGAAGAGATGCGGTGAAACGACGCCATCCGGAATGCTCATGACAACTCCAAGGCAGTGTGCGTCAGGATTCGATGTGCGCGAGCACGGGAAGAGACCATTCCTCGGCCTTCTCCGCCGAAGTGACCGCGAAGAGGTACGCGCCTTCCGCGTCGACGGAGTCACCGGACGGTTTCTCCCGTAGCGACCGGACCCAGGCGGGGTACGGGTTGGCGCTCATCCCGCCCACCAGGGCCAGGTCGAGATCGCCTTCTTCGAGGAACCGTGCCGCGGTCTCGAAGGATTCGAGCAGGGCCGCGTTCCCGGCGTCCACCACCAGGTTCAGCCCTCGGAGATCGAAGTGGTTGGCGATCCTGGAGGCGATGACGTTCGGCATCACCCCGGGCTGGGTGTCCGGGCTGATCGCGGGCCAGGTGACGGCCACCTCGGACCACATCCGGTCGAGGAAGTCCGCCACGGCGGGGGTGGGATTCCCGCCGACCGCGGCCCGGATGTCGTCGAAATGCACCCGCAGTTGCGCGCCGTGCATCGCGCCGGTCTGGCCGGTCACCCCGAACAGGACGCCGGTGGTGTCGCGGTGGGTCTCGCACAGCTTCCGCACCGGGGCGGGAAGCCGCACCATGCATTCGAGGGCCAGTAGCTGCGCCCTGTCGATCCGGCGCATCATCGGCGGTGGCAACGCGACCCCGTCGATCGGATGGACCGGGTAGACCGCGCCGAAGGAGGCCGTGCCGTCGTCCGGCTCGCAGGCCGACCAGCCGACGATCACCAGCGGCCGGGACCGGACGGCGACCGGGGCGGTCACACGCGGCCCCTCGGACACACTCGGATGCAGCTCGGGAAGGTATTCCGACACCACGGCTGTCGCGTTCGTGCCGCCGAAGCCGAACGCGGCCACCGCGCCGGTCCGCGCTCGATCACGGGCACTTCGCCGCCAGTCCGTGGTCCGGCGTGGCACCTCGATGTTCGTGGTCTCCTCCGTGACCCGCGCGGGCAGGCGCTCGAACCGGTGCTGTGGCGGGATCCGGTCGTGGCGCAGACACAGCAGGAGATGGATCAGGGACACCACGCCCGCCGGCCACCCGGTGTGCCCGATGACGGATTTGTTGGACACCACGGTGACCGGGCGGTCCGGTGCGTAGACCTCGGCGATACCGAGCAGTTCGGCGGTGTCGCCCGTGGGGGTGCCGGTGGCGTGCGCGATGACGAGGTCGATGTCCCGCGGGCTGGTTCCGGCCTTGGCCAGCGCCCGCCGCGCGGCCATCACCTGGCCGGTGGTGGCGGGCGCGTTGATGGCCTTGCCCTTGCCGTCCGCCGACAGACCGACTCCACGGACGATGCCGAGCACGGTGTCGCCGTCCGCCAGCGCCCGGGACAGCTTCTTCAGCACCACGAGTCCCGCGCCGTCGGCGAACAGCACGCCGTTGGCGCCTTCGTCCAGCGATCGGACTTCGCCGGTGGGGGACAGGCCGCCCATTTTGGCGAACGCCACCATGTAGGTGACCTGCATGACCGCCGAGCCACCGCATACGGCGACGTCGCAGCGGCCGGAATTCAGTTCGCGGATGCCTCGGTCCAGTGCGTACAGCGAGGACGAACAAGCCGTGTCCACCACGTGCACGGCGGAATCACCGGGGAGGATCCCCGCGATGGCGTCCGACGCGATCGCGTGCGGCAACGACCGGGCGGTATCGCCCGTGCCGCGCGGGAAACGGGCCAGGACGCGCTGCTCGACCTGATGTTTCTCCTCGCCGGTCATGCCGCGGGCGTGTGGTCCGTCGAGTGCTTCGCGTACCGCGGCCACCACCTGGGCCTCGGACAGGTGCTGGCTGCCGTCGGCGGTGAGCCCGACACAGAAGGCGACCCGGTCGCGCGCGCCGACACTGGTGTGTTCGAGCGCCTGATACAGGCTGTGCCGCAGCCACCGGGTGCTGAAGTCGGTGTCCGCCGGTGCTTCCGCCGCGAGCCGGGGATGCGGACGGAAACCGGTGATGAGTCCGGAAACAGGCTGCGATCCCTTGTCCGGCACGTCGGTGCGGCCCGGGGTGAACGCGGTGGTCACCCAACGATCGGGGGTGGCCTCGGTGAACAGGTTCGGTCCGTCGACCAGCACGTCCCAGAACTCGTCCGGACTCGACGCGCCGGGAACCGCCATGCCCATCCCCACGACGACGATCGGATCTTCGGTGTCCGGCTCCGCGGGCGGGGCGGGCTCGGGTGCCGGTGGTGGCGCGACTTCCCGCACCGCACGGGGGTTCTCGGGGAGATTCCCGCACATCAGGTCGACACCGCCGTCCGCGCTGACCGTCTGCCCGGTGATCCAGCGGGAGCGGGACGAGGCGAGGAAAGCGACCAGCTCGGCGAACTCGTCGACCTCGCCCAGCCTGCGTCCCAACGGTGTGCGGTCCCGCATCATCGAGGCGAAGTCGGCGTACCCAGGGAACATGCGACCGCCCGCGGTGTCCAGCAGCCCGCCGGAGGCGGTGTTGACCCGGATCCCCGCCGGGCCAAGCTCCACCGCGAGATACCGGGTCATCGCCTCGAGCGCCGCCTTGGTGACGCCGATCGCGAGGTAGTCCTTCAGCACCGAACGCGCCCCCACCGAGGACACGTTGACCACACTGGCCTGGCCGCTCGCGGTCAGCAGTGGCCGGGCCAGCTGCACGCAGCGCAACGGGGCCTTGAGGTTCGTCGCCAGTGCCCGGTCGAGCTCGTCCTCGCTGATCCCGGCGGCGGTGCCGAAGATCCCGAGTGCGGCGTTGTTGACCAGGATGTCCAGTCGCCCCTCGGCCTCCCCGATCTGCCCCATGATCCGTTCGACGTGCTCGTCCTTGGCGACCGAACCGCGCGCGAGCCGGACGTCCAGCCCTTCGGCGGACAAGCGCCCGGCGATCTCCTTGCCTCGCTGGAAGGAATGGAAGCAGTTGAGATAGACGACCGCCCCGCGGCGGGCGAGCAGTTCCACCACCGCGGAACCGACGCCGCCCGCGCCGCCGGTCACCAGCGCGACGCGGCCTTCCAGTTCCCCGTTCGCCGGGTTCACCCGCGACTGCCGGTCACATAGTCGGTGACCTTGGCGAGGGTGTCCAGGTCGGTACTGCGGAAACCCGGCGCGGGCGCGGGCAGGTCGAAGATCTGCCGGGCCTTCGTCAGCAGTTCCGTCTGGCGCATCGAGTCGACGCCGAGATCCGCCTCCAGCGCGGCGTCCTCGGTCAGGACCTCGACCGGGTATTCCAGCGCTTCGGCGTACAGTTCCCGCAAGCGCGAGAACACTTCTCCCCGCGCCGGAATCGAGCCTGCGGCGACCAGGACCGGAGCCGGCACTGTCTCCTGTACAGGGCTGGGGGCGGGAGCCGGGACGGCGACCGCTTGCCGCGTGCGGGGGACAGGCGTGGGTTGCCCGGTCTGGCCGAGGGCGCCCACCGCGGAGGCGAGCGGGAAGGCGGCACGGACGAGTTTGGTGAGCGTCTCACCCGCACCCAGTTCGGTGAACGACCGCCTTCCTTCGGCGTAGAGGCCGGAAAGTGTTTCCCGGAACTGAACCGGCTGGGACAGATGAAGGCCCAGCAGGGCGGCCAGGTCGTCGCCATCGCGGTAGCGGCGCCCGAGGATCGGCGAATACACAGGGATGGCGAAGCCGCCCGCTTTGTACTCGGCGGCCTTCGCGGCCAGTTCCCGGCCCGCCGGAACGAGTGCCTTATTGTGGAACCCGTAAGGCGAAGAGACCGTGCCAGTGCCGATTCCGAGCGTTTCCGCCACCGTGCCTGCCGTGGCCAACTGTGCCGCGGGACCCGACAGCACGCTTTGTTCGTCGGCGTTGTCGACCGCGAAGGCCAGGCCGGGCAGTTCCGCGAGCGAGAGCAGAAGCTCGCTGCGGACCCGGCCGCACCGCAGTGCGAGCAGGCCACCCTCGGGAGCGTGGGCACGCAGGACTTCGTTGCGGTCACAGACGAGGGAAGCACCGTCGGCGACGGAGAACGCCCCGCCGATCACCAGGGCCGCGATCTCCCCGAAGCTGTGCCCCACCACCAGATCCAGGATTGCGCCGCGGGCGGCGATGATCCGGTACGCGGTGACGGAGGCGCCGTAGATCGCCAGCTGGAGTTCGTCCGGATACCGGGTGAGCATTTCTTCGAGCGAGGGTGGCTCGGCCGCGAACACCACCGAACTGACGGTGCGGCCGGTGCGGGCGCGATACACCTCGTCGATGGTTTCGAACACTTCGTGCACCGATTCGTCACCGCGTGCCCACGGAACGGCCAATGTGCCGGGCCGGTACGCTCCCTGCCCGGGAACCAGTCCGACTTCAGTCTGTCCGAGGTCCATCGTTCGGCTCACCTTCTGTCCGGGCTTCTGTTCTGTCGCGCCGGGAAATGCGCGGAAGCTTTCGATTTCCGGACGGTATCGGCCGATCTCGCGGCGGAAGGCGAAGAGTGCCCGAACAGTGCGCGGGGTAGCCCTTTTGTCACCGGTATCGAGGTGCGCGTGCCGTGACCTGCGATCGGCCGGCTCACGAACGGCTGGGTGCCCTTTCGGGCAGGGGCGTTGGACGACCGATCACCCGGTTCGCGGAAACGCCATCGACTACAGGATGGGGACTAAGATCGAGCGTAATTCGCTTCGCCCGGAAATCGCGAGTTTGCGATAGATGTTCGAGAGGTGGAATTCCACAGTGGACGTGGTCAGCCGCAATCGCTCGGCGATCTCGCCATTGCTCAGCCCGCCTTGAGCGAGGTGCGCCACCTTGCGTTCTTTCGAGGACACCTTCGGAGTGTCAGCGGCCGCCGTCCACCGCCGCAGCGTTTCGTCCGCGCGGACTTCCCAAGCCTTGTTGCCTGTCACGGCCGCGGTTTCGCGGAGGCCGCGGAGCGCGGGCTGAACCTCGTCGTGGCGTCCCTCGAGCCTCAATTTCACCGCGAGTTCGTACTGGGCTTCCAGCAAGGTGTTCCGTGCGCCACTGTCCGCCAGGAATTCGACAGCCTTCTTCAACAGCTCGACATCCCGGCCCTCGGTGGACACCAGGCCGAGCGTGCGCAAGGCGGTACCGATCGCACGGGCGGTGCCCCACCTCCTCGCGCGGCTGAGCTCCTCCTCGGCAAGCGGTAGGGCGATGGTCTCGCGTCCCGTCGCGGCGGCGCAGAGGGCCGCTCTCGATCGCCAAGGGATGACTGCGGGATTGCTGACCCCCCAGGAAGCGAGTTCCCGGCCGCAGGCGATGAAGTCCTCGTAGGCAGGCTCCGGCTGCCCGATCGCCCGGCTCAGGAGGCCACGCGCCGCGAGGACTTCGGCGCGATCGACGACGGCGTCCAGGTTGCCGCTGAGAGCGTGAGCGCGCATCAGGGCGTCCGCGCGATCGAGATCGCCGAGATCGACCAAGGCCTCGATGGCCCAGGCCACCGCGACCTCGGTGAACTGGTCTTCGACGTCGCCGGTGACGAGGGGATCGAGCAGCCGGACGGCGGTGACCGAGTCGCCGTTGAGAGCCGCGACGCGAGCCCGGAGCACGGTCAGCACCGACGAGGCGGCCCAGCCCGCGCGGGTCATCGCGCGCTCGCAATGGTGCTGGGCCGAAGCACCGTCGTCGAGGTAGGCGAGCGACAGGATCGCGTACCAGAATGTGCCGACATCACGCCAGTTGAACGACTTCAGGGCTTCGTGTGCGAGCTCGGCCGCTTCCCTCGGGTCGTTCCCGTGGTTCACCAGCGACATCGCGCGCGTCGCGCTCAGCCGTTCCGGCGGAACCGGGATCCCGTGCCGTCCGGCGGTCTGTGGCCCGGGCCTGGGGCTGCCCGCCACGTAGACCAGGCCACCCAGTTCCGGTCCGACGATGTCGGGTGAGGCGAACTCGAGGATCCGGCGCAGGGCACTCATGGCGGCTTCGTCGGCTTCGCTCCACCGGCCCAGCGCGCCCAACCGTGCCCGTTCCTTGCGCGCCGCGTCGAGGGCTTCGCGCGCTGCCTCGGCATCGTCCGGCTTGTCCAGTTCAGTCACCCCTTCTTGTGCCGCCAGCCTGTCGTGCACCGACCGCTTTCGCCACCTTCGGCGGGGGCTACCTCTGCTTATCGTACTTCGACGGATGCGCCGGCGGACGCCGGGTGGTCACTCTCCACAGTGTCCCCGTTACCGAACGAATCCGGGCTCTTGATCCCCTCTCGACGCGCGTCGTGACCGGAAAGAGGGTTTTCCCTTACGAAGCGGGTGACGGGCGGAGTGCGAGAGGCGATTTCGTCCGACATGTTGCCCGAACTTCCCCCGAGCGCCCTTTGTCTTCCGTTTCTCCTCGAAGATCAGACCAGTTACGAATGAAGAATTCGTCGAGGCCTCATTGGTGCGCTCAAGTCCCGGACTCGGGACCGGTACGGGTGATGAACGAGAAAGGGAGCCGGAACGTGGGCCAAAACGTCATCATGGTCACGCAGACGCCGGGGCACGGTTACCGGCGCATCGGTGACGCGGTGGCCGGCGCACCCGAAGGCGCCTTGATCGTGGTGGCACCCGGCCGGTACAGCGAGAACCTCGTGTTGTCCAAACCAGTGACGATCACCGCAGAGGACGGCATCGGGACGGTCACCGTCCTGGCCGGCTCCGGGGTCGCCGTCTCGGTGGCCACCTCCTCGGCCGCCTTGTCCGGAATCTCCGTCGTGTCCGACGACAAGGACAATCCCGCCGTCTTCGTGGCACAAGGTCAGCTGAGCCTCACGGAATGCTCCCTCGACGGAGCGGGCTGGTCCACGGTCTTCGCGTCCGGCGACGGCAAGGTCCTGATGCGTGACTGCGAGGTCCGCAATGGCGTCGGAGCCGGCGTCGTGGTCACCGCCGCGGACGGTGGCGTGCTCGAATCCTGCCGCTTCACCGATCTGGGGACCTCCGCCGTGGTGGTCGCCGACGACGGCGCGCTGACGATGCGGGCCTGCAGCGTCGTCAAGGCGGCGGGAAACGGCATCTGCCTCAACGGCCGCGGCACGCTGACCGTCGACGACACCACCATCACCGGCACCGGCAAGCCCGCGGTCGCGGTCGAGCAGCAGGCGACGATGAAGGCGAAGCGGCTGTCCGTGTCCGCCGCGGACGGGATCGGCTTCTATCTGGCCAGCACCGGTCACGTCTTTCTCGACGACTGCTCGGTGGAGCGCGTCGGCGCCGAGGGCGTTTTCGTGGCGGAAGGCTGCAAACCGGAACTGCGGGGCTGCCGTGTCCGCGCCAGCGGCTTCCGGGGCGTGCACTTCGCCGCCCGTTCCGGCGGCAAGCTCACCAACTGCGAGGTCGCCGAGGTGGACGGGATCGGTGTCCACGTGACCGAGCGATCCACCCCGGAATTCGACCAGCTCTCCGTCGCCGGGAGCAAACGCTCCGGCGTCCGGGTCTCCGACGCCGCCGATCCGTTCTTCCGCCGGTTACGGGTGCTCGGTTCGGACGGCGCCGGTGTCGAGGTCGACGAAGGTGGCCGCGGCACAATGGAGAACGTAGAGATCGAAGGCGGCGAAGTGGGGCTGCGCATCGTCGGCGGTTCTCGGCTGACAGCGAGCGGGCTGAGCGTACGTGACACCAGGGCCGCCGGTGTCGAGGTCGTCGACGCCGCGCTGGCTCTGGCGGACAGTGCCATCACCGGTTCCGGCGGGGACGGTGTCCACGCCGGGGGCGGAGCCAACCTGTCGGTCGCCCGGTGCCGTGTGCACGGCAGCGATGGCATGGGCTGCCAGTTCGCCGAGGGGGCCTCGGGCAGCATCACCGACTCCGAGTTCTCCGGTGGCAAGGCCGACGGCATCCGGCTCGACACGCGGGAAGCCGTCCGGGTCTCGTCGTGCACCGTGCGGGACAACCACGGCAGCGGACTGCGGCAGACCCGGCCCGGCACGGCGATCGAAGTGCTGGATCTGATCACCAGCGGAAACCTGCGTCCGGACGCGTTCGGGACGTCCGCGTCGGCCGAAGCGGCGCGCCCTTCGCCCGCCGCCGCTCCCGCTCGGGCCAAGACCGCCGACGATCCCCTCATGGAACTGCAGGGCCTCGTCGGACTGGACGGGGTCAAGCGCGAGGTGACGTCACTGATCAATCTCAACAAGATGGCCAAGCGGCGGCAGGACGCGGGATTGTCGGCCCCGCCGATGGCCCGCCACCTGGTGTTCGCGGGAGCGCCGGGAACCGGCAAGACCACGGTCGCCCGCCTCTACGGGCAGGTGCTCGCGCAACTCGGTGTGCTGCGTGAAGGACATCTGGTCGAGGTGGCCAGGGCCGATCTCGTCGCGCAGATCATCGGTGGCACCGCGATCAAGACCACGGAGGCCTTCACCACCGCCCTCGGCGGCGTCCTGTTCATCGACGAGGCGTACACCCTGAGCTCCGGTTCGGGAGGAAGCGGGCCGGACTTCGGCCGCGAGGCCATCGACACCTTGGTCAAGCTGATGGAAGACCACCGCGACGACGTCGTCGTGATCGCCGCGGGTTACTCGAACGAAATGTCGAAGTTCCTCGAATCCAACCCCGGGATGGAATCGAGGTTCAGTCGCACGATCGAGTTCGCCAACTACACGGCGGACGAACTCGTCACCATCGTCCGGACCCAGTGCGCCAAACATGACTACCGCCTCGACGAAGAAGCGGCGGGCGGTCTGCTCGACTACTTCGAGGCGATCCCGAAGGACGGCACCTTCGGCAACGGCCGGACGGCCCGGCGAGTGTTCGAGCGCATGACCGACAGGCAGGCGTCCCGCCTCGCGGAGACCTCCGAGGTGACCGCGGCCGATCTGACGTTGCTGACCGCGGAGGACCTGGAAACCGGTGTGCGGTGACCCGCACCCTCGAAGGTTTCGCTCCGTCCATTCGCACTGCCCGAGCAGGAGGCAAGATGAACCACGACCTCGTGGATCAAGGCGCCGGTGACTTCCTCGTCGAACGGCGCGGTGCCCACGTGCTGATCCGCCGGATCGGTGAAGCCGACACTCAAGCCGGTGCCATCGGCTGGCCGGAACCGGTCGACGGTCACGTTTTCGTCCTGGTTTCCCCAGGCGCGGCGAGAGATGGCTCGCTCACCACCGCGTTGCCCGCCCTGTTGTACCGCTCCGTGGTGGCGAAGGACGTCGAAGCCGTGCGGATCGCCCTGCCGGGTTTCGGCCGGGATCCCTTCGTCCCCCAGGCCTTGGCCGACGCGCTCGACATCGAGATCTTCGCCCCGGACGGCGCCTTCGTCGTCGAACCGGGGGCACTCCTCTACGCGGGCCACGGGACCGGCGGAACCGGCTGGCTGCGGTTCCGCCCGGGAGCGCCCGCTTGTCCCGATGGACGACGGTATCCGGTGCCCGCCTGGGAAGCCGCGCTGCCTGCCTCGCCGTCCGGCGTGCCGGGCGCGATCATCGAACCGAGGCCGGCCGCGATCCTCGAACCGGTGCCCGCCGGTCTGCTGGTGCGGCGTCCGGACGCACGTCCGGCGGCTCTCGGCGACGCGGCTTTTTCGGTGCCCGCCGACGCGTCCGTCGCCAAGATCGTCGTCGGAGCGGAAGGTGCCGTACCGGCCGCCGGGCTCGTGTCCACAGTGGTCGGTCGGCTCCCGCTCGTACCGACGACGCTGGTCCCACTGTCCACCACGACCAGTGCCCACGCCTGGCTGAGCGAGTTCGCGAAGTCGCTCGGCCGGAACGTCGTCGTCGAAATCTCACCTACGGATGTGAAGAAGCGCTACCGGCCGTTCGTGGCGAAACTGCTGCAGCGCGCGGACGGAGGTCAGGAGGTACTCGAAGCCGTTGTCCCGCCCCGGGGATGGCAGCGACGCGACGCTTCCGGATATCGGCGTGGGCAGGTCATGGCCGACGTCGTCCCGTCAGGGCTCGTGCTGCGGACCGGAGCCGGTGATTCCGCGGCCTCGGTGGCGTCGTTCGACCCCGACGGGTGGACGCTGTACCTCGGAACGCCCGGTGAGCCGATCGGCCCAGACCTGCTCTCCGCCGCGGAAGCGCTGCTCGGCGAACTCGTCCCGGAAACTCGCAAGGTGGCCCGTCTCCGGTTGCTTGGCGTGCTCGACGACCGGACCCGCGAACTGATCGACCGCCCACCGGCCATCGTCACCCGGCCGGTTCCCGCCACCGGCCCGAAGCAGGCTGAACCGGCGGAGCGCACGGAAACGCGGGTCGCGCCGCCCGCTCCGGCCAGGTCGGTGGCCGCGACGCCGCGGCCACCGGGCGGACCGGTCATGCCGGCCGCGCTCATGGTGTCCTCGGCACCGGTGCCGACGGTGTCCGGCGCGGCGGTCGCCCCCGCGCAGGAGCCGGTCGTGGAAGCTCGGCCTGCTCCGGCCGTCCCCACCTTCGTCACGCCGCAGCAGGCGCCGCCCACGCCGGTCGAGGCGCCGAGCGTCACCGACGTACGCTCGGACGACACCGTTCCGGCGCCGATGCCGGTGGTGGAAGAGACCCGGATGGAGGTCTCGAACCGTCCCGTGGCCGAAGTGGCCGAGACGCGCGAGCCTGCCAAGCCGGTGGAACCCCGGGTGGCGACCGGCACCGCGCTCGTCGTCGCCGACCGGGCCAGTTCGGCGGCCGAGCAGGCCCGGTTCACCGCCGCGGCCGGTGACGAGTACGGCGAAGCGCTCGCCACGGTGAACGCGGCTTTGGCGACCTGGCCGTCCATGCGCGGCCAGGCCGACTCCGGGATCAAGGCCGACTACGTCGCGGTCTGCCTGTACCTTGGCCGTGGCCGAGGCGGTTTCGGCGACCTGAACCCCGCCGTACGCGGCGGGTCCGCCGGGGAGATCGAGGGGCAGGTCACCTGTCTCGCGTCGGGACTGCGGCGACTGCCCACCCATCGGCGTGCGGTGCTTCGGCAGAGCAAGGACGCGCAGGCGCTGGAGCGCACGATCACGCCGGGCTCGATCCTGACCGAGCCCGGATTCCTCGTCGGCAGCATGGATCTCGACGTGACCGTGCCGGACGCGGATCTCGACGTCCTCATCTGGCCCGCGTCGGCCCGGCGGACGTCGGAACTGCTGATCGGGCAGCCGGTGAACGAGGTGGTCTTCTTCGCAGGCGCCCGGTTCAAGGCCTTGGCGCTGCGGGAGACCGAACCGGTGGGCGAAGAGCAGGGTGAAGAGCCGGCCGCGCCCCGGGTGGCCGCGCTGTTCCGGGAACTCGCGCCCGGCGAAGCGGTTCCGGCCTCCGGCGAACTGGACGACTACGATCTGGCCGTGCTGGCGAAGCTCGACAAGGCACTCGAACGAAGGCGTCGCGGTGCGCTGCGCTTGATCGAGGAACCCGGCCTGATGAGCCGGATGACGAGTTCCCTCTATGAGTGGCGCCAAGAAGCGTCGGCTCCGGCCACCGCGGGGCAGACGGTCACGCTGGCTTCATGACAGGTCCGGCCGAAAGCTGTTCGAGGCAAGAGGTCCTTCGACGGAAAGGTGAGCACGATGGCGGACGAATTCCGTCTTGATCCCTCGGGAATGCAGGACATGCTGTCCAGGCTCCGGTCCGACAACGCCGAATTCTCGGACGCGGTGACGCGGTTGAATCACACCCTGGACCGGTATCACGGTTGCTGGGGGAACGACAAAGCGGGGAAGAAATTCGCCGAAGGTTATGTGACCAACGCGAATGACGTGCGGGAAGGTCTGGGAGACCTGTCCGAAGGCGTGGGGGAGCTGGCCGACGGCGTCGCCACCACGGTCGGTGACTTCCGCGATCTGGACGAGGCGAACGCGAAGACGTTCGATCACCGGTTGGCCGAAGCTCTCCAGCAGCAACAGCAGAACGCGCCGAAGGATTGAGCAAGCCGGCAGGATTCTTGTTCTTTTGATGGCATGACTTTCAGGTGAAGGGGGTGGGTGGTGTTCGAGTCTGGTGATGGGCCGGCGAAACCGCCCAAAGCCCTGCAGAATTTCCTGAAGATCATGGTGGGCATGGAGTGGCCTGAGGGCAATGTCCGGAGTATGCGGGCGATGTCGCAGGCGTGGTCGGATTTCGGCCCGGTGGCCGAGGATTTCGCCGAAAGCGTGCGGACGCGGGCGGCCGACCTGGATCGGTCGATGGACGGCGAGTACGCGCAGGCGATGGCGGAGTACCTGCGCGGGACCATCGCGAAGGCCTTGGACCAGTTGGCGGCGTATTCGAAAGATCTGTCGAAGACGACGAGGACCGCCGCGGCGAATGTCGAGAAGGCGCAGATCCTGTTGATCGCGGCCGCGGTGTTCGCGGTGGCGCAGATCGCTTTTCTGGCCGCCTCATTGATCTTCTCGTGGATGATCCCGGCGGTCAAGGCCGCGACGCAGCTGACGATGCGGATGATCATCCAACAGTTGCTGGCGAAGCTGGCGACGCTGGGATTGGAAAAGCTGTCGTGGGAGGGCCTGAAGCAGGCACTCGTGCGGATCACGCCGTTCGTTCAGCAGGCGGCGATCGATGTGGGGGTGTCCGCGGCGGTGGGTGCGGGCCTGATGACGTCGATGGACTTCTTCACCCAGCTGGGCCAGAAGAACAACGGCCAGCGGGATGAGATCGACGGCAAGGCGGTGTGGCAGGCGGCGGTGGGTGGCGCCATCGGTGGCGCGGCGTCGGGGGTCATGACGGGTGGTGCGCGGGTCTTCGTGCATGCGGCGCAGTCGGCGGCGCGGGATCTGGGGAAGAAGATCCCGCGGGGGATGGTGATCTGGGGACAGCTGGGTTATGCGGGTGGCCAGGTGGCATCGGTGTTGTGGAGTACGCCGATCATCAACGCGGCGCTGGGCAATCCCGAGGCGTTCTGGGGCGGGGCGCTGGGGGCGCTGTCCGGGTTCGGCCGCCCTCGGATGCCGGATGGCGCGGGTGGCGACGGCGGGATGAGCGTCGACGTCAAGGATATCGACGGGTTCCTGCCAGGACCGGAAAAACCCGGTGATCCCGAGCAGAACGGCTCCGGGGAGGGTGGGGTCTCGGAAAAGCCTTCGCCTGGTACGGAAGGGAAGCCCGAGCGGCCGTCTCTGAGTGTTCCGCGGTTGTCCGGGGAGACCCTGGTCGGGGACGCTCCGGTCACCGGATCGTCCGGCCGGCCGAGCACGGCCACCGAAACCGTCGAGGCTCCCGGCACCCGTACTCTCGCTGATGGACCTCCCGCGCTCGCACAGCAGCCGGTCGTCACCAGCGGTGGAAGCCCGGTCGGTCAGCTCTTCACCGCCGACCCCGGAACCGTCAACGCCCCTTCGCCCAGCGGCGCGGTGGGCGGACAGACCACATCGAACGCGACGCAGCCGACCTCCACCACGGCCGACGGCCCGGGTTCGCGAGCCGGGGCCGTGCGAGCGGACACCGGTACGGGCGATCGCCAGGTCTCGACCGGTGGAGACGGCTCCGCGGCCACGAACGTCGTCGGTCAGCAGTCCACGCCCACGGCACCTGAGCCCACTTCGAGCGCGAACGGTCAATCGGCCGGTGCGACGCGTCCGGTCACCGCCACTCCGGATTCGACGGAAACCGGGCAGGCGGCTGGGCAACCTGTCGCGAATCAGGCGCCCTTGGGTACCAACGGTTCGCCGACCCAGCCAGTGACCGGGGCGACAGGGCAGCCGGGAGCGGGCGAGAACGGGCGGGTGCCGTCGGCGGGACAGTCCGCGGCGGTTCAGCCGCCCGGGAGTACTGCTGGTGGGCCCGCTCAGTCGAGTGCTGGTGCACCGATGTCGGGTGAGAACGGACGCGCGGCGGCTTCCGGGCAGCCTGCGCCGGTTCAGCCGCCCGGGAGTACCGCTGGTGGACCGAGTCAGTCGGGTGCTGGCTCTTCCACCGCGGGTGAGAGCGGGCGGGTGCCGTCGGTGGGGCAGTCCGCGCCGGTTCAGCCGCCCGCGTCCACCGCGGGTGGTCCCGTTCAGTCGGGTAGCGGTACACCGGTCCAATCTGGCACGGGGCCGCAGAATGTCGCGGCGGGGCAACCTGCGACGAGCCAGGCGCCCGCGAGTACCGCTGGTGGGCCGGCTCAGTCGGGTGCTGGCTCTTCCACGACGGGTGAGAACGGGCGGGTGCCGTCGGCGGGACAGTCCGCGCCGGTTCAGCCGCCCGCGTCCACTGCCGGTGGTCCCGTTCAGTCGGGTACCGGTACACCGGCCGCGGCGGGGCAGCCCGCGACGAACCAGCCGCCCGCGACCACGGCCGGCGGTCCGGCACAACCGACCGCGCCGAAGGCGGCCGAGTCCGGCCTCGCCGAAGGGCAACCCCAGCCGACTCGACCGGCCGAGGGCGCGGACAGGCCGACCACACCCCAAGCCGACGGCCCGGCGCAGCCGAGCGCACCGAAGGACGACGGCCCGGCGCAGCCGAGTACGCCGAAAGCCGAAGAAAACCGACCGGCCGAGGAAAACCTCCAGCCGGACCGCCCGGCTCCCGGCAAACCCGACGACGGCGTGCGTTCCGACGCCACGCCGCCCGTGGTGGCCGAAGCCAACCGGCCGTCACCCGCCTCCGGTCAGCCGGTGGCGAACCAGACGGGTCGTTCGGAGACCACCGCTGTCCAGCCGACCACTAACGACGCCGCACGACCGGCGTCCGGGCAGGGGGCTCGTCAGGACGCGTCCGTGGTGGACCGGCCCCAGGGGCGTGATGCCGACGGTCGCGGCGGGTCGTCGACGCAACAGTTCTTGCGTGGCGACACACCGGCCGTCGGGAGCCAGCCGGTCCGGACGGAAGTCGCGCCGGTGGCGCAGCCGTCGAAGGGAAGCGGTGATGGGCCGCAGCCCACGCGGACGGAAGCCGCGCCCGCGGCTCAGCCGCCGAAGGGTGACGGGCCGCAGCCTCCGAGGTCTTCCGGCGAAAGTGCCCGGCCCGGTGGGGAGTCGGTCGCGGCGCAACGTGGTCTACGGGCCCCGGGCGAACTGCCGTCCGTCGTGGGAACACCGGAGAACCGGCAGGGTGGCAGGGCCGGTGAGGAAAGGCAACGCGCGGATTCGGGGGTCGGGCTCGGGGAGGTACAAGGGGCGCTGCTGGCGGCACAACTGGCATCGACCCGGCCGGACCAGGTGACGAAGTCCACTCAGGACGGACCTGCGGACGCGCCGGTGACGCAGTTCGTGACCGTCGCGGACTGGAGCTCGGTACGGGAGTCGGTTCCCCCGACGAGGCATCGGGGTGAGCGCCGGGATCTCTCGACCGCGTCGGACGAGGAGTCCGGCATCGCACAGCTCCGGTTCGACGTGCGGCGGGGTGAGGTGGCGCCGGGCCAGTGGGTGCGCGAGTTGTCGGTGCCGGTGGAACTGGTGTCCAAGCCGGGTGGCGTGGACGCGAGCGCGCGCGGGGCCTTCGCCCGCGACATCCAGCGGGTCCTGGACGAGCGCGTCAATGGCAGGCACCGGTTCCCCGACGGCGATCAGCTGCACGTGAGGATCGACGCGAAAACGGTGGAGGCGTCACCGCGTCCGGGCTGGGAGCGGGACGGTTCCCGGTCGCTGCCGGTCGAGGTGGGCACGACCGCGGAGCGCGGGCAGCTGTCGTGGCGAGTCGGGGACACCGACGCGGCGGCGGGAAAACTGTTGCGGTTCATCGGCGCGGAGGGGGAGACGCCGGCGCCGGGGCGGCTCGGCGGCGCCGCCGACGGCCGGAGCACACGCCTGGACGCGACGGATCTCAAGGGGATCGACAACGCGATCCGGGACACCGCGGTCGAGACACGGGAGGCGCCCCCGCGAACGGATCCGAAGCAACCGGAGGTGGTCGCGGGTCCGTCAGGGACGTTGACGTGGCCGAGCCGGTTGTCGGCGTTGGGGACGTCCTGGTTGCGCGGCGAGGACGGCTGGTACCGGGCGGAAGGCCCGGGGGTGGTGCAGGGCGCCGAGGGGCCGATGGTGGTGCCGCGGGACGCGCGAGCCGTGTTCGACTCGGGTGGCGAGGCTCGGTATGTGGAGCTGGGAGAGGGACTGAGTGTCGAGCGAGGGCTGGACGGCGGGTGGTCGCCGCCGCGGTCGGCCGCGGGAGAGGTGCGGGCGCAGAAGATGACCGAGGCCGAGGTGCGTGAGGTCGGCTCGGTGACCCTCGCCGACGGGTCGAAGGCGACGTTGCCGCCGGAGAGTGAGCGGGTGGTCGATCACCACGGTGCCGAAAAAGTGGTGGCGTACCGGCAGCTGAAGGACGGCGACGGGAACTGGTTGTCCGAGCCGAGGGTGTTCGTGCCGGACGGCGACGGTGGGTGGGTGCAGCACGCGACGGACGCGGTGGCCTACGAGGGGTGGCTGGCGAGCGCGAACAAGGCGTCGGACGCGGCCAGGACGTTGTGGGACATCGCGGCGCGGTCGGGCCCGGAGGTTCCGCGGCACCGCCGGTTGACCGAATTGTCGGAGCCGGAGCTGAAGGAGCTGTACGGCAGGGGGCCGGAGGCGGACGCCTTCGCCGCGGTGTTCGAGTTGATCCGGCGCTCCAAGGGGATCGCGTTGCGCTGGACCCAGGTCTCGGCCGTGCACGCCTTCGGCGAGGGCAAGGTCGTGAACATGGCCGCGGGGGAAGGCAAGTCGTGGTTGTTCTTCGCGCACGCGGCGGTGAACGCGATGCGGGAAGGGGTGGACGGGGTGCAGGTGACCACGACCCGGGGGATCCTGGCGGATCGCGAGATGCCGGTGTATCTGGGGCTCCTGGAGAAGCTGGGCGTGGATGTGCACCGGCTGAACCAGGACGACCCGCCGCCCGGACCGCGGGAGGGCCGTCCGACGGTGTATCTGGGCACCGCTGAAGATGTCGGGTTCACCTATCTGCGGCATGACACGTTGCCGGGACAGCAGGCGAAGGAAGATCCGATGCTCCTGACGGTGAGCATCGACGAGATCGACGAGGCGCTCGTGTATTCGAACGCGCAATACATCCTGAGTGACGGGGTCCAGGGAGCGGCGTCGCCGGACGTGCTCGATCAGGTGCGGGCGGCGCACGACCTGGTGCGGGACGGGATGGCGAGCGGCTGGCTGACCGAGGCCGATTTCGGGCGCGGGGAAGGACAGACGGGTGGCCAGGCCCGGCTGACCGAAACCGGTTTGGAACGGGTCGAGCTGCTGCTGGGACGGACCTTGTCGGACGAGGAAACGACCCGGGTGAACATGGCCGCCGCGGCCCGTTGGGAATACAAGGAAAACGTCCACTTCGTCCAGCACGACGGCAAGATCTACATCATCGATCAGACGACGCACAACGTCATGTTCGATCCGGCGACCAGTTCGGAGAGCCGGTGGAACGGCGGGCTGGCCCAGGCCGTCGAGTTCGCGCTCGGCTTGGAGGTCCGGAGTGATTCCGCCGGGAACAAGATGGTGGCGGCCCACGAGTTGCTGGCGAAGAAGGAGTACGGCCAGAAGACCGGGGCGTCGGGAACGGCGAACGGGCACGGGGAGAAGTTCGCGGAGCAGGGGATGTCGTCGGTGGTGCAGGACATCCCGCGGTATTACGAGTCGCGGCTGAAGATCTCCGATGACGTGGTGGCCGCGGACGAGACCGCGAAACTGCGGCAGCTGGCGCAGGACGTGCTCGCGATGCAGGCACCCGGCGGCACTCGCCAGCCGCAGCTGATCCTGGCGACCCGGAACGACCAAGTAGCGATGGTCTCGAACATGCTGGGCGAACTCGGTGTCGCGCATGAGGCGATCGACGCGAAATGGCAACTCGAAAAGGGTGTCGACTTCGATGACGAGTTCAAGCGGGTCATCGACGCCGCCGGCGCGCGGGGCAAGGTCCTGGTGATCAACATGCAGGGCGCGCGGGGCGTGGACATCACCACCACGAAGGAGGCGAAGGACGCCGGAGACCTGGTGGTGCGGATCACCGCGCATTCGGAGATCTCGCGCGACATCGACGTGCAGGCCCAGAACCGTGCCGGTCGTTCCGGCGGTGGCGGTGAAGTGGTGTATTACTCCTCGCCGAAGGACGAGCTTTTCCAGCTGTCGCAGAACCCGGACGTGCAGCTGGCGATCATCAAGTACACCGACGCGATCGCCGATGGCGATACCCGTGCCATCGCCGCCGCTCAGCAAGGCTTGCGCGATCTGGTCGAGGGACTCCAGGCCGACTCCGGGCATCCCACCGTCGATCGGACCGACGCGCAGGCCAACGCGCCGCCCACCGGTGCGGAAAACGCGCTCACCGAACCCCGCGCGGAACCCGGAAACCGGCCTCCGGACGAACGGCCTGCCGCACCCGAACGCCACGACTCGATGCTGGACGACAGTGACACCCCTGCCGCGCCCGCCGATTCGATCGTCGGCGGCCGGACGGAACCGGAATGGCCATCGATCCCGTCGGATCGCGAGGGCGCGTTGGCGTGGGTGCACGGCGAGGGCGGGCTGCCCCGGCAGGACTTCGGTAAACGGCCCGCACAGGACTTCCGGCGTTACGTCGAGCAGGCGACGAGAATCGTATCGCGGTACCACCGCGTGCCCGTCTGGATCGAGCATCCCGGCCCGTCGCAAGCGGACGCGGTCAGGCTGAACAACGCGGTGAAGGACATCGTCGCGGGATATCTGGCCAACGGTCTCTCCGAAGCGGGTGCGCACGAACTGAGCCGGGAACTCGCGAAGAAGCTGGATACTGCACGGAGTTCGCCACACGACTCGGCCGCTTTGCCTGGTGGCGCGCGAACCGACGATGCCGGTGCTGAAGAGGGAGAGCCCTCCGGTAGCGACGCGATGGACCTCGCGGATGTCTTCGTGCCCGACTGGGCACAGGCCTGGTTCGACAGCCTCCCGACGGACCAGGAACTTCCGGAAACGGAGCTCGGTGAGCCGGTCGTCGCCCAGGTGGTGGACGCGGCTACCGCAGCCGGGTATCCGGCCTTGCCGGAAGCAGACGGCGAGTTACGGCGTGGAGTGGCGTATCAAGCCGTGGAGGAGGACGGCTGGCGCGCCGCGGTGCCGTTGTCCGAAGACAGCATGAACGCGCTGGAGGAGCTGAAGAACCGGTTCGCGGCCGAGGTCAAGGAGGCGGTCGAACAGGGCCGGGAGATGCCGGATGTGCGGCTGCACTCCTACCAGCGGGCGGAACGCCGGACGGAAAAAGACGATGCCGAATTGCGGTGGCTGGAGAGCGAGTTGCGCGCGGCGGCCGAAGGCGCCAGTCCGGGCTTCGACCAACGGAAGCTCACCTTCGACCGCGAAGCGCACCGACCGCCCAAGGGCAAGCAACTCGGGATCACACTTCATGGTTCGCCGAAGCGGACCGAACAGAGCTATCGGACGGCGCGTGAACTGAACCTGTCCCTCGTCAGTGTGGGGCAAAAGCACGTGTTGTCCGCCGCTGAGGTTCGCCGCCTGCGGTTGCTGGTGGAGGGCATGGCCCAACGGCTGGACGACGACGCCGATCCCCACGGGCAGGTGCGTCTCGATGTGCACCTGGTGACCACTGCCGGGCCGGCCGAACGACGGATTTCGGGCGTGACGGCCGAGATACACGCGGCGGTAGGGGCGGCGCGGCCGCAGTACTCGGCCGAACAGGTCGAGGAGTTCATCTCCCGGCATGTCGCGTTGGGTGTCACCCGGACGGAGAACCACCGGCATGTCGGGCTTTTCGTCACTCTCGCCGAAACCGCGCGAGTACCGGAACACTCCGTGCCCGCGGAGGAGCAAGTCGAAGACACGCCGCTGACTTCCCTGCCGAGGGAACTGAGTGTTCGAGTCATGCACCGCACCGACGTCGAAATCGACAGATGGGAAGGAGCGCTGGAGGCCGGAGAGCTCTTCACGATCGTCGAAGACGCTCGCACGAAGCTGACTGGATTCATTGACAAACTCCTGACCGAGGTCCAAGAGCGTGCCCACAAAGGACTGCAACTCAACGATATCCGTTTGCACGTCTGGAAACCGCTCAACAAGGTCACTCCCGGAGCTCGCCTGTCCGAACATGACGAGCTCGAAGAGCTGGTGGTGCGGGAGGCGCTGGCCCGAGGCCTGGTTCCCGGTGAGCTGCGCTTCACCTACGTGGTCCACAAAGCCAAGACGAAAGCGTCGCGCGCGGTGGGAATCACCTCGCACCGGACACCGGAGCAGGGGAAGGACCATTATCTCGCGGCGACTTCCTTGACGGAGTTCTTCCTGCCGCGAGTCGCCGTTCTGCCGGAAGCCGGCCGGGAGCGGATCACGTGGCTGGCGACGGGATTCATCGTCCGGCACGAGGCCCTGCCAGGTGGGAACGAGACTCTCTCCGTCGCGGTGACGCAGACCTCCGAAATCGGTGCCGACCTTCGGGTGAAAGAGGTACGGGAACTCCTCTTCACCGCTTTCTCGGGGCAATTACCCGGGCCCGAAGGCGCGCGACGGGCGCGCGCGATCTTGAACGAGTCCGTCCGCGTCACCTCCTACATCCGGGCTGGAGCACAGCCCGCCGTTCTGGTGGACGTGGTCGAGCACGGTGCGGTTTCGCAGTCCCGGCGGGAAGAATGGCAGGAGCAGACGCGGTCGACGCGGATGGCTTCGCGTGCGGCCCGAGAAGAGGAGACCGAGGTCGTCCGGAGTGCGCCTGCTCGTGCGGGTGGGGTGACCCCGGACGTCGAGGCCTCGTGGCGTGCCGAGCTGGAGGTGAACGGCCCGCCGCGGTGGTCGCCGGTCGCTGAGGCTTCGCTGGCCGGCCTGGTGGACCGGATCGCACGGAACACCGAGGTGCTGGAGCGGGAGACGCGGGAGCCGTTGGACATAGTGTTCCGGCTGGCCGATACCGCCGAGCGGCGGGCACGGTCCGGGCTCGCGCTGCTCGACTCGCTGGACGGCCGGTTGCGGGCGGCACTGCGGGACCGGGGGGTGGACGCGGACGCGCCGCGGTTCGGGTCCGACCGGCTGGACAGAGACCTGCTCGACGGCGAGTCGCCCAGTGTCGAAGTGCTGGTGCGCCCATCGCCGAATCGGCCTGTGCGGTACTACCGGGCCGCGAGGGTGCAGACGCTGCCTTTCTTGCCGGACAGCGTGGCGTTCTCGCAGGCTTCGTGGCGTCGGATGGGATGGCAGCTGGAGGGATTCGTCCAGCGGGTTCGGGACAGCGGCGCCGGGACGGCGGGATCTCGCCTGGTCATCACTCTGCTTTCCGCGCCCGGTGACCCGGTTTCCGTGCGGGAGGCCATGGTCACGGCGCAGGTGACCGCCGCGGTCTGGGCGGCGATGCCGCGGGCCTCGGAGGAGCAGGTCACCAGGTTCATCGAAGCCAACATCGAGTCTCGCCGCGACAGCTCGGCCGAGGGACCGGCGCTGGTGATGACCATCGAAGGCCCGGTACATGAGCTGGACCGGGGTCCGGACGTGCGCGAGATGTCGCTGCCGTGGGGCGCGCAGACGACCGATGTGCCCGGCCCTGTCAGCCTTCCTGAGCCGCCCGGGACTTCGGGGTCGTCGGTCCCGTTGCCGGTCGTCACCGGACCTTCGTTGCGAACGCTGCTCACCACGACCGACGTCGGGGAGAACGCCGAGGTGGTGGACGAGTGGTCCGCGGTGCTGTCGTCAAATGATCCGCCGCGATTGTCCGAGGCGAGCCGGGAATCCCTGCTGAGCCTGGCGGACCGCCTCGTCGGCGAGTTCGAGCTGGTGCCGGGGCGGGAGCCGTGGGACGTCAGGCTTCATTTCGCCGACCGCCCGAGAAGGCTCAGGTCGTACGGCGACGCCGTGTTCACGATGCTGGACAGTGAGTTGCGCGCCGCCCTGCAGGCCCGGGGTATCTCCGAGGAGCTGTTGCGGTTCGACTTCGACCATGTCGAACACCACGCACGCACGTCGGCCGACGCCGGCGTCAGGATCACCGTGCACGAGTCGCCGAACCTGACTGTGCAGGACTACTGGGGCGTGCCGAAACTGGACCTCTCCTTCCTGCCCCGGAAGGACGCGCTTCCGCACGCCGAGCGACGGCGGCTGCGGTGGATGGTGGCGAGCCTGATCCAGTGGGTCGGCAAGAGCAACGATCCCGGTCGGCTGGTGCTCGATCTGCGCAGTGCGGCGACGATGATGGAAAGCCGGGCGGACTGGGTCACGGCCGAGGTGAACGCGGCGGTGCGGGCGGCGTTGCCGGAGGCGTCCCCGGCGGAGATTGAGTCCTTCATCCAGGAACACATCGAGCTCCGCAAGGAGGCGATGCGGAGGAATCCGGTGCTGTTCCTGGATTTGACGGGGCTTGGTTGGACCCGGATGCCCGCGACCAGGGAGGAACCGGCCGGCGAGGTGATTCCGTTGCCCGTCGTCACGGAAGGCCCCCGGTCGGCGAAGGCGACCCGGATCAGCGGCCCTCGGCCGGTGGCCGGCTGGCGAGCCGAGCTTTCGGTGACCGATACGCGGTGGTGGTCTCCCGACGACGAGGCTTCGCTGACGCAGTTGCTGAAGGATATCGGCCGGAACAGCGCGCGGTTGGAGCGGTTCGCCCGTGAACCGCTGAACATCAGGATCCGGCTGTTCGACACACCGGAGCGGCGCGCGGCTGCCGGGCCGGCCTTGTTCGAATTGCTGGATGGCCGGGTGCGGGCGGCGCTGCGGGAGGAGGGTATCGACGCGGACGCGCAGCGGTTCTCCTTCGACCGCATGGAAGGCAACGTGCGGGAAGGTGCCGCGCCCAGGGTAGAGATCACGGTGCACCGGGCGTTGTATCTGCCGGTGGAAAGCTATCGGGCCGCGAGGGGTCTCCAGATGGTCTTCCTTCCGGGCCAAGGAGCCTTGCCGCAGCAATCGCGTCGTTGGCTGTGGTGGATGGTGCAGGGCTTGGCCGAACGGGTGCGGGGCAACGACGATCCAGGGCAGCGGGTCCGGCTGGTGCTCGATCTCCGCACCGGGGCGCCGTCGGCCAATGCCCGACGGGACCTGATCGTGGCCGAAGTGAACACCGCGGTCCGGGCGGCGTTGCACCAGGCGTCGGATGAGCAGATCAGGCGGTTCATCGAAGGCCATATCGCGTTCCGGCAGGATGGGGTGCCGGTGGAATGGAGTCCGTGGCTCTTCTTGGACATCGAAGGTCCGGAGCACTATCTGGACCGGCTGCCCACTCCACGCCAATTCTTGACGTCGTGGTCCGACGCGGTGAAAACGCGAGCCAAAGAACCGATCGGATCGCCCAACGCTCCGGAAGCGCCGCCGCCGGAGCCGGCCGGGCACTCGGACGATGTCTTCTGGGAAGGTGAGCACGCGGAGTGGTCGTGGACCGACGATCGCTTTGACGCCGATTTCTTCACGGCGATGGGTTTCGACCCCGGGCAATGGTCCACCTTCATCGAGCAGCCTCCCGGTGAGACGGTGGAGACAAGGCAGGGTCTCCCGTCGCTCCCACCGGATCGTGACGGTGTGCTGGCGTGGCTGCGCGACGACGGCGGGCTGGGCAGGAACGTCTTCGGGAAAAAGCCCGCGCGAGAATTCGAGCGTCATATCGAGCAGGCCACGAGAATCGTGTCGCGGTATCACCATGTCCCGGTGTGGGAGGGGAGCCCGGCTCCGCACCAGGCGGAGGCCGTCGAGCTGAACGGCTTGGTGAAAGACGTCATCGCGGGATACCTGGCCAACGGCTTGTCCGAAGTGGACGCCGGGAAGCTGTCCCGGGAACTCGCGGCGAAACTGGGCACTTCACGCACTTCTCCGCAGTCACCGGGTGTCTTGCCCGGCGGGGCGGGCCGGGACACCGTCGCGCGGGTCGGGGAAAGTTCCCGAAGCGGGCAATCATCGTCCTCTGTGGACGCTGGGCTGCCCGATCTGGTTCCCGCCGCCATCGAGCTGGACGACCTGGCGCCGCGCCTCACGGGAGACCCCTTGGTGCCGGAGACCCGGCCGCGGACCCCACAGGGCACCGAAACCGTCGCCCTGCCCGGAGTCGCCCGAGCGACCCCGTCGTACTTCCGCCGGGCCAAGGCAGCGGGCATCACCACCCAGCTGAGCCGGACCGAGGAAGTGGACCAGGTCGTCGCGTCGGCCCGCTCGTTCGCCCCGAAGCCCCCCACCGCGAGCGAGGTCGCCGATCTCGAGCACGCGTTCGGCAACGACGTGGGCTCCTTCTTCGGTGAGGGCCGCGTGTTCACCCTGGGCGGCAGGCCCATCCGGATCAGGGTCGACGAACTCCACTGGCCAAGGCAGAAGACGGCGGACCGTACCGGGACGACCAAACCGGTCACCCGCGCGGGAGCCGGGAGCACGGGTGTGCGTACCGGTACGAAGACGAACCCGAAGACCACCTGGATCTTCTTCACACCGATGGTGCCCGGCCTGTTCGCCACCGGGGTCCTCTCGGTGCCGACCGGTGTTTCCACCGTCCGCGCGCACGGCCACGACTTGAGCGGCTCCAAGCAGATCAGTGTCTCGCTGCCGGAGCGGCCGGGGAACGGCGCGAGCGGATACCAGGGAACACGTTCGGTCAGGGTGCCGATGACGGTGATCGTCGAGCCGGAGAACCCGCGGAGCGACGACCGGAAGCTGAAGATCGAGCACCCGGGCGACAGCCCGTTGCACAAGCCGGTCGCGGCGGAGTTCGGCGTGCCGGAAGGGCTGCGTGAAGAGGGCCGTCCGCGGCCGTTGCCGGACGCCTTGCCGCCATCGGCCACCGAAGCGGTCACGATGAAACAGGGAATGCCGCGAAAGATCTTCGACCAGGTGGTCGCCCGGCTTGGCAAGCTGGACAAGGACTCGCGCGAGGTACTACGGGACTTCCTCGGCACGGGCGCCATCTCCGCGAACCTCGCGGAGATGGCGGTGACCCCGCAGGCCGACCCGGAGTCGGGCTGGACCACTTCGCATTCGCTGGTCCGCGGTGGCAACCCGCTCAAACGGCTCGTCTCCTCGCGGTCGCGAAAGGTACAGATGCGTGCCGTCGCCCGCCAGGTCGCGTACCTGGAGACGATCGAGGACGCCGAGTTCCGCGAGCACGAGACCGAAACCAGCACGAAGACCGCGTCGAGCACGGCAGGCCGCGACGTCACCGGGGCGCTCGCCGGCGGACCGGGCTTCGACTACGGCATGGTCAGCGCGGGAGCCGGTCCCGCCGTCGGGGGCGGGTACGGCAAGAGCCGGACCACCACGCACGGCCAGGAGTCCGGCCGGTCGGTGACCCGCTCCTACCAGGACAGCGTGGTCCGCTACCGCACGGTGTACGACCTGCAGGTACGGGTGCCCGGGCGGGCGCCGCTCACGTTCGTCGGAGCGGTTGAGGGAATTCACTGGGCACAGCTCGACGACGCTCGCCAGGCAGGTCTTCTGCCCGGCGAGAGCGCCGGCAGGCCCGGCACGGTCGGAGCGCCACTGCGGCTGGACGAGGCCAGTGCCCGCCTGAAGTCGATCCTGCGTGATTCGGCGAAGACGATCCCGGGGAACAAGCGCTGGGCGTGGCGGGACACGGGGCTCGTGGCATCCTTCGGCGACCGGAAGCTCAAGAAGGGCTTGACCGGGAAGCTGGAGCGCCAGCTCGGACGCTGGGAAGCCATCGATGCGGCGGTGTCGGCGGACAACCTCGCCCGGCGGCTGCCGAATCTGCTGTCCGACCAGCCGCAGTTCCTCGAACTGGCGCCCGAGCCGGGCCGGGGGCACGACTACCACACGGGATTCCGGATCGACGCCCGGTTGCTGACGCCGCTGGGAGAGCCACTGGGGCCGGTCAAGGGCGACGCGGGCACCACCGTGCTGAGTGACGCCGAGCGCGGCGGGGACACCGCCGATCGCGGCTGGAGCGCCGCGGGCGGCGTCCGCGCCCGGATCTACGGAGCGCTGGCGGGCAACACGGTCATGATGACCGGCACCCACAAGGTGTCCTTCGACCGGACCAGGTCCACCGGACTGACGCGTGCCACCGAAACGACCGCCGGCGGGACCGTCGGACCGCGACTGGACGAGTCCGGCGCGGTCGTTCCGGAGCCCAAATACCGCTACGCGGCGAAGGTGGAACTGAAGGTCTCGGGCTCGTACTGGTCCCGGTACAACGATCTCGCCCAGGGCCTCACCGTCGGGAAGCCGGGCAAGCACGTTCCCGAGGACCATCACCTGCCCATCGTCGACTCGCGGGCCGCCGCGGACGGACGCGTTCCGCGCACGGTCGTCGCCGACGTGGTGCTCGAGCTGACGGAGTCGGAGAAGAACGCACTGCGGACGGTGTCGGCGACCGGGGGAACCAGGTTGCCGTCGAAGCCGCTGAACCAGGCCGACTATCTCCGGACCGGGACTTCCCGCGTCCTCGACGGCGTCCAGGTGCTTTCCGTGAGCGGGCTCGACCAGGTACGCAAACGCGTCAGGAGGACGCTCAAGCGCGCGTCCGGCGACCCGATCTGGAAATACCGGGACGGCGAGAACTCCGCGCTGATCGACCAGGCGATCTCGGTCGAGGCCCTGCGTTCGGATCTGCGGGCGTTCAACCGTCCGACCCGGATCGACGGCTTGCGGTGGAAGCGGCGGAAGGCGGCCCGCACGGCGGCCGTGGGGGTGTCCTATCGCCTTCGTGACCCGGAAGTGCTCGACACCTTCTGGCAGCAGCCGAAACAGGGCGTGGGGACTTCGACCTCGACCTCGTCGGAGAACGGCCGCGCCTGGGGGATCGCGAACGAGTTCGAACCCGCGGTCTTCGGCGTCAGTGACGGCGTGGCGCATCCGCCCGGAACGGTCATGCGCGGAGTGGCGCCGGTCCTCGCGGAACTGAACCTGTGGCGCTCCAGTATCGGCAAGCGGTCGAGCCGCAAGACGTCGGTTTCGACGACGAGCTCGCAGGTCCTGGAGCCGCGCCGGGTCCACGTGGTCGAAGCCACCCTGGAGACGACGGTTTCGGTGGAGACGGCCAGGCGTGGTCTTCTCGACCGATGGCATTTCCGCCGGACCCGGCCCGTGAAGACGGCCGCGCACCGGTCCGAGCTGCCGCGTGCCGCGCGGGTCCTGTTGACCGACGAACAACTGCACGAGGTGCGGATCCAGCAAGCGGCCGAAGACACGCGCCGGGGCCGCACGCCTTCCGTGCCGACGGCGCCGAGGCCCGCCGACCACGTCGGCGAGGTCCCCGAAGGTCACCGTCTGGGTGGCTCGAACTGGGCCGACGGGGTCAGCGAACCGGTCGATCTCAGCGATCAGCTCTACCAAGCCGACCAGGCGGATGGCGCCGGCAGCACGGCCGGGCTCTACGCACGGCTGGAGGCCGCCCTCACCAAGGAGAAGGCAGAGCAACTGCTGAACAGCGCGGCCTCGGACACCGGTCACGACAACCACCGCGCGATCGTGCGGTTCCTGTCCGATTTCCAGGCTTCGATGGTCGATCTGGCCAACGGTGGCGCCAGGGCCGGACTGCGGTTGGAGAACAAGCTCAGCGGCGAGATCTACGATCTCGTCGTCGAAGCCCGGCCGAAGAGCAAGCCGAAGCCTGTCGGTGTGGTGCACGGCGAGCTCACGAAGGCTTCGGTGGCCTCCGTGTGGGCGGCGACGACCCGGACCGCGAAGCGGAGCTTCGTCGAGCTGATGACCATCCCGGCCGCGGCCATGATGTTCCAGTCCGAATCGGACGCGCAGGAGGCGCAGCGCGACCCCGGTAAGCACGGCGCGCCCGCCACCACGCTCGGCTACGGCGTCGGGCACGTCCTCGACTGGCTGAACCAGTTCAGGAGCCGCACCGAAAGCCATACCGCGGAGTCGACGCACTCCGAGTCGGTCAGCGGCACCTTGGCCGAGCGCAGCGTCGAGCTGGACTTCGACATCCGCTTCGAACGGCACGGCGAGCGCGTCGCCGAGATCTCCGCGAGGCGCACGGTAGTCACCCGGTCGGCGGTGGAAGACCAGGGGACCGGCGACGACCTTCCGCACGAGGGCACGGTGACCCGACGTCCGGAAACCGAAGCCACTGAGGACAGCCTCGACAAGTGGCGGCAAGCTTCCGGCGCGGCGACACTCCCGGCCGACCCGGCGGATTTCCGGATCACCCATTTCGAGGGCCGGGTCGAGGCTCTGCGGGAGGCCGCCCAAGCCGTCCTCGAGGCCGCGTCCGGGAAGAAACTGGATTCGCGGACACTGGCCCTGGTCCGCGAGCAGCTCACGCCCAGCCGGCTCAACGCCTTGGCACGGTCGCATCCCGGTGCCGGCACCGAGACCGAGCTGACCCTCCCTTCGGAACTGGGCGCGAAACTCACGTTGCACGCCATGGTCGACGGCCCCGGCAGTCTCGAGAGCGCGAGCGGGCGGATCACGCTGAACGGGCACACGGACGCCACGCGGGCGAAGGAGGTCAGCGGCGGCAGCGAAACCGCGCAGGCCGTCGCGACCCTGCCGGTCGTCGGCGCGGGCGTGCCCCAGGCCCCCGGGCACACCACCTACGAAGAAGGGCGGCAGGTCTTCGGGAGTATGCAGGCCCTGTTCTTCGGGTTCGAGACCCACGGCGCCGTCGGTGACGGCCACGAGCACGAGGGTGCGCACGGCTCGGGCGGGAAGGCACTGCCGAAGCCCGGCACACCCGCCGCGGCCGATCCGATCACCAGCACCTGGTCCTATCCGACCCGGTTCCGGCTGGTCGCCGAACCCGTCTCGACCGGTCCGCTCGCCCGGCGCACCACACAGGTGGCCGACGTCGACTACGCCAAGGGCTACCACGTCCGCCGTAAGGACCAGAACCACCGGCTGCCCTTTCCGCTCAAGAACAGCGTGCTCGAACTGGCCCGGCGCGACCGCGAATGGACCGCGGCCAGGGGGAAGGCCAGGGCGGTGGCCGCCAGGAATCCCGGCGGTACCGTCGCCGAGACCACTTTCGAACGTCGCGCCGCGGCGAAGTTCTGGAAGGCGAAACGCGACTACGACAACGCACTCGCCGCGGCACAGGCGGATCCGGCGCTCCACGGCGGGCGCCGCGTCGTCCGGATGGAGATCCCGGCGGGTACCGGGACGGTGCCGGTCGAACACTGGAAGCCCCTTTCCCAGCTCACCCGTGACCTTCTCGCCGCATACGACGAGGACCGCACCCCGCGCGTGCGCTATCGCGTGATCGGCGACCCCGCGGCGGCCCTGCTGGACTTCACCGGCGTGGTCATGCCCAAACTGGACTCCTTCGCCAACCTCGAACAGTTGTCGACGCCCGTGGGGCAGCGGCTCGGGCGGAACGAACTCGGCCTGGCGACCGAACCCGAGGTCTCGCACGGCACCGGGAACACGATCATCGAGATCTGGGTCGACGAGAACGCCGACCGGGTCCCGATCGTCGACGAGGCCGCCGACACCGAGCTTCCCCCGGTGTGGGAAGAGGACGAGCCGGACTCCGATGCCGGTGACACCGCACCGCCCGCGAGGCAACCGTCCGAAGTGGACGCTCTGTACGGCACACCGGAGGAAGCCGACAGCCGAGACGCGACAACGGCCGGAAACGCGTCCACGAGCAAGACGGGCTCGTCGTTCCGGGAGGCCCTCCCGGAGTACGCCCGCGACGGCAGGGCTCTGGGGCTGGTCGTGGTGAGCGAGGTGAAGGACCGCGACAAGGTCGGCGAACGCATCAACGAGATGCTGGCCCCGTTCGGCACCGCGGCTCCGGAAGGCGTCAAGGCCATCGTCGGGAAGCTGAACCGCGCGAGGTTCGAAACCTTCCTCGGATCGGCGCCGGGCCGTCCGGCCGGGACCGACGGTCCGCGAGCGCCGGGCGGACGGAGCTTCCCGGTCCGGGCAGGCGAGAAGTGGTTCGAGGCGCACGTCGTCGCGGTGATGGATCTCGACGGCGCGACGCCCGGTGAGGGCAAGCGTGAGCCCGCCAGGGCCGTCCGTGAGGTACGCGACCAGCAGATCATCGGGCACACGCGGTCGAGTGCGGACAATTCGTCCTACCGGCTGGGGCTTTCCACGATCTCCTTGATGAGCGCAGGCTGGCCGCTCATCGGCGGTGGCGGCGCGGGACTGGCCCGCCCGGTCGGGATCCGCACCTCCGACACGTCCACGAGCGCGCAGACCGTCTGGCGACCCCACGCCGGGGCGCGGAGCGCGAAGGTGCCCGTGAAGTACTACATCACCCTGACCGGCGAAGACGGCCGGGCCATCGAAGGTACCAGCGCCGGCGAGGTCACCCTGCTGCTTTCGGACTCGGTCGCCACCATCACCGAACCGGACGGCGTTTCGGCGGGAAAGCCATACCGTGGCTGGGAAAAGAGGATCGGCTACCTCGCCGTCGACGCCGTGGACTTCGACGAGCGGGCACTGTTCGACAAGATCCAGCGGGAAGTCCATCCCTCGGTGACCAAGCTGGGGGCGCCCGGCCGGGCCGCCTTGCGGGAATTCGTGTCCGCCGCGAACATCCGCGCGCTGTCGAGGAAGCTGTGGCCGGGTGAGCCCGCGCCTTCCGCGGACCTGGTGAGTCGCCATGGCGCCTACCGTGAAGCCGCCCGGATGACCTTCCGCCCGCACGACGTCGAATTCGTCGGTGTGGTGCCCGCCGAGGGCGAGTCCCGCACGGAGAACACCGTGACGGCCGAGGAATCGATCGCGTACACCTCGAAGTCCGGGCCGGATCTCCTCGGCGGTATCGGCGGCGGTGCGGGAGTGCCCGGGGTCGCGGCCGGGTACGGCGGGGTGAGCGGGACCATCGCGGCGACCATCTCGGACACGGCCGTCGGGGGACGGTCGGCCACCACGGGGACCAGCATGTACGTCCAGGGCGACGTCGGCAGCTATCGAGTGACGGGTGAGGTCGCCGTGCAGACCTTGCACGGTGACTGGGTGACGGAGCCGGCGACGAAGTACGTCCGGTTGGACCTGCACGAGGCCGCGGCCGAGAACCTGCCGGTCCCGCCGGGATACGAGAAGCGTTTCATCGACGTGGGGCCGCGCTTCGAACCTCCGTATCTGGCGGCCGCCGCGGCGGGCGGGCATATTCGCGCCGGGGTCACGCCGGTCGCCGCGGGTGTCCTTCCCCGGATCGAAAACGCGTTGCGGCGCGCTCCCGGCCTGCAGGAGCTGCTGCCGAAATGGAGCAGTGCCGAGCCGAAGACGTCCCGCGGCTCCGGCGACAAGGTCGAGGAACGCCTTGCGAACCAACGGAAGCTGGCGTCGGTGTTCTCGGCGAGCGCCCTGATGAACCGGCTGGACAGTCTCCTCGGCCCCGGTGTGTCGACCCAGCTCAAACACCGCGGCTTCTTCCACGACGAGTTCATCAGCGTGCGGGTCAAGGCCACCCTCGGCGCGGGCCGCCATTTCGGGCAGGTGGACGGGCGAACGGTGGCCGGGATCCAGACCACGGGGACGACCGCCGCCGGCGGTGCGAGCGCGGACCGCGGCTGGAGCGGCGGGCCGGAGGCACGCGGACGGGTCGGCTTCACCGGCGCGCTGGACATCGGGGCGATCACCAATGTCGCGGTGACCCCGGTCAGGTTCGCGGCAGGCCGGTCACGGAAGAACACGGGTTCGGCGGGCGGCGCCGTGACCGTCGAACAGGTCGGCGCCGACAAGTCCCATGTCTTCGGCCACGACATCACGTTCGACGTCGAGATCGTCAGCCACCGGCGTCCTCGCCGCTGGGTACGGCGGTTGACCCCAGGATCGCCCTTCCGGTCGACCCCGAAAGTGCGCACGCTCGCGGGCTCGCGGCCCGGCGCCGTGGTCCCGCTCACCCCGCTGACGGGCAAGACCGAGTTGTGGGTCAGCGATTCCGCGGTCCACGAGACCGATCCCTCGAAGTTCGCTCCGGGAGTCACGACGGTCACCCACCTCGATCCCGAGCGGACGCCCAACATCGACGAACTGTCCGCGACGACCAGCCGGGTGCCGGAATTCCTGTACGTCGAGGCCTTCGCCAACGCCGGAGAGCTGGGGGACCTGGCCGTCGACCTGTCCAACCGGGTCACGAACGGCGACGAGGTACTGGTACTCCCGGGCAGCAAAGGACACCAGCTCGTGCACCAGTGGTTCGCTCCCGAGACGCTTCGCGCGCTGCTCGAATCCTCGTCGATACCGGCTTTCCGTCGCAATGGCCTCAGTTACGGGCGTCGCGCCACGAAACGCACCGGAGCCGTCGGCATGCGGCTGGAGCTGAGTGACCCGGTGGTGGTCAAGGTGTCCGACGTCGGCCGCGACAAGGTGACTCGCAGCGGCGCGACCAAGGCGGCGTCGGAATTCTCCCGCGTGAAAGCGTTGGGGCCCAGCGCGAACATGAACTTCTTCGCGCCCGACGCGACGTCGACGTCTTCGGCAGGCGGACGGATCGCGCTGGGCGGCTCGGCCAAGTTCTGGGGCCGGAAACGGGGCCGGTCGAGCGAGCAGACCGTCGTGGTCGACCACAAGGAACGGGCGTCGGCGAACAGTCGCACCGTGCTGGTCCGTTACGACGTCAACGCACGCATGGTCCTCGAATCCAGGCAGAAACGGATCATCGACGGCGAGGTTTCCACTGCCGGGGCCGACAAGTTCATGCCGGGCTCGCTTTTCGTCCGGATGAGCGAGCGGCAGGCAAGGGCGCAGGGGCTGCTTCCCGCGGCCGAACCGCGGGAGACGGTGCCCAAACTCGGCGCTCCGGAACTGGCGTTCGGCTCCTCGGGTTCTCTCGGCAGCTACGTCGCCGAGGAGCTGCCGGATCTCTCCCGGCTGCTGCCCGCGCTGCGTGCCGGTCTCAAGGACGAGCACCGTGACCTCATCCCGAAGTCCGTGCTGGACGACGCGATGGGCAACGCCCAACGGCTGGGTGATCTGGTCGAGGGCGCGAACGCGGCATCGCTGCTCGACAACGCGCTCGACGGCGGGTTGCCCTTGCGCATTCACAAACCGGGAGTGCTCTGGTCGGACGACTACAACGTCGTGTTGAAGGCCAGCGCGGAGACCGTCGAGTTCGACGGCTACGAGAACGACGGCAGCGAGATCGAGCAAGCGATCACGAACGCGGCCATGAGCAAGTCCGTCGAAGAACGTTCGAAGTCCAGGGGTGGCTGGCTCCGGCCCGGCTGGCGGTCGTTGTTCTCCACCGGTGATCCCGGCAGTGGAGGCGCGATGGGCGGCTCGGCGGGCGTGGGCGGCACACGCGAGCGCACCGACCGCCGGGTCACCGGCTCCGGACTGACCTCCATCCGCGCGACCACCGCGTCCGGGCCCGGTGCCCGGTACCGCGTCCGGCTGCGATGGGAACTGAAGATCGAGCGCCAAGGCCGCGAGATCGGATCGAGCGCGCTGACGGACCACATCACGATCCGGGCGAGCGCCGACGACCAGAAGCTCGGCGGAGGTGGCGGCACGGCACACGAGAGCTCGGTGATCCCGCTCGGACGGCACACCGAAGACAGCGTGAAGGAATGGCAGAGCGGCGGCCGCAAGCTCCCGGCGGACGTACTCGTGGAGGGTTTCCGGGGCGCTGCGGACATCCGCCAGGGGGTGGTCCGGGCGATCAAGGGCGCCGGGGCGAAGGCCGGGCTGACCAACAGCGAAACCGGCGCGATGAACACGCTCGCGCTGTCGGTGACCAACACGGCCATCCGGGCCAATCTCGCGAAGACCTCCGGGGCTTCGTTGCCCTTGCCGGAGCTGTACACCATGTCGCTCGCCGGTGGCCAGGCGGCGAACGCCAAGATCTACTCCAGGCTCACCGGGGCGCAGGTCGTCGGCTTGAGCGACCACGTCCGCTTCGACCAATCCGCGAAGATCCTCGAAAGCTTCACCTCCGACACGGGCCGTTCCGGCGCCGCGGGCGGCCAGCTCGTCGGCGGCGACGGAGGCATCACCGACCGGGCCGACAACCTGCACATCCCCGGTGGAGCCGACACCCAGGCGACCACGGCGATCGGTCAGCTTTCCGGCGCCACCTCGGGTGTGCGTTCGGTGACCCTGCAGGACACGGGCCGGAGCGGACTGACCAGGTTCGACACCGAGCACCTGATCGTGGCCGAAGTCGACGGGGTCACCAGCGCCGTCGTCGTCCGGCTTCCCGCCTCGGCCCTGCCTCGGGTGATCAACGCCGACCTGGCCAAGGTCCTGGGCGTTCCGCTTCCGGCGAAGGCGGCGCAAGCCCAGGACGGCGTCTCACGGGCCGCCGCGCTGTGGCGGGCGAAAGAGTCGATCCTCCACCGGAAACAGGGTGTCGCCGACCAGAAGTGGTTCGATCACCAGGCCGTCGAGCAACGGCTTCGCGAGATCGCCGGCGTGCCGGGCGAGGTCGGGGTCGATCCGCGGATCGCCGCACAGCGCGCCCGGATCGCCGCGAATGTCGCCGTGCTCCAGTCGGCCGGAACCGGTACCCATGACGAAGCAAGGGAACGAAGCAAGCGGCTGACCGCGGAACTGGCCGAAGAAGAGGCGAATCTCGACGCCGCCGCCGAGGAGCTGGCCCGGACGCGGGCGGAACTGACCGCCGCCGCCCGCGCGGCCGACGTGGCCAGGACCGCCTGGCTGCGAGCCAAGGCAGAACTGGAAGCCGAGCTGGCGGAGCTCAACGCGACTTTGCGAGGGCCGGAGCCTGCCGGGAAAGACAGCGCCGGACCGGTGAAGGGCGAGGCCGCTCTCACCGGAAACGACACCAAGGCCGATCTCGGCCCGCTGCCGACGGAGTCCGCCGATGGCCGCCCGCGGCTCTCGTCGCCGGACTGGGTACTGCGGAAATCGGACTGGGCGCGAGGATTGCTGGCGACCGCGCGGGTGCCCGAGGAGGTGCTCGCCGGACTGGCGGCGGAAGCGCGACAGACGTTGTCGGCGCATTTCGCGAACGCGGCGGGCGTCGCGGAACGGCGGGAAGTCCTGCACACCATCCTGACCGCCGAACGCCTGCACTACCACCTCGGCGGCGAAAGCCCCGCCTCCGCCGCAGGCCTGCTGCAGGTGCTGGCGCAGGAGCTGGCCGACGCGGTGGAGACACCCGAGGCGACTTCGCCGAACGCGGTGACGACGGCGGAAGTCGGCGTGCTCGTCGGTGACAAGACCTCGAAGCTGGCGGGTGCGGCGAGGTGGTTGCCGAAGGAAGAGGGCGTGCACGGGGTGGTGCTGCTCGATCACGGTCTGCGTGACGTGGACCTGATCGAGCAGGCGATCCGGGCTTCGGGATGGCGAGAGAGCGACGCGATCCGGCTGTACGCCTGTGAGACCGGCGACCTGGAGCGGTTGGCCGCCGACCTGCGGGACAGGTTCGGTGTTCCGGTGGGGCATCCGGTCGATCTGCTGTGGCTGGGTGTGCCCGGGGCCGGGACCGGGGTCCGGGTCGGCCAGCTCGGCCACACCGAGGACGGGCGGCCGATCTGGCCCGACGCCGAAGGTGGTGGCTGGGTTTGGCAGGTTCCGCCCTCCGCGGGAAACCGTGAGGGCCGGATCGAGGGGAGCTACCGGCTGCCCGTCCCGCTCAGCGCACCGTCCGGCCTCGGTCTCGACGCACCACGGCATCTGGGGCCCGTGGTGTTCCCGATACCGGCGGATGTCCTCATCTGGCGGCCCGACGAGGACGAGACGAAGCCGCAGACGTTGCGGGAGTACTTGGTCCAAAGAGGACTTCCGGACGGCTTCTTCTTGAAATCGGATACGCGCCGGACCTCGAACAAGGCCGCCAGGACCTGGATCCGTGCCTGGGCAGCGGGACTTCACGGGGCGGACGACGTCTTGGGGGATCCTTACACTCAGAGTGAGGTCGTCCGCATGTCCGGGGGACTGATCCTCCGTGAGGAACTCGGCCTGCTGTGGAAGGACCTCGCGCAGGGTAAGACGCTGGAGGAACTGGAGCTGGCGGCGCCCGCGGCGACGGAACCGGAGGCGGCGGGGCCGTCAGCTGCCGGAGCCAAGACCTCGGGCAGGGTGACCGACGTCCCGGTGCCGGAGGAAGTGGTTCACTGGCGGCCGGGCCCGACCGGGCCGAAGACCTTGCGGGCCTATCTGGAAACACGCACGCTGCCCAAGGGAATCTCGGTTCCCACCTCGTCCGGCAGGTTGAACCAAGCCACCACGAAATGGGTGCGGGCGTGGGTGGAGGGGCTGGCCGCCGAGGACGATCCCGACACCGGACGGCCTTACAAACCCGCCAGGGTGTTCGCCCTCACCGGTGGCCTGAGCAGTCTCCACACGGTGCGCGAGTGGCTCAAGGCGGCAAGACCGGCCGTCGAGGAAGAGGAGCAGGCCCCGCGGCGAACCACCGGAGGCCGGTCGCGGGCCACGGGCGCCCGGGCTCTCCCAGAGGGCGCCGAAGTCGTCTACGAGCCACCGGTCCTCGAGTGGACCGGGCACCTGGCCGCACGCGCCGAGATCGGATTCGTGACCGCACGGGACATCGACGAGCTGGTTCCGGTGGTGGACCGGCTGGTGCGGGACATCCTGCGGCGGCGCGGGCAGGGATCGCAGGCGCCCGATCTCCGCTTGCGCCTTCATGTCGATCACAAGGACACGCATCGTCCGATTCAGCGGCAGCGGCTGGAAGTCGTCGGCGAGCTGGTGCGGAAGATGATCGACGCCCGGATCGACGCCTTGGCCGCGGCGGGCGAGGAGGTCCCGGTCGTCCCGGCGGAACTTCGGGTGAAGCTGGATCTGGGCACCCAACGTCTGGCCACCGGGAAACGAACACGGTTCGAGCTGGTGCGGCATGCCGATCACGAACTGAAACCGGACGACTATCGCGAAAAGGCTCAGCTGTCGGTCGCGTTCGCCCAGAAGGCGGTCAGTCTGCCCGCGGCGCACTCCGATCAGGTCCGTTGGGTCCTCCAGGGCGAAATGATCCGAGCGCTGCTGTCCGGAGAAGACGGGATGAGCCCGGTCACCTTCGTCCTGGATCCCGCCTTCCATGGTTCGCCGGAGTTGCGAGAGCAGCGCGAGGGCCATCTGAAGGACGCGGTCAAGGCCGCGGTGACGAGGGTTTCGTCGGCGTACCAGAAGATCGGTGGTTCCGAAATCGACGTCGACGCCTTCGTCGGCGAGGTGAGGTTCGAAGACTCGGGTCGCGCCGCGAAGACGCTCGGCCCGGACCTGGTGGAGATGGTCCTCGAGAACCCGTCCGTCGAACCGCCCGACTCGCACACCCTCGATTCCGAAATGGCGCCCTCGACGACGGATCTCAAGGCCGCCCTGCTGACGGCCCTCGTGGCGGGCGAAGAGTCCTCGCCGGGGACACCGGGCGATGCGGTGTCGTTCACGGCCTTGAAAGCGATCGGTGCTCCTCGGACGGAATGGTCGGCGCCACTGACGCGCGACACCTCGTTCACTCTTTCGCCGGATGACCTGGCGGCGTTGCGTGCCGCGGTGAGGGCCTTGGCTCCCGAAGTGCTCCGGCGTCAGCAGGCCGGAGTGCAGGCCCCCGACCTCCGGATCGTCCTGTCCATCAGTCCGCGAACCGAAGGCACTCCCGCGCACACGACGCGGCTTCGCGATGCCGCCGCGCTCGTACACGAAGAATTGCGGGCGGTGGGGGTGGACGACACCGATATCGAAGAGTCCTTGAAGCTGAGGATCAGCCTGGGAACGCGCACGAGCGACCAGAAGATGCGGCTCGAACTGCTGCGGTACGACGAAGAAGGAAAGTCTCCGCTGGAGTACCGGCGCATGACCTCACTCGATGTCGCTTTCCCTCCGCGGAAGCCCGGCCTGACCGCGGCGCAGGGCAATCGGGTGAGGTGGCTGGCACAGGGGGAGGCACTGCGGGCCCTGAAGGCGGGCGAACCCCGGATGCGGCCGTTCACCTTCACCGTTGGCTCGGCCAGAAGCGAGTCCGATGACCTGGCGGTGCAGCGCAAGGAGTACATCCAGGAACTCGTCCGCGAGGGTGCGAGGACGGTCGCGCTGGCGCTGGAGGCCCAGCGGCGGATCGGGCCGGTCGACGTCGCACAGTTCGCCGCCGAGGTGCGCTGGGAGCGCTCGGATCACCTGGCCCGGCCGGGCGCACATGTGATGGCGGGTGTCCGGGTGGGGGAGTCTCGAGGCGGCCGCGGGGCCGGCCCGCCCGGAATTCCCGCCGGCTCGGCGAGAGAGGCGGAACAGGCACGGGAACGGCAGCGGAGGGCGTCTCGTCTCGATCCGGAGGAAACGGACGAAAGCGGGTTGGTCTCGGGGATCGCCGACGTCCGGGTCAGTGCGGGGCAGGACGTCCAGCCGATGGCATCGCTGCCGGGGGAGGACACCGCTGACTTCTTCCAGGACCTCATGGCCCCGGGGCCGGAGCTGATCCTGGAAGGCTTCGATCTCGACACGATGATGGAAACCATGCCGGACTGGCTTTCCACGGTGCCGTGGGCCTCGACCTTCTGGGAGATGCCGGAATGGGCGGACCCGTTCGGCGGCACGTCGATCGCGGACGTGGGGGTGCTCATCGGGGATGGTGATTCGAAGGCGGCGGGTGCCGCGAGGTGGTTGCCGAGGGAAGTGGACGTGTTCGGGGTGGTGTTGCTGGAGCACGGGTCGCGTGATGTGGATGCGATCGAGCAGGCGATCCGGACGTCGGGCTGGCAGCCGGGCGAGGCGATCCGGTTGTACGCCTGCGAAACCGGTGATCTGGAAGCACTGGCCGTCCAGCTATGGGAGCGGCTGGGAACACCGGTGGGGCATCCGGTCGATCTGCTGTGGCTGGGTGTGCCCGGGGCCGGTCCCGCGGTGCGGGTCGGTCAGTTCGGTCACGACGAAGACGGCAGGCCGATCTTCCCCGACGACGACGGTGACGGCTGGATCTGGCAGGTTCCGCCCTCGCCGCAAAATCCCGACGGCCGCGTCGAAGGAAGCTACCGGCTTCCCGTGCCCCTCACGGCTCCGGCCGCCCTCGGCCTCGACGACCCACTGCACCTGGACCCGGATCTCGGGCGGGACGGCGCGCCGTCGGTGACTCACGATGGCCGGCGGTGGAGATTTCGTTGAGGCCGGTCTGCTCGACTGTCTCCTGGACCCGTCCGCCGTCCGGATCGGTGCGGGGTAAGCGGATTCGAGAGGACATCTGATGGGCAACGGGAAGGCGGGACGCCCCGGCGTTCTGGTGATCACGGTGGTCGCGGGCCTGCTCTGGGCGTCGTCACCAGCCGTGGCGCAGCAGGCACCCGCTCCGCTGCCGACCGGGCAGAAGGGCTGTCTGCAGGCACCGGAGTCCACCGAGTCCGGCGTGCCCTGGGCTCAGCAGCGGATGGCGGTGGACCGGGTCTGGTCGTTGACGAAAGGCGACGGCGTCACCGTGGGGGTGGTCGACACCGGCGTCGACGGGAATACGCCCCAGCTGTCCGGCGGCCGGGTGAAACCCGGCGTCGACGTCACCACCCCGGAACGCAAACCGGCGAACGACGACTGCTTCGGGCACGGGACGTTCGTCGCCGGGATCATCGGCGCCGCCGTCCGGCCGGGGACCGGATTCGCCGGGGTCGCGCCCGAGGCCACGATTCTCCCGATCCGGTGCGCGATCACGACCGAGGACGGCTCGCCGCCGATCCTGACCGCGGCCGAAATGGCCAAGGGCATCCGCGCCGCCGTCGACGGTGGTGCCCGGGTGATCAACATTTCGGCCAGCACCGACAACCCGGATCCGGAACTCGCCGAAGCCGTCCGCTACGCCGCGCAGCGCGACGTCGTGGTGGTCGCCTCCGCGGCGAACACCGCCCAGCAAGGAGACCCGATCACTTACCCGGCCTCGTATCCCACCGTGATCGCCGTCGGCGCGATCGACATGCTCGGCAAGAAGGCGGACTTCTCGCAGACCGGGAAATTCCTCTCCCTGGTCGCTCCCGGCGTCGGGGTCACCAGCCTCGGCCCCGGCGGTGCCGGGCACTGGGTGGGCAGCGGCACCAGCTACGCCGCGCCGTTCGTGGCAGGCGTCGCCGCGCTCGTGCGCGCCTACCGGCCCCAGCTGTCCGCCGAGCAGGTCAAGCACCGGCTGGAAGCGACCGCGGACCATCCGGCCGCGACACTGCCCGACGCGCGACTGGGCTGGGGAACGGTCAACGCGATGGCCGCCGTGACGACACTGCTGCCCGAGGAATCCGGCACCGCGGCGCCCGTCGTCGCGGCCGAACCGGCGCCGCTGCCGGTGCCCGTCCGTCCGGACGGTCCCGGCGAGGTCGTCGCCGTCGTCGCCACGGTCTCCGTGCCGGTTCTCGCGCTGCTCGGCCTGTTGGTGTTCCGCCTGTGCCTGGGTGCCAAGCGCCGCCGCTGGAAGCGGGCCCGGGTCGTCGAATTCGCCCGCCCCCGCACTCATTGAGTGACGACACCCTGCATCGCCACTCACGACCCGGGGTACAAGCGACTAGCCCTTCACGGTCGCGGGGTCGCACGCATCGGTGACGGAGTTTGATCAACGGAAGATCAGGGACGAATCGGGTGTCGTGAGAGTTATTGAGGGGTAAGGCAAATATGGCGTGCTGAAGTTGAGGTGGTCGCGGACTCGTCAAAGACGACCCAATGCCCCCGCAACCGTCCACAAGGGACACTTTCGGAGTGCGGGCGCCCGATGTGGTTGCTTTGCACGGTTCTTCGAGGGGGTCGTGAGTGGCGAATAGGGTTAGAACCCTCATTGCCACTCACGACCCCCCGCTCAAAACTGCATAAACCGCCCAAGTCGGACAACTTTCTTTAGAAAAGCGTCCCTTGTGGACACTGGGGCGCGGCCCGGCTTCCGTCAGTCAGCCCGGTCCCGCGCCGGGGCACGCCACGTTTGACTTACCCCTCAAATAAGTCGAATTTGTCGTGGCCAACACCGCTGCCCCCGCGTCAAAGCCTGATGTCCTGAAGGCTCCCTTTGGGACCTTCAACGTCTCAAAGGGGGCCTTCAGGACACATCCGCTCAACGGACCCCGCAGCAGCATTCACGCGCCCTCCCGCGGCTGCGCGAACCACCCGATTGTGGTGCCCTCGTCTCAGAAAGCGTCCCTCTATGCCCCTGCTGCCGACCCACCCTCCACCAGCGGCGTCTGGACCAACCGGACCGAGCGGCGACGATTGATGAACTGCGCGCGTCCCGGCGGAAGCACCCGAGGCTTGAGGTTGCCGAGGAAGGAACCTTCGGTCTTCGGGCAGGACAACAGCAGCGCCGGGGTGCCGAGTTCCCACATGCGCCGGATCGCCGGGTTGCTCATCGACCGGCTCGCTCCCGCGGTGCTGCGCGCGAGGATGATGTGCACGCCGACGTCGGCGGCTTGGGCGAGCACCGGCATCAGGCCCTGCAATGGACCGGCGCTTCCGGCGGATTCGGACAGTTCGAAGTCGTCGATGATGATGTAGAGCCGTCCACCGGTCCACCAGTCGCGCAAGGGGAGCCTGCTCGGACTGATCTCCGGACCGGGAATGCGCTTCTCGATGACGGAAGCCGCGCCGGCGATCGATTTCGTCAGTGCTTCGGCGCCGACGGCGTATTCCAGCTGGTACTCGGCCGGGATCGAATCGCGCAGTTCGCGGCGGAAGTCGCCGAACATGATGCGGGCCTCGTCGCTGCTGTGGTGCGCCACGATCGAGCGGGCGATGTGCTTGAGGATGTTGGTCTTGCCCGATTCCGCGTCACCGTAGATCAGCAGGTGCGGTGTGAGGTCGAAGTCGTGCCATTCCGGTTCGAGACGCTGGTCTTCGAGACCGAGCGGCATGCGCATCTCCGCCGAGGGGGACGGCGCACGCGGTGCCGGTAGGTCCCGCGCGTGCAGGGTCTGCGGCAGGAGCCGGACCTTCGGCGCGCGCGGGGCTCCGGGCGGGGCCAGCGCTTCGGCGAGTTCCACCGTCGCCTCGGCGAGATCCTCGGTGCGGGAGTCGCCGTCGATCCGGGGGAGTGCGGCGAGGAAGTGCAGCCGGTCCGGGGTGATCCCACGGCCGGGGATCGACGGCACGGTCGCGGCGAACCGGCTGTTGATCTCGGAGTCGACGGGGTCGCCGAGTTTGAGTTCGAATCGCGTGCCCATGACGTCCCGGAGCCACGGCCGCATCTCCGACCACCGGTTGGACGCGACGACGAGGTGGATACCGAAGCTCAGCCCTCGTGCGGCGAGTTCGGTGAACTTCTCCTCGATTTCCTCGAAGTCCTGGCGGATCGAGTACCAGCCGTCCACCACGAGGAACACATCGCCGTAGGGATCGAGGTCATGGAATCGGCCCTCGGCGCGGGCCCGGCGGTAACTGACCATCGAGTCGACGTTGTGCTCGGCGAAGATGGTCTCCCGCCGCGCCATCAGGTTGGTGATCTCCAGGACCGTGCGGGTGACGCGGTCGCGGTCGAGCCGGTTGGCGATACTGCCGATATGCGGCATCGCCGCGAGCGAAGACAGCGTCCCGCCGAAATCCAGGCAGTAGAACTGGACCTGTTCGGCGGTGTGGGTGAGCGCGAGGCCGCAGATCAGCGTGCGCAGCATCGTGCTCTTGCCGCTCTGCGGGCCGCCGACCACCGCCGCGTTGCCCTTGCTGCCCGACAGGTCGGCGATCAGCAGCTCACGCCGTTGCTGCGCGGGCAGGTCGATGAGCCCGACGGGCACGGTCATGTTCGCCGTGTTGAGGTCGCCGACCGGACGCGGGCCGTAGGTCGGGTGGTCCACCAGCGGCGGTAGCAGCTGATCCAGGGTCGCCGACGTCTTCAGCGGTGGCAGCCAGACCTGGTGCGCCCTCGGGCCGATGCCGCGGAGCCTGCCGATCAGCACGTCGATCATGGTCTCGGTGGCTTCGTTGGGCTGGTCCTCTTCGACGGCTTCGGGCTCTGGCGCCACGGGAGGTTCGATGTACCGCTGTCCGAACGCGACGATGTGCTGTTCGACGGCGAGCCCGGTCTGCCGTCGCTTCGGCCGGTAGGGCGCCGAGGAGAACGCGCCCTTGAACCGCACCAGGGTCTGGGTGTCCGGCCGGAGGTAGCCGTTGCCCGGGCTGTTGGGCAGTTCGTAGGCGTCCGGGACGCCGATGACGCTGCGGCTCTCCATCGCCGAGAAGGTCCGGAGGCCGATCCGGTAGGAAAGGTGCGTCTCGACCTTGTGGATCCGGCCTTCGTCCAGGCGTTGGGATGCCAGCAGCAGATGTACCCCGAGGCTGCGGCCGAGCCTGCCGATCATGGCGAAGACGTCGATGAACTCGGGTTTGCTCGAGAGCATCTCACTGAACTCGTCCACCACGATGAACAGTGCGGGCATCGGCTCGAGCGGCACACCTTGGGCGCGGGCGGCCTCGTAGTCCCGCCGGGAGGCGTAGTTGCCGGCCGCGCGCAGGTGTTCCTGACGTCGGTTCATCTCACCGGTCAGCGCGTCCTGCATGCGGTCGACCAGTTCGAGTTCTTCGGCGAGGTTGGTGATCACCGCGGAGGTGTGCGGCAGCTGGTCGAAACCGAGGAAGGCCGCGCCTCCCTTGAAGTCCACCAGCACGAAGTTGAGGTCTTCCGGCGAATGGGTGGTGGCGAGCGCGAGTACCAGCGTGCGCAGCAGTTCGCTTTTGCCGGAGCCGGTGGCGCCGACGCACAGTCCGTGCGGTCCCATGCCGTCTTCGGCGGATTCCTTGATGTCGAGTTCGAGCGGGGAACCCGCCCCGGCGATGCCGATCGGCACGCGCAAGCGCCGTTTGCCGGTCATCCGGTCGCGCCGGTACTTCACCGGGTCGAAGGTGGCGACGTCGCCGATACCGAGCAGGGTGGCCAGGTCGTAGTCGACGGCGAGCGGTTCGTCGTCCTCGGAGACCTCGCCGATCCGGAACTGGGCCATCGTCCTGGCGAGCGCGTTCGCGGCGATCTCGCTCATCCGGTCGGGACGGCAGAGCCGGGCGGTCTGCTGCTTGCCGACCCGGTCGAACGACACCGTCCGGACCTCGTCCGCGTCGACCTCCAGAAACAACGCCCCGGCGCGTTGCTGCCAGGGCAACGATCCCGAGACGTCCAGGACCACGGTGTTGCGGTAGCCCTCGTCGGCGACCCGATGGTCGGCGGGCACCGAGACCCCGTCGAGCACGAGGACGACGAACGGCTCGGACGCGGTGATCGGCGTGTCGGCCTCGAATCGCGGCCGCCCGGTGAACGAGGGCCCGCCGAGCAGGAGTTCGGCCTGCGTGATGTCGTCGGCGGCGAGCCGTCGCGCTCCGGCGGCGTCGCGGCTTTCGGTGTCCTGGTGGTGGGGGAGCCACTTCAGCCAGTCCCACCGGTCCAGATGCTCTTCGGAGGCGCAGACCGCGACCCGCACGTCACCGGGGGCGTGCGCGGTGACCAGCTGGGCGAGGATCGCCCGCGTCAGGCCGAGGACGGCGTCGTCGTCGCCGGAGAACTGGATCTGCCCGAAACCCCGCAGGTAGACCGCGATCGGCGCGTCCGGGAGCGTGTTGTAGGCGCGCATGAACCGGCGCAGGGCGTGTGCGGTGAGCGGTTCGAGGTCCTCGATCGGCTGGCTGTTCGGGGGGACCAGCTTGAAGGTCGAGCGCTGAGTGCCCAGGCCGAGTCTGATCTCGCCGAAGTCGTCGTGGGCGGGGCGCCGTTCCCAGAGGCGGTAACCCAGTGCCATCGACCACAGCGCGTGCGGGTCCGGGTGGATCCAGCGGGCGGCCTTCCGCTGCGCGCCGAGCGCGTCGCGGGCCTGTTTGCGCAGTTGGCCGAGATAACGGATGTAGTCCCGCCGATGGCCGTTCAGCTTCTGCTTGTGGGTGACGGAGTTCCGCACCATCTGCGTGATGAGCATGCCGAGCGCCGACAGCACCATGAGGCCACCGCCGATGTAGGCGAAGGCGCCGGCGCCGGGACGGACGAACATCATCACCATGGCGAGTGAACCGAGCGCCATGGGCGCGTACATCAGGACGCTGCTGATGCCGCCGCCGGTGTTCTCTGGCACGCCGGGTGGCGGCTGGAGCTCGGTTTCGATCTCGGGGGCGGGCGGTTTGGGCCGTCGCGCGCGCCGGGCGAACAGCGTGGTGCTCACAGGCTCTCCCTTGGTGAGTGGTTCTCCCCGTTTTCGGGGATCTCGGTCCGGCTCGGCCGCCCGCGGCGCGGCCGGGCCTAGCTTGGACGCCGGGACGAGGGCCTGGACCTGGAAGAAAGGGCCTGTCACCTGAGGTGGAGCGAACACAGCATCGCACAAGGAACGCGGCGAAGCTACCGTCCATTTCGGACGGTGAGAACAAGACGGCCGGAGGCTCCGGCCGGGCTGGTACACGTGCTGAACAGGGGCTGATCCGTGACGGCGTCCGAACCGGTACCGATCGTGGACCCGGAGATCGAAGTGCTGACCTTCGAACAGCTTGTCCAGCTGGTCAACGAGGTCAGCCCGGATTCCTATTACGAGCGTGCGCAGGCTTTCGACACGGCGACAGCACGGTTGGAACAGATCCAGGACGACCTGGCGCGCGGGACTCGCGAGCTGTGGGACGCCTGGCGAGGTGAAGGTGCCGACGCCTTCGGCGACGACGTCCGGAATGTCAACGCCCTCGGCAACACGGCGATCCAAGCGATGGCCAGTCCCGGTTACGGTGCCACGCTCCGCCGGGCCGGCGACGCGCTCGCGCTGGCACAGCAACGTATCCGCGACCTGCAGGCGCAAAAACGGGAAGGCGACCTCCCGGCCGCCCGGCAGGTGGTGCACGATCTCGGCGTCGCGTATCAGGAGATCGGGACGGCGATCACTCCGTTCCCCGGTGCCGAAACCGACGTCCCGGTGAACATTCAGGGACCGGCGGTGAACGCGTCCGCTCCTGCGGGGGCGACGCCGGCCATGGGCGGCGTTCAGCCCTCCGCCGACGGTCAGCTGGGCCGCCATGGCGACGGGACAGGGACATCCGGAGGTGGCGGAATCGTGCCCGCCGCCGCCGTGCTGCCGATGGGCGTGCCGATGGCGGAAGGACGGCCGGGTCGGCAGGGCGATGTCTGGGCCGGGTTGCTGGGGGAAACGACCCAGGGCACGACCGCCTCGGTGGCGCCCGCGGTCGTAGGGAAGGGCACACCGGCCGCGTGGCCGGCGTCGAGTGGCGAAACCGTCGACGGGCAGGGAGGCGGCCCCTACTTCGCGGTACTGGGCCGGACTCCAGGGGCGCAGGCCGGGCCGCGGCACACCGAGTCGAAGAAGGACAAGCAAAAGGATTCGTGCGGGCACGAAAACGCGACCGCGGAGCAGGACGAAGCGCCGTTGAAGCCTGAGATCCCGAACGCGGACCTCACTTCGCCGGGTGCTCCGGCGCGCGCGGAGACCACCTTCGACGCGGATCTTCCGGAGAGCACCGCGGAGCCGGCCCCGTCGGTGGCGACAGTGTCCGCGACCGACGCTTCGTCTCCGGCTTCCGCGAATCACGAACCGGTCCATGCCAAGGCTCCGGCTTCCGAGCTTCCTCCGGCTCCGACCGCCGCTCCCGCGACAGCGCATTCGCCGTCGCCGTCGGGAACCGGCACACCGGCGGAGGCCCTCGAACCACCTCCGCTACCGCACGGTTCCGGCGCCGGACTCCCCGGCAACGCCACTCCGGTATCGCTGGGCGTTCCGGTGCAACCGGTCGTCGCGCCGGTCGCGGGGGAGACTTCCTTGCCGAGCGCACTGCCCGCTTCACCGGCGTTCCGGCCCGTCGGCGGCTTCGACGCCAGTTCCACCCCCGGACTTCCTCCGGTGGTTCCCGGCGGAACCGGTTCGCCCCGGATGCCCGGGGAGGGCATGCACGGCACCGGTGGCGGTTTCATGGCACCGATGGTCGGGGGCGGTGCTGTCGGCGGAGGCCAGGACACGGAGAACGAACGGCAGCCGATGGGTCTGCTCGGCGTCGACCCCAAGGTGTGGGACGCCTCCGGCAACGCACCCCAGGTGCTGGGCCGCCCGGCCGCCGCTCCGGCGCCGCGGGCACTCGACCTCGACGACGCGAAGAAGAAGGCCATGGAGATGGTGGACTCCGTGCTCGGACGCCCCGATCAAAAAGACGACGATCGAATCGCCGAGTGAGCCTGGCCTTGATCAAGCTCGTGCCGGGCAGTGCGGCGGGTGCCCTGCCCGCTCCCGCTATTCCCGGGCGAGGTCGACGATATGACGCAATCCGTCCACCACCACGGTGTTGTAGTTGAAGAGGAGGATGCCGGCACCGCGGTTCCGCCATTCCTCGATCTGGTCGCGGCGATGCACCAGAGCGCACAACGAACACTGTGGCGTTGACTTCACCGCCTCGGCTATCCGGTCGACGGCCGATCGATAGTCCGCATGCTCGAAATCCCCTGGTATGCCCAGCGAGAGTGACAAGTCGGTCGGTCCGATCCAGACGGCGTCGACGCCCTCGGTCGCGGCGATCGCGGCGCAGTTCTGGACGGAGTGCCGGTCTTCGGCCTGGACCACGACGACGGTTTCGCTCGCGGACCTGGCCAGATGCTCATCCAGGGTCAAGGTGCCGTGGCGGCCTGCTCGTGTGCTCACCGCGAGGCTGCGGATCCCCCGGGGTGGGTAGTGCGCGGCGCGGACCGCGGCCTCGGCGTCCTCGGCGTTCGACACGTGGGGAAAGACTATTCCCGCGGCTCCCGCGTCCAGTGCGTGCAGCGCGGACGAAGGGTCGCTTCCGGCGACACGCACCAGTACGGGGATACCGGCGGCGTCACCCGCCCGGATGTGCTGCTCCACCTCGACCGTCTCGGCGGACGCGTGCTCGGTGTCGAGCAGTACGAAGTCGAAACCCAGATGCCCGGCAAGTTCCACCGCCGAATGAGCCGGGACCTTGAGAATCAGGCCGAGCAGCGGATCGCCGTCGACGACGCGGGAACGCAGGCTCACCGTGCACCATCCGGCCCCGGGCGGTTCCAGCCACGCGCCTCGTCACCGGGGGCTTCCCAGCCGTCCTCCGTCACGATCAGTGTGTCCTCCAGTTTGACGATGCCGACTTCAGGATTGGACAGCGTCGTCTCCAGTGACAGGACCATGCCCGCTTCGAGCGGGGCCTCCGCGTGATCGGCGGGGTAGGGGACCGGCCCGGTGCCGGTCAAGCGAGGGGCTTCGTGGGTGATGAGGCCCATCCCGTGCGCGACGAAGAACATCTCGTTCGCGTGGGGGCACTCGGCGAGCGCCTTGTCGGCCAAGGCGAAGACATCGCCGCCCCGCCTGCCGGGCGCCACCGCCGCGCGGACACTCTGTTGCACCGCCTCGACCTCGGCCAGCAGATCCCGCATCAAACCGGTCGGTTCACCCGCCACCGCCATCCGGGCCAGATCGCCGATGTACCCCTGGTACATGCCGCCGGAATCGAGCGACAGCAGTTCCCCCTCCCGCCACACCCTGGACGAGGGGGCGCGATTGAACTCAGGACCGCACGACACCAGGCAGTAGTCGAAGACCAGCCCTCGATCGGTCTGTTCCCGGCGGAAGCGTTCGACGATCTCACGCTTCGTTTCACCGGGACGGGACGCGGCGAAGGTGGCCGCCATGGATTCGATGATCCCGACCGAAGCGGTCCGTACCAGATCGAGCTCTTCAGCGGATTTGATCGCGCGTACCCCTTCGAGGACAGGGTGAGCGTCCACAAAGGTCGCCCCCGGCAACTCGGTGCGAAGCACTTCGCCCGCGTCGAAGGGAAGGAAGGCCTTCTCCACGGCGATGGTCGTGTTCTCCAGGCCGCGTTCCCGCAGCCCGTCGACGATCGAGCGGGCCGTGTCCACACTCGACCAGGACAGATGCCGGACGTCGGGGACCCAGAGCGGGAAAACGGAGGTGCCCCATTCCTCGTTGCCGCAGCCGACATAAAAGGACTTCTCGGGTGCGCCCTTGAAATAGACGAGTGCCGGAAGGTAGCGGGACACGCCGATCGCGTCGAGATTGGCGAAGAAGAAGTACCGATATCCACCGAGCAGATGCTGGATGGAGAACCGAGTGGTGGCGATCACCGCGTCGGCGCCGGACTTCTCCATAAGCGCGTCCATGCGGCTCTGGTCGAAAGGCAGGTCCATGACACTCCTCAAAGAATTTCCTCTGGAAAAGCACGCCGGGTCAGTATAGTTTCGACCGGTGAGTTCCCCTTCGGGCGAGAATCGAGTGCAGATATGAACAAATCATCCGGCGGCGCGCAGGCCGCTTCCGATACCCGATCGATCATGGACCGATTCCGGTTGACCGGCAAAGCCGCCATGGTGACCGGAGCGGGGCAGGGCATCGGCCGCGCCTTCGCGCATGCGCTCGCTGAGGCGGGTGCCAAGGTGGCGGTCATCGACCTCAGCGCGGACCGTGCGGCGGAGGTCGCCGAAGAGTTGAGGGAGAAGGGCGCGGAAGCGATCCCGATCCACGGCGACGCCGCCGACGAAAGTTCCATCGAAGAGTTCGTGCGCACGACAGTGGATACGTTCGGCCGGCTGGACATCGCGGTGAACAACGCGGGGATCAACCTCAATTCGGCTGCCGAGGAAACAACGCTCGACGAATGGGACATGGTGCACAACCTCAACCTGAGGGGGGTGTTCATCGCGTGTCAGCACGAAGCGAAGGCGATGTTCCCGAACGGTTACGGAAAGATCATCAACACGGCATCGATGGCGTCACTGATAGTTCCTCACCCCCAGAAGCAGGTTTCGTACAACGTTTCGAAGGGAGCGGTGGTGAGCCTGACCCGTACGCTGGCCGCGGAATGGGCCGACCGCGGGATCCGGGTGAACTGCATCTCACCGGGAATCATCAGGACCGCCTTGATCGAGGAATCCGAGGCGCTTGCTCCGCTGGTGGAGGAATGGATTTCGACCATTCCGGCCGGTCGGCTCGGTGAAGTCGCCGACCTGCAAGGCGCTGTCGTCTACCTGGCCAGTGAGGTCTCCGACTACATGACCGGGCATAACCTCGCGATCGAGGGCGGCCAGACCTTGTGGTAGACCGTTTCCCGTCGTGCGTCACGCGACTTCCAAGGAACCGCGCAGGGCCATTTCCCGTTGCAGGTCGATGGCCGAGACCAGTTCCTCGTCGCGGACGTCGTTGACGAACAGGTTCTTCCCGATGCCGACGGGCAGTGGCAGCCGCTGCTGCCCGTCGCGCCGCCGGACGGTCGCGCGCAGCGCCTGCTTCACTACATCCGGCGTGTGCAGGGGACTCCAGGTGGGCAGTCCGAGATCGGACATCACCGCGAACACGCGGCCGCACTCGTCCTCGTCCATCAGTCCGCGCCCGTAGGCGAGCGCGGTGCTCAGCGCCATGTCGAGGCAGACGGCTTCACCGTGAAGCATCGATGGGAGGCCGAGCATTTCGACCGAGGGACTGAAGGTGTGCCCGTAGTCCATGCTGCGTTCCAGCGTCTCTTCCCACAGATTCGGTTCGAGTTCTTCCAGCATGCCGCTGATCGCGGCTCGGAGGATGGCGGTGGCGGCACTGCCTCCCTCGGCCGAGAGCCCTTGGAAGTGCTCGTCCAGGACGAGCCGTCCGTGACGCTCGAGAAGGCCGAAAAGGGCTTCGTCCTTGATCAAGCCGACCTTCAAGATCTCCGCGAGACCGTTGCTGATGTGCCGACGGCTCAACGTCGAGAGGAAACCCGGATCGAGCAAGGTGAGTTTCGCGGCCGCATACGTGCCCAGTTGATTCTTGTGGCCGTTGAAGTTCACTCCGGTTTTCACCCCGACTCCGGCGTCGACCAGGCCGACCAGGGTCGTCGGGACCCGTACGAAGGGGGTTCCACGGCGGTAGAGACTGGCGGCGAGCCCGACGATGTCCATGACGACACCGCCGCCGACGACGATGACCGGCTCGCGCCTGCGGTCGATCCCGAACTTGTCGAGCCGCTCCACGAAACGCAGTACCACATCGATTTCTTTGCGTACTTCGCCCGACTTCACGACCATTATCTCGTGGGTGACGTGGTGGTGATCCAGGTACTGCCGAAGGTCGGCTCCGTACAGCCTGTCGACGGCTTCGTCCACCACCACGAAGCGACGCACCGCTCGGCCATCGCCCGGGCAGCCGGCGTCGAGGAGGTCGGTACGGTCCACATCGAAGACGCGGTGACACAGCCGGACTTCGTAGTGGACCGGCTGCGAGGCCTTGACATGCCAAGAGGAGTTCCCTGCCATGGGCGCGACCTTCGTCGTGGCGGGTTTCCTCGGCGCGGGCGGCGCGAGAGTGTTCGGCGCGCCTTCGTTTTCCGATCGACGGAGAGCGTTCGACGAATCGGGCATTTTCTCTGCCTTTTCTTCCTTGGTGAGAGACCGGGTCAGGGCCGGACGAGGTGCTGTTCGGCCGCCACGGCGATCAGCGATCGGGCATAGCGCTCCGCGGCGGCCGGGTAGAGGTGGAAGAACTTCACGGGTGCCACCGACTCGATCTCCAGTAGCAGCAGCCTCCCGGTGGCGGGATGGCGGAGGAAGTCCAGCCGAACCGACATCGGATGTACCGGAACGGTCTTCAGGTAGGCCTCGTAGGCGGCGTGGATGTCGGCGAGATCCTCGCTGTGCTCGGCATAGCCCGCTCGGGCGTTCGGATGGAACTGTGTTCCGGCGCGCCCCGCCGCGAGGATGGCGTCTTTGGTGATCGCGTGGGAGAACTCACCGTCGATCATGATGATCCCGTGTTCTCCGAGAGAATCGATACTGGAGATGTAGGGCTGCACACAGGCGGTCACCCCGGCCTGAACGAAGGCTGTCAGCTTCGCGACCAGGTCGCGCTCCTCGGTGACCCGCGCGGCGCCGAGTGTCCCGCCGGACGAGATGGGCTTGACGACGACGGCTCGTTCGCCGAAGTCGCGTTCCGCGCGGGCGATCGTTTCCGCGGCGATCGTGCCGATCCGGTCGCCGGGCCGGACCAAGGTGGTCGGGATGGTCCTTGCTCCGCACTCCTCGACCAGCGGAAGGTATTCCTTGCTCATACCGCCCACGATGATCGGGTGCGGGTTCGCCAACCGGACACCTTGCTGATGCAGGGAATCCACCCACTCCCGGAATTGCCCCAGCTTCAACCACATACTCCACGGGGACTGCACGGCGACCACGTCGAACGCGGTCCAGTCCACGCCGGCGCAGTCGTCCCAGTTGAGGATCCGCGTGCCGCAGCCCTGTTCTTCGAGGCAGGCTTGCAGTAGCGGGGTGTCCCGGTCGGACCAGTCCTTGCCGGGAAAAGCGCTGGATGTCACGAGTGCGATGTCCACGGATTGTCTCTCCATACGGTCACGAGCGCGTATTTCCGAAGGAACCGCCCACAATGCCGATTCCGCGAACGGGAACATCGGTCCATCGTGGACACCGGCCGCGGCGGGGACGTCCCGTTTCTCGTGAAGCTACCGGTAGAGCCCGTTCTGCCGGCGTCCCTGTGGACATTCGGGCAGGATCGTTGGACGAAGCGCGTGGGGGCGCGCCGCACCCGCTTTCGTGGCCCGCGCGAATCCGCGGATCAAGAGCCTCGCAGCGATCGGAACGTCATCCGGATCTGGTCGACGAGAGCGTCCGGCTGCTCAAGGGCGGCGAAGTGACCTCCACGTTCCAGCTGGGCGTAATGCACTACGTGCCGATAGCGCCGCTCGATCCAGCGCCGCGAGGCTTGCACCGCCTCGCCGGGAAAGATGCTGAAGCCGGCGGGTACGGGATTGGGTTCCGTCGAAACGCCGGACATCGCGCCGTTTCGACGCTCCTCCCAGTAGAGCCGGGCGGAGGACGCCGCGGCGTTGGGCAGCCAGTAGAGCATGATGTCGTCGAGGATCTCGTCCCGCGAGAGAACGTTTTCGGGGTTACCGGCGCTGTCGGTGACATCTTCGAACAGGGTGTAGATCCAGGCGGCCAGCCCGGCCGGTGAGTCCGCCAGTGAATAGCCGATCGTCTGCGGCCGAGTGGCTTGCTCGCGGGCATAGGCGTCCAGTTCGTCGCGGTAGCGCCGCGCGTGAACCATCATCCGCTGTTCTTGTCCGGTCGCCTCGGCCATCTCCTGTTCCGTGGGGAAGACCAGCGGCAGGTTGAAATGCACACCGCGACATCGATGCGGCGCCTTGCGGGCGAGCTGCTCGACGACGGACGCGCCCCAGTCGCCGCCCTGAGCGAACCAGTCGTCGTACCCCAGACGTCGCATCAAGGTGATCCACGCGTCGGCGACCCGGGAGACGTTCCAGCCCGTCGTGGCGGGTTTGTCGGAGAAGCCGAAGCCCGGCATGGAGGGGACCACGACATGAAATGCGTCTTCGGCGCGGCCACCGTGCGCCACCGGATTCGTCAGCGGGCCGATCAGGTGCCGGAACTCCAGTACCGAACCGGGCCAGCCGTGGCACAACAGCAGCGGTCGCGCGGCCGGTTCGGCCGAGCGAACGTGCAGGAAATGAACGCCGATCCCGTCGACGACGGATCGGGACGAGCCGAGGGCGTTGAGGTCCCGCTCGGCCCGTCGCCAGTCGTAGTCGCGGGCCCAGTATTCGCAAAGGGCACGGATACGAGCCAGCCGCGGTCCCTGGCTCCCGTCCGTGACCGTCTCCCGGTCCGGCCACCGGGTAGTGGTCAGACGGCGGCGAAGGTCCAGCAATTCGGCCTCGGGAACCGCGATCGTGAGCGGCTCGACGGCGTCGGTGGGGGTGAGGGTCATCGGATGCTCCTGGGGCCTCGGGAAGGGATGACGCCACCCTAATGGATAAGTGGAAGAAGTCTTCAACTTGGAATTTTCCCTCCACTTAGGTATCGTCCGGTAGGTGACCGACCAGCCGACGCCGTCCCTGCGTCGCGATGCCGAACGCAACCGGCAGCTTCTGCTGCGCACGGCGTTCGACCTCATGGCATCGAAGGGACTGGACGTCTCCTACGAGGAAATCGCTCGAGCCGCGGGAACCGGAATGGGCACGATGTACCGCCGCTTCCCGCAGCGACAGGATCTGCTCGACGCCTTGTTCAGCGAGCACATCGAGACCGTTCTCGGCTTGGCCGAGGAGGCTTCACGGCGCGATGATCCTTGGGAGGGGCTCTCCTGGTTTCTCGAGCGGCAACTCGAGATCGAGGCGCAGAGCCGGGGGCTGGGTGAACTGCTGCGCAGCCGCGACCAGGCCACCACGCTGGTTCAGCGGGCACGCCGTCAGATGACCCCGTTGGTGGACGGCCTGATCGACAGGGCTGTCCGCGCGGGTCAACTGCCTCCCGGTGCCACCCCTGCCGACTTCGTCGCGGTGCACGTCATGGTGGGCAGTGTCATGGACGCTTCCCGAACCTTCGCCCCGCAGTTGTGGCGACGCGCGCTCCGGATCGCCCTGGCGGGCATGCGCCATGCCGACCTTTCCGGTCAACCTCCGGACGAAGCGGTCATCGAACGACTCTACAACGAACAACCGGACTGAAAAGGAACTCATGATCGCCCTGCCCGGCAATTTGATCGCGGTATTCAACGCGAAGGCCATCTGTTTCGTGACGACGCTCATGCCGGACGGATCACCGCAGATCTCTCAGACCTGGGTCGGTACCGATGGTGAACGGGTCCTGATCAACACAGTGGACACCCACCAGAAGACCCGCAATGTCCGGCGTGACCCGCGTATCGCCATCGGCGTCGCCGATCCCGAGTCGCCGGCCCGGTGCTGGGCGCTGCGCGGCAGGGTCACGGCCATCACTCCCGACGGCGCCCGAGACCACATCGACGAGTTGTCCCGGAAGTACCTGGGCCGCCCTTATCCCGGCTTCGGGGGAGGGGGCGAGGAGCGCCGCGTACTGCTCACGGTCGAGGTCGACAAGCTGCACACGCCGTAGTCTTGGGTCGAATGTCCACAAGGGACATCGATCGGCAGTTGTGTCTTGGATGTTGATGAGGGTTATCGGCCCGTAGGGCAAATCTGGCGTGTCGCGAAAGCAGAGGGCTCCCGGATGCGCTGGTGGTGGAGCTGGGGCAGAGCTGATTCTGGGCGTCGGTACAGGACGGGGTCCTTCACGCGCAGCCGTTGTGACTGGTGAGGGGAGCTTTGAGGGACTCTGAGTCCCTCAAGGAGTCCTTCACGGCCCGGCCGCTACCGGACACTCGGGACATGATTCGCTCGCCTGCCAGGCTGGACCCGTGCCGCGAACCCCCCACTCGCGACCCCCCTCGCCGGCCGAGGCGCAGGGCCCGCCTCGGCACGATCAGGCCCTTGTGGACGTTCGGGCAATCGCGTTGGACGAAGCGCGTGGATATGCGCCGGGATCGGGTGTGCTGACAGAGGATCTAGCGCGAGGCCACTTCGAGAGCGCTAGGGGCGACTGATCAGATGAGCCCGATTGAAACCGCAACCACAGTCCTTGACCCTTCGGTTCCCCTCGACCTGAAGCAGTTGGATCTCGTCGGACGTCCGACGAGGGTCGAGTTGTCGGAGAACGCGATCGCGAGCGTCACCCGCGGCCGTGAGTTCGTCGAGGGGGTACTCGCTCGCAACGGGCGACCCGTTTACGGGGCGACCACCGGCTTCGGCCCGCTCGTCGTCTTCGAAGGCCGGGACAGCGCCACCGACCAGTGTGACAACGTCCTGCAGCATCTCACCGTCGGGCAGGGAACCGACCTGCCGATCCCCGTCGCCCGCGCATCGATGCTCGTGCGCGCCCGGTCGCTGGCACAAGGTCTGTCCGGCGCCTCCCTGTCCACTGTGGACGCTCTGTGCCGGATGCTCGCCACTGGGTTCACCCCCGCCATCCCGACCTGGGGTTCGGTCGGGGCCAGCGGCGATCTCGTGCCGCTCGCCCACGCGGTCCAAAGCCTGCGCGGAGTCGGGCATGCCTACGTCGACGGCGAGCGGATGCCCGCGCGGGACGCACTCGGCGTCGCCGGGCTCACGCCGCTGGAACTGGACGGCCGTGACGCGCTGGCCCTGGTCAACGGCACGTCGGTGACCACGGCCGCGGCCGGACTCGCGGCGCTGTCCGCGCGGCGTTCGCTCCAGGTCGCGATCGCGCTGACCGCGGCCCTCGCCGACCTGCTCGGAGCCGCGCCCACGTTCGTCGCACCCTCCCTGCTGAAGGCCTTCGGACACCCGGACGTCGCCACCACCGGCCAGGAACTGGCCTGGTGGCTGGAAGGGTCGACACCGTCACCGGACCGGCCCCTGCAGGAGCCCTACAGCATCCGGTGCACCCCGCAACTGCTGGGAGCCGCACGTTCGGCGATCGGGTGGTCGACCGAGACGGTCTCGCAGGACCTGCGAGGGGTCAGCGACAACCCGCTGTTCTTCCCGGACGAGGATCTCGTCGCCCACGGCGGCAACTTCTTCGGCCAGCCCTCCGCCTTCGCCTCCGATCTGCTCGCCTCCGCCGTGACGCAGGTCGGCAACCTGGCGGAACGGCAGATCGATCTGCTGGTGGACCCCGGCCGCAACGGCGGACGGCCGCCGATGCTCGCCGCCGAACCGGGCAGGCAGCACGCGATCCAGGGCCTGCAGGTGCTGTCGACCGCGCTCGTCGTGGCGATGCGCCGGGCCTGCACCCCGGCGGCGATGCAGAGCGTGCCGACCAACCTGCACAACCAGGACGTGGTCCCGTTCGGCACGCAGGCGGCGCTGACCGCCTACGAGCAGTCCCGCATGCTGCGTCTTCTGCACGGAGCCCTCGGCGTCGCGGTGCGGCAGGCGGCGCACCTCGACGACCGCGGTTCCACCGCTTCGCACTGCACCGGCCTGGTGGTCGCGCTGTCCGACCGGATCGACCCGATCACCCGCGACCGGCCGCTCGACGAGGACATCAGGATCGCCGCGGACGTGCTCGACAGTTACGTCCAGGAGGCGAATCCGTGGCCACCCCGGTGATTCCGAGAATCGTCATCCCACTGCCTCTGGAGCACCTCAGCCCGTGCTGGGCGGAAGAAGGCATCGCGACCGGTACGGTGCCGCGTCAGCGAGCCGCCTCCTGCGCGGCGGCGCTGAACGTCCAGCCCGTGCCGCCGCCCCCTACCGATTCGGAAGCCGAATTCGCCTGGTACCGCTGGGTTCTGGGACATCACGGCTCCTTCGTCACGTGGCGGCTGCTTTCCTCGGCCCTCGATCGCCGCGACTTCGACGAGGCGGCGGCCCTGTACGACGCCTACTCGGCGTTGCTGCTCTATGCGGGCAGTTGCACGCCGGAGGTGTACGCGGCGGTGATCCGGCCGCGGATGACGGCGCGGCATCCGGCGATGAGCGGCACGTGGGCACGCGACTACCGCCACATCACCGCACAACTCGCCGAAGTCGTCCCGGCACGCGGTTCGGCGTTGAAAGAGGCGGTCAAGTTCAACCGCCTCGTGCATATGACAGTGGCCTACCGTCTCGTGCCGACCGGACGGTCCCTCCTCAGGGACGCCGGCCACGACGTCCACCAGGAGCCCACCGAGGAAGAGCAGTCGATCATCGACGACTTCTTCCTGATGGACCGGGCGCCGAACTGCGTGCCCGGTTTCGTGGCCGCGCTGCGTGCCCGGGTGTCGGCGATTCTCGCGGACGTGCACCTCAACGCGGCGCGTGCGTGCTACGACAGGGAAGCGGTGAACCGTTTCCAGGAGGAAGTGCCGGAGCACATCGGCCGCCTCGTCTCGATCGCCGAGGCGAAGCTTTTGGAAGGAGTCAACGCATGACGAACACCGAGACACAGCCGGAAAAGGCGGTCTCGCTCACCCCTGAGGTGCTCGAGTACGTGCGTGGGCAGCTTCCGCCGTTCACCGCTGTCCAGCAGGAACTGATCGACGCCACGCTCGCGCTCGGCGGGGTGGCGGAGATGCAGGTACCACCGGAGCAGGGCGCCTTGCTGACCCTTCTGGCGAGGCTGACCGGGGCGCGCGTCGCCGTCGAGGTGGGCACGTTCACCGGGTACTCGACACTCGCGCTGGCCGAGGGGGTCGGCCCGGGTGGCAGGGTGATCACCTGCGACATCTCCGACGGCTGGCTGGAAATCGCTTCGAACGCCTGGACCAAGGCCGGCGTGGCCGACCGGGTGGAAACCGTCGTCGGGCCGGCGGCGGAGACCCTCGGGCGGCTCCCTGACGAGCCTTTCGTCGATCTGGCGTTCATCGACGCGGACAAGGTCGGCTACATCGGCTACTGGGAGGCGCTGGTGCCGAGGATCAGGCCGAACGGTCTCATCGCGGCCGACAACGTGCTCTACGCGGGTGAGGCGGCCTCGCCCGACGCCGAAGGCAACGCGCGCGCCATCCGCGCCTTCAACGAACACGTGCTGCGTGACGACCGGGTCGAGTCGGTCATGCTCACCGTCGCGGACGGATTGACCCTGGCCCGCAAGAAGAATTGAGGTCGGGCCGTGGGAGACGCACAACAGGCCGCGGCGTGGGAAGTGCCCGCCGAGGTGAATCTCCATGACCACGTCCTGCGCTCAACCGCGGCGGCGGGGGAGCACCTCGCGATAGTGGACCTTTCGCGAGGTGCCCGCCGGGAATGGACCTACGCGCGGTTGCGCGCGGCCGTCGCGGGGCTCGCGGGCTGGTTGCGGCGGGACGGGGTCACCGATGACGACGTCGTGGTGGTGCTGACCGAGAACAGCGCCGAATTCGTGGTGGCCTACCACGGGATCCTGGCGGCGGGCGGAGTGGTGCTCGCGCTCGACCCGCGGGACACCGCGGAGCACTGGCGGGCCGCGATCGACACCAGCGGCGCGAAGGCCCTGATCGCCGAAACGGCCCTGAAGCCACCGGAGTCCGCGCTGCCGGTCGTCTGCGTCGGTGCGACCACTCCGGGCGGTACGGCCTGGGAAGACGCGGTCGCGGCCGAGCAGGCTCCGGCTCGGCCGTCCGGGGGCGACCGGACCGCGGTGCTGATGAGTTCCAGCGGCACGGAAGGCGTGCCGAAGCTCGTCAAGGTGACCCATCGCAACCTCACCTCGAACCTCGGCCAGATCGACCATCTGCACCGGGTTCGCGCCGACGACGTGGTGTTGTCGGTGCCGCCGCTGCGGCATATCTACGGCATGCAGATGGCGATGAACCCGTCGCTGCGGGCGGGGGCGACCCTGGTGCTCGGATCCACCCCGTTTTCGGCCGAAGACTTCCTCCGCGACGTGACCGAAGAAGGGGTCTCCCTCGCCTACCTGGTACCCAGTGTCATCGCCGAGCTGGGGAAGACCGGACGGCCGCTCCCGTCGCTGCGGATGATCGTCTCAGGTGGCGCGCCGCTTCCTTCGACGGACGGCACCCGGTGCGCCCAAGCCCTCGGCGTGCCGGTGGTGCAGGGCTTCGGGATGACCGAAGCGGGATGCGTGAGCTTCAGCCCGGACGGGGTGGAGGTGCCGGAGGGGTCCACCGGGGTACTGGTTCCTGGCACCGAGGTCAAGTTCCTCGGCTCGGCGGACGGAACCGAATCCGGTGAACTGTGGTTGCGCGGGCCCCAGATCGCCCCCGCCTCGGCGGACGCGGACGGCTGGCTGCGTACCGGTGACCTGGTGACCCGCGACGCGGACGGTTTCCTGCGGATCACCGGGCGGGCGAAAGCCCTGATCAAGTACAAGGGACATCAGGTCTCACCCGTCGAACTGGAAGAGGTGGTGACGAGCCACCCCGCCGTGTCCGAAGCCCACGTCGCGGGTGTGCCCGACCCGGTCGCGGGGGAGATCCCGAAGGCGTTCGTCGTCCTCGAAGAGACCGTCTCGCTGGCGGAGATCACCGCGTACGTCGCCGAGCGGGTCGCACCGCACAAACGGGTGCGGGCGATCGAACGGGTGAGCGCCATCCCGCGGTCCTCGACCGGCAAACGGGTGCGGCCACCGGCTTTGCGCGTGCTGGTCACCGGTGGCGGGCGTGGGCTGGGGAAGACCTTCGCCCTCGCACTGGGCGCCTCGGGCGCGAACGTGGTCGTCGCGGGCCGCGACGAGGACGCCCTCGCCGAGACCGTACTGGAGATCCGGCAGGCCGGCGGAACGGCGGCACACGTGGCGTTCGATGTCACCGATGAGGCTGCCGTGACCAGCGGTGTCGCCCGGGTGATGGACGAATGCGGTGGTCTCGACGTCGTGGTCAACAACGCGGGAGCCCCGGGCCCGACCGGCCCCTTGTGGGCGGTCGACGAGCGGGAGTGGCGGCGCGCGGTCGAGGTCAATCTGTTCGGCTCGGTCGCCGTGACCAGGGCCGTAGTGCCGGTGCTCACCGGGCGCGTGGTGAACGTGGTGAGCCGGGCCGGCCGGGTCGGCTGGCCGAACGCGAGCGCCTACGCGGCGTCGAAAGCGGCCTTGATCTCGTTGACCGCCAGTCTGGCGGGTGAGTTGGGCGAAACCGGCCGGGTCGCGGTGGCGTTCGACCCGGGTTTGGTGGACGCCGGCATCACCAGGGCTCATCTGGATCGCGGCCCGACGGGGGTTCCCTGGGAGGACGAAATCCTCGCTTGGACGCTGAGAGCCCGTGAAGCCGGGCGTTTCACCTCCACCGAGGTCGCGGCCGAGGCGCTGGTCGCCGTCGCGACCGGTGCGGCGGATCACCTGAGCGGCCGCTATGTGCGCGTGGACGATGTGAAGGCCGAACGTGTCGTGGCGCGTTGAGGGGTGGGTGGAAAGAGGGACGCTGAGTGTCCTGATTTCCCCACACCGGTCACGTTCGGTCATCTCTCGGCGGTGAGCCGGACCTCTCGATACCGCTCAGGTCCGGCGATGAGGCAGGACCTCGCCTGCCAGCGCGCGCCGTCCGCGGATCCCGAGTTTGCGGTACACGTTGGAAAGGTGGAACTCGATCGTGCGCACGGTGAGCACCAGGCGAGCCGCTATCTGCTTGTTGCTGTAGCCGTCCTGGGCCAATTCGGCGATCTTCAGCTCCTGCGCGGTCAGCGTGGTCCGCTGTACCGGAGTCTCCAGTTCGCGCAGCAAGTGCTCGATCTTCCCCGTCAAGGTCGCGTCGCCGATGAACCGAGCCGATTTCTCGGCTCGAAGAAGCTGGGCCTTTCCCTCGAGATGCTGGCCGGACGCGACGAGCCTTCTGCCCTGTTCGTAGCAGACGGTCGCGATCCCGACGGGGGATCGGGCGAATTCCAGCAGGTCGGTGGCGTCCCTCAAACGGGCGGACGGCAGGTCGGAGTCCTCGATCGTCTCGAGGACATACAGCCCCCAGGCCATGTGGGCGTGTGACCGCCACGCCGTCGCGGTCTCGTACTCGTGTGCCGCCGCGGTGACGGCGATATCGGGCTTTCCGGCGGCCGCGGCGGTCAAGGCCAGCAGCCCCTTGCGGCGCGCGACCGAGAACGTGGCCGCCACGTCCCTGACGGGAAGGCGTGAACACTCATGCAGGTCTCGATAGGCCTCGTCGGCCCTGCCCGCGATCAGATGAAGCCAGCCGCGCACCACCAGCAGCAACGGGCGCATGAGCGGCCATTTGCGCGCGAGCAGGCCGAAGTCGTGCCTGCGGAGAACCTGATCGGCCAGATCGGCCTCGTTGACCGCGACGAGCGCTTCGATGTAGAGGGGGACCGCGAGATCACGCAGGCAGGAGGGGGACGCCGTGCCGGCGAGCCGCGCCAAGGCGGCCCTCGAACCCACCAGGTCCCCGGAGTGCTTGGCGTGCTCGGCCCGCATCAGGGCGACGTGATCGGCGAAGCCGGCGCGGTCTCGCTCCAACCTCCACACGTGTGCGTCCGCGCTCTCGAGTTCACCGGTCCGCAGGAGAATCGTCACTCCATGCCAGAGGCAGCCAGGATCACGCGAACACGCCTCGTCGCTGAACACGAGTTCGGCCTGCGCGGCTGTCGCCAGCCGATCCGTGCCCCGGGTAAGCATCGCCAGCGCCTTCGTCGCCTGGCAGTTCGGATGCGGTTCCGGCAACTGGGGCCCGATGAACTCAGGGTCCGCCGGTGGAAGCGCCCACTGTGGCAGTTGATCGAGCTTCATCCGGCCTCCTTACGTCCTCCGGCACATTCTGCACGTCCTCACGGCACATTCTGCACGATCGCGCACATCGTGGTTCGGCCACTCGGGTGAAGGACCTCGCCCGGATGCCGGAGTCGCGCCACCAAGTCGAAGGCACGGCGGCTCGCATTAGCATGCTTCTGAAGAGGTGTGGCGAGGTGCGCGGACAACATCGAGTAAAGTCTCGCGAAACTCGCCTCGAATTGATCGAGTGAAGCTGGCTGGCGTGATTCACGGTAAAGACCGTCACTCCTCGTATCAATTGACACGAGGAGGCCTGCGGATGGGGTGGTTCCCTGCCGCTCGTCGCGCAGGAAGTGAGGCCCTTTTTCGTAATGCGAAATTCTCTGGCCGCTACTTGCGGTGAGTCTTTTCCGGCCCGGAAGGCCATCGCGAGCCTCAGCAGCACTACCGGTCACAGCGGCTGCGCGTGAAGGCCCCCTTCCCTCGGCTCAGCCGAGGAAACTCGACCTTCACACCTTCCCCAGTACAGGTGCCAGGCCGCAGGTCACGAGCAGGTACTTGGGAGAGGTGCCGTCCTGACGACACTCACCACTCACGACCCACCCGCCTCGGAACCCGAGGATGAAAAAGGCCTGGTGGGCAAAGTGCATGTTTTTCGCCTTTTACTGCACAAAAGGGCCGAAGCTTATCTAATAACACTCGAACGTGTTATTCTCTGTCGTGCGGAATCGTATTCTCCTTTTGGTGTGAAATGCAGCGCGAAACCGAGACATCCGGAGTTCCCGTGCAGGCGAATCCTCTTTCTTCGACCTTTCTTTTCCCGGGCCAGGGCGCTTACCTGGCCGGTGTCTTCAGTGGCAGTGAGCAGGCGTTTCCCGTCATGGCCGCCGAACTCGGCCGGTTGGATGGATATTCGTTACGGACAGGTGGTCCCGCGGTGACGTACCTGCTCACCGATCCCGCCTCGCCCACCTTGGACCACCTTCTGGAGAACGACGTCCCGACGCTGAGCCTGGCGATCTTCGCTTCCCAGATCGTGGCCGCACGGCTTTACCAGGAGGAGTTCGGCCTTTCACCGGCGCTGCTCATGGGCCACAGTTTCGGCGAGTTCGCCGCGTTGGTGGTCTCCGGCGCCTTGACCCTGGAAGAAGGCGTCACCCTCGTGGTGGCGCGTGACCGGGCGTTACGGGCTTCAGGAGCGACCGGGGGAATGGTCGCCGTCGAAGCGGGCTTCCGGCGGGTGGAGAACCTCGTCGCCGCGATGGCCGACGGCAGCCTCACCGTCGCCGCGGACAACGCCTATGACCAGGTGGTGGTCTCCGGTTCCGGGCAGGCCGTCGCCCGTCTGGCGTCCGTCGCCGGCGAACTGGGTGTCAAGGCCACCGTCCTCCGGGTGCCATACCCGTTCCACAACCGCCGTCTCCTCGGCGAAGCCAACGAACTTTTCGCCCGCACGCTGGCCACGATCGTTCCGCGCGTGCCGCGTATCGCCGTCTACTCGCCGGTCCTCGGGCGTCGCGTGGAGACGCCCGAGGACGTCTTGGAGGTGCTGTCGAGCCATCTGGTCCGGCCGGTGCGTTTCCTGGACGCCCTGCACGCGGTCCGAGGGGAGGGCGAGACCCGGTTCGTGGAGTGCGGCGCGCGGTCGACGCTGGTGGACCTCGCGAGCGCGACCGTGGCCGGGATCAGCACCAGCGCGCCGTTCCGCCGCCGTGCCGACCATACGGGTGTGCTGGCCGAGGTACGCCGTCTCGAGGCCGGACCCGAAAGCTCGGAGACGACGGCGCCCGTGACGCCGGTCGTGCCCACGCCCGTCCCGGCGGCACCCGTCGAACCGGTGCCCAGCCAGCGGGTCACTTCGGTATCGAGCGAAACCGGTGACGAGGGAGAAGATCTCTCCGAGCCGGAGGTGCTCGACGAGCTCAAGACCCTGTATGCCGAAGCCGTCGGCTATCCCGCCGACGTCTTCGAGACCGGCGTCGAACTCGAGGCCGATCTCGGTATCGATTCCATCCGCCAGACCGAGCTCCTGCAACGGGCGAGGAAACGCTACGACGTTCCCGAGGCCGATCACATCCGGATCACCGACTACACGACCCTCGAATCCATCGCCGGGCTGATCGTCGAACTGAGGCATCAGGGAGAGCGCGTGTGAACGGCCAGGACTTCCACGGCAAGATCTGCCTGATCACCGGCGGCTCGAAGGGGCAGGGCCGGGCGATCTCGCACGAACTGGCCGGACGCGGCGCCCATGTCATCGTCAACTGGTTCCATGACGAGGCAGCGGCCGAAGAGACCGTCCAGGACATCGTCTCCGCCGGGGGCTCGGCGGAGGGCCTGCGCGCCAGCGTGGCGAAGGCCGAGTCCGTGGACGCGATGTTCGCGGAGATCGGACTGCGGCATGGGCGGCTCGATGTACTGGTCAACAACGCCGCCCGCGGTGTCTTCGAACCGCCGGAGGTGCTGACCGAGTACGACTGGGAACGCGCGATCAACACCAATGTGCACGGTCCGCGGCGCTGTTCCAGGGCCGCGTTCCCGTTGATGCGGGAACACGGCGGCGCCATCGTGAACCTCGGCTCGATCGGCACGAGCGTGGTCATCGACAACTACCTGTGCCCGGCCGTCTGCAAGGGCGCGCTGGAACAGCTCACTCGATACCTCGCCGTCGAATTCGGGCCATACGGCATCCGGGTCAACATGGCGTCCGCCGGAATGCTGGAAAGCCGGACCGTCGAGCTGTTCCCGGACAGCGAAAAGGTGCTCGAAGCCACCGTCGCGGGCACGCCGCTGAACCGGCTGGGCACCTTCGAAGAGAACGCGAAACTCGTCGCCTTCCTGGCGTCGGACCAGGCGTCCTGGATGACCGGCGAAGAGGTCGTCAACGACGGCGGTCTCCGGCTGGGCGGAGCGTTGATCCGCGCCGGAGGCACCTGGGGCGGGCGGGAGCGGATCGTGGCCACCGCCATGCCCGCATCCCAGACCACCACTCCGGAGCCGGTCGTCGCACCAGCCCCGGCGCGCACCGAGCCGGTGGTCGACGCCGAGGACGACTGCGTCGCGATCGTCGGCATGGGCCTGGTCGTACCCGGAGCGGAATCACCGGAAGAGTTCTGGAACCTGCTGCGGACCGGGTCACCCGCGTTCTCCGCGCCGGGGGACCGCTACCCGGACGAGACCTTCTGGGCGGCGTCACCGGGAGAGCGGGACCGTACCTATGCCGGTGTCTCCGGCTTCGTCCGGAAGGGCCGGGCCGACGACGTCGCTCCGGAGGCGAGCCTGTCCGCGTCCTGGCTGCGCGGCGCGCTGCGGCAGGCCCTGCCTGCTTCGGCGGTCCGCGGCCTGAAGACCAGCTGCCATATCGGGGCCTGTTCCGACGGCGACCAGCACTTCGAGCAGGCGATGGTGGTGGAGGGCTACGCCCGGCGGCTCGCCGAGCAGTGGCCGGGAGAAGAACCGGTTTCGCTCGACGAACTCCGTGCCGCCCTGCGCACCCGCTACGACCTCGACAGCGGGCAGGCCGCGGGACATCTGCCGGACGGGATCGTCCGGCACGCCATCGACGGACTTCTTCCGGCGGACACCGAGTTCACCGTGGTCGACACGGCCTGTTCGTCTTCGCTGTACGCCCTCGACCAGGGAATGTCCGCGCTGCTGGAGGGCCGATCCGAACTGGCCCTTTGCGGGGGCTATTTCATGGTCACCCCACGTTTCAACGTGTTGTTCGGCAAGCTTTCCGGGCTCAGCAAGGCGGGCAAGGTCGCCTCCTACCAGCGGTCGGCCGACGGGACGCTGTTCTCCGACGGTGCCGCCGTCATCGCGTTGCGCCGTCTCTCCGACGCCCGGCGCGACGGCGACGAAGTGTTCGCCGTCCTCTCCGGCTTCGGTGCCGCCGCGGACGGCCGGGGTCGCGCCATCGCGGCGCCGAACGCCCGTGGCCAGGGGCTGGCGGTGGCGAGGGCGGGCACGGCATCGCGGGTGCCCGCGGAAGAAATCGGCTGGATCGTCGGGCACGGCACCGGCACCAGGGCGGGTGACACCGTCGAACTCGCCGCTCTCGACGCGGCAGCCCCGGCCGTTCCGGTGCTGTGCACCTCCAACAAGTCGCTGGTCGGGCACACGGGATGGGCCGCGGGCGCGGTCTCGGTGATCCATGCCGTGCTGGGCCTGCGTGACGGCCTCGTACCCGCGCAACGGCCCGTCCCCGAACAAGATGAACTGCTCGAATCGCACCGGGTCACCGTCCCGGTGCGGGACACACCGCTGCCCGCGTCGTCGCCCACCGTGGGTGTCTCCGGATTCGGCTTCGGTGGCACCAATGGACATCTGTTGCTGCGGAAGGAACCCGCACCCGGTACGCCCGTGGTCCGCAGCAAACCGGAGGCCGTTCACGACGACGAGCCGATCGTCCTGGTGGGCTGGTCCGCGCATCTTCCCGGAGCACCCGACGGCGCCACGGTGCTCGACCGGCTCCGGGCGGGGAAGCCACCGGCCGAAGCCGAGGCCTTCCCCTCGCCGTATCCGGCACCGGCGGTGCGCGTCACGAAGATGCCACCCGCCGCGTCCAACGCGGTCGACCGGACACAGCTGATGGCGCTGGAGGTCGCCGATCGGTTCGTGACGGAGAACGGTCTGCTCTGGCGCGGCATCGAGCCGACCACCGGGGTGATCGGCGCGCACTACGGTCCGGCGACGACGTGGCTGGAGACGGCCTTGCGTTGCTACGCCGACGATCTTCTGTCCTGGAACCCGCCAGGACTGTCCGAGGACGACTTCGCCGTGGCGGCCGAGGCCGCCGTCAAACTGGTGCGGGAGACGACGCCCGTGACCACACAGGACAGCCAGCCCGGTCTGATGGGCAACGTGATCCCGGCCCGGATCGCCAACCACTACGACCTCAACGGCCCGGTGCTGCTCGCCGACGCGGGGCAGGCGGCGACCCTCCACGCCGTCGACATCGCGCGACGGTACCTGCGCGAAGGCACCCTCGACCTCGCGCTCGTGCTCGCGGTCAACGGCAACAGCACCCCGGAACTGGAGACGCTCCTTGGCCGGGAGGCGCTGGGGGAGGGCGCCTTCCTGCTGGCTTTGGCGCGCCGCGGTGACGCTGTCGCGGCCGGCTGGCCGGTGCTGTGCGAGATCTCGACGGAGGCACCGGTGACGTCCGGGACGGAGCCCGGCGCTCCCGAGCGCGACTACCTCGGCGCTCACGGCGCGATCGACCTGCTCACCGCGCTCGCCACGCTGGACGAGACGCCTCGGCGCGAGATCACCGGGGCTTTCCCGGCCCCGACGGTGACTCTCACCGCGCCCGCCCGTACCAAGCCGGTCCGGCGCAACGATCGCTACGTCTGTTCCTTGGCCGAGGATCTCGAACCGGTGGCCGAAAGCTGGACGATTCCGCCTGGTCCCGACTGGCTGGTCCTCGCTCAGCCGGGATGCGCGGAACTGGTACCCGCGGCCGTGCGCGAATCGGGTGCCGTCGTCCGGGAGCTGGACGCTGCTGTGCCGGTCGAAGAGCAGGTGTCCCTCGCCGATGGCCGGTTTTCCCACGTCCGCATCGTCGTTTCGACGCGTGATGCGGGCTGGCCGAACTCGGCGGACGACGACCTCGTGCTCACCCACGAGGCGCTTTTCCTCGCCGCGAAGGCCTGCCGCGACCGTATCGACGACGGCGGGTCGCTCGGCGTGGTGATCGACGACGCTCTCGCGGGTGGTGTGCCCCACCCTGACACCGGACTCTTCTCGGCACTGGTGAGCAGCCTCGCTTGGGATCTGCGCGGCGCCCGGCTCGCCGTGGTCATCGGCCCCTCGGACTGGGCCGTGGTCAACCGGGAACTGGCGAACTACGGCGGGAATCCCGTGGTGATCCACCGCGACGGGAAGCGGCTGCGGACGACGATCGTGGCTTCGCCGTCGGATCTCGACGAGATCGGCCCGGTCCTTCGCCCCGGCGCCGTCGTGGTGACCACAGGCGGCGCCCGTGGGATCACGGCGGCGTGTATGAAGGAACTCGCCGCCGCACAACGGATCCGGCTCTGGCTCCTCGGATCGTCACAACTGCGGGAGGTGCCCGAAAGCCTCCTCGACGCGCCGGACGCCGACTTGAACCGCCTTCGTGGCGAGTTCATCGCCACCGAACGCGCGAAGCGACCGGACCTGCCGGTCCGCGAGCTGAACGCGAGGTTCGCCAAACTGCTCAACGCCCGCGAGTCGTTGCTGAACCTGCGTGAACTCCGTGCGTTGTGCGGTGAGGACGCGGTGCACTATCTCTCCTGTGATCTCAACTCAGCCGAGGAGGTCACCGCGGCGATCCGGCAGATCCGGGAGACGGCCCCGCTGGTCGACCTGCTCGTTCACGGTGCGGGCCTGCACAACGGCGGGGACATCTCGCGGATCACCCTTGACGGCTTGCGCCGGATCCGCGACGTGAAACGGCGCGGATACCACAATCTCAAGGAAGCGTTCGGCGACGCGCAGCCCCTTTCGTGGTGCAACTTCGGCTCGGTGGCCGGTCTGGTCGGCTTGCCGGGGGAAACCGACTACGCACCGGGTAACGACTTCCTCCACGGTGCGGCCAGGGCGAACACTTTCGCCCGGGGTCTCGAAGAACGCACGCTGGTGTGGCCGATCTGGTCCGAGGTCGGCATGGGTGGTTCCGATCTGATGCAGGGCAACAACGAGCGAGCCGGGATCATGGCCCCGCTCAACCCCGCCGAAGGGGTGCGGCACTTTGTCGCGGAACTGACCCGGTTCCCGGCTTCCGAGCCGTTGGTCGCCTTCCTCAACCCGAGGGAGCGGGAGACCTTTTCCCAGCAGTTCCCCGGTTTCGTGCGGAATCGTCCGGCTCGGGCGCCTTGGCTGCTCGGCACGCCGTACCGGTTCGACGCCGGCTCCGCGGAGTGGGTGCTCGAACTGGGGGAGCGGACAGCCGGATTCCTCGCTGACCACCTCGTGAACGACAAACCCACCCTGCACGGCACCGGCCTCGCCACGGTCGCGGCCGAAGCGGCGACGGAACTGTTCCCTGACCGCCCGGTGAGCGCCCTGCGCGATCTGCGGTTCCACGCGTTCGTGGCTCCGAAGGCCCGGCCCGGAAGCCCTTACCGGGTGACGGCGACGGTCACCGGCCACGAAGGCGAGAAGGTGCTGGTGGAGGTTCGGATCACCAGTGACGTCGTGGACCGGCGTGGCCGGGTGCTGCGTCGCGACCGGCCGCATTTCACTTGCGTCGCCGAACTGGGACCCCTCGCGTCGCCGCCGAGGGCGGCGGACCGGGTCACGGGGAAGCGGTCGGACGATCCGTACTACCGACCGGGTAGCGGTGTCTACCTCGGCGGTGTCTTCCAGGCGACCTCCGAATTGGTCGAAGGCCCTCGCGGCTCGAGTGCCCGGTGGTCGTACGTGCGCCCGGTGACCGAATCGGACCGCGCACTACAGGAGAATCCGCCGGTCCCCTCGGTCCTGCTGGACGCTCTGGCTCGGACACGGATGTTGCGGACGGACGAGAACGGCGTCCACCTGCTCGCCGTTCCCCGGGCGATCGGGCGGATCGACTTCTTCACCGCGGGAGGCGACGGCCCGGTCTCCCGTGCGAACCCCGACGGCATCGTGCTCAACCACGTCGCCGCCGAAAACGTCGACGAGGCGTCCACAAGGGATGGTCGGGTGCTGATCCGGATCACCGGCTGCGAGATCTACGACGTGGACGACACCGAAGCTCGCTAGGGGCGGGGTCGTGAGTGGCTACGGCCAGTACATGATGGCCCCCTTCCTTGCGTTAGGCGCAAGGAAGGGGGCCATCATGTACTTTTCTCCGACGTCGAGAACGGGCATCATGAACTCACCGGGCAGCCGAGCCGGTCGGTCCCGGACAGGTTCCGGGCACTGCTGGTGGACCCGCATCCGGGCAGACGCCGGAATCACGGTGTACGGGTGGCGGCCTCCGGGACGGAGAGCTACGACCTCGTCCTGCTGCACACGTGCCAGGCTCCGCGCGAAGTGGCCGAACTGGTCAGCGGCCTGCGCCGGCAGGGCCGGAAACGCGTGATCGTGATCGCGTCCGACGAGGATCCGGCACCGGCGACCGCCGCTTTCGCCGCGAACGCGGTCGGCTACCTGGTCGACAGGTTCGAGCCCGCTCCGCCCGCCGGCAGGACCATCCGGGATGAGCCCGTGCGGAGCCTGTCCGAGCGCGAGCTCGAGATTCTTTCGCAGGTGGCGGACGGGAAGTCGAATCGGGAGATCGGTATCGAGCTCGCCTTGTCCGTGAACACCGTCAAAGGACATCTCGCTCGAATTTCCAGGAAGCTGCACACCGGCGACCGGTCGCGGATGGTCATGCTGGCGCTCCGGTCCGGAGCGATCAGCTGAACTCGCCGCGCGCCGCCCGGATCAGGGGATACCGGTGTGACCGCCACTGCGGCCGGGAAAGCGCGGCGATGACCCCGGAGGCCACGGGCAGCCAACGGTCCTTCGGCGACGGTTCGCGCAGCCACTGCACGGCGCCGCGTGAGGTGACCGTCGGCGGCAGCAAGGCCTTGGTGGGGGAACGGTGGAACAGCACGCCTTTCGGCAGCTCCGCGTCCGAGACCACGCAGTCGTCCGATTCGACGAGCGCGAACGCTCGGAACGGCGCACCGGGCACCAGCAACATCGGACCACGAGGCAAAGCGGCGGTCGCGGCGAAAAGGTGTTCGCCACCCCGGAACGGCACGGAGACCGCCGCCATGCCACCGGAGAGGCACAGTAGCAGCGAGTTACCCTGAACTTCGACGTCCCAGGCGAAATTGGCCTTGTAGAACTGGGCGGCCGCGAGCAGTTTCGGTGATACTCCGTCCAGCACCTTGACAGTAGCTCCGGAAGAGACCGTTCCCATGGAACCCGCCATTCTGCTCACGATCCTGTTGTCGTCTCCGCATCCCTTCGGAATGCTCGGCTTCCATTCTGTGCGCGGCGACTTCATGAATTCTCTATGTACGGGCGTGCTCGCCGTCGGCCGACGGGGTCAGTGCCTTCATGACCCGGCCGAGCGCCACGCTGTCCGGAATCGGCGGCGGACCGTCGATTTCGTTGATATAGGCGACGAATTCGGGATCCGGCATCAGGTGGTGCTCCCGGAGGTAGTAGGTGATCGAGTCGGTCCACACCCAGGATCCGTCGGTGTAGAAATTCGTCGGCACGATCGCCCCGCGTTCGGGTTCGACGATGTCGTCCAGCAGCACCGAAGTGACGAGCAGCAACGTGGCCGACTCGAGATACTCGCAGATCTTCTCCCGCTCGCGATCGTCTGTGATCTTCGGCCGGTCGGGATCGAACACGGGCCCCGATTCGGGGTCGACCTTGTCGAAGACCCTGGCCACCTGGACCTCGGAGTCGGTGTCGGCGGCCCAGAGCAGCCTGCCGTTCTGCTGCGCGACACGCTGATAGCGAAGGCCGCCGGTTCCCAGTGGGATCACCTCGACCTGCGGGTCGCGTTCGCCGGCGGCGATCAGGCTCTCCTGGAGGCGTCCTGCCAGTTCGGCAGGGGCCGAGGCTTCCTCGTGCTCGTCGTCGATCTCGGCCACATACACCACGCGAGGGGGCGGATAAGGCGCGTCGTCGATGGGGCTGCGCACGACGCTCCACAGGCCGCGCAGTCCGGGTTCGCCGGTCGCGGTGGCGAGCAGGTCCTGTTCGGCGAGCGCGGAGATCAGCATCGCGTTGTTCGTGTCCTCGCTTTGCTCGCCTTCGCCGGACTCGTCCCATTCCGCCGAAAACCGCCACGGCGGCGGAACGTCGTCGGGTGTGAGTTCCACATCGGCCAGTGAACTGGGGTCGCCGCCCTCGGTCTCCAGCAGTTCACCCAGCACATCGAGGTCGTCCTCGGTCAGCGGCAGTGTCGTCCGCCTCCCCGCGAACACCAACAGCCGGGCGACGTCACCGCACCGGTGCTCCGCCAGCATGCCGCGGGCATGGCTGAGTGTGTCGTCGGGCAGCCAGCCGGCGGTGCGGAGGAGTATGCCGTGAAGCTCAGGGGTGAACGGGTGGGTCATCATCGCTCCCGAAGGGTCGCCGGTCATCGGTCATTCTGACGCCGGTCGAAAAGCGAAGCCGGTGCAAAGCGCGATGAAGTGCCCCAATGTGCATCTTTCGCCGAAATTCATGACGTTGCGGGAGCGGAGCCGACACTGACGGCAGGCGACAATCCGGCCGTCGTCGAGGAGATCCGGGGCAAAGTGGATGGACGAAAGTTCGCCGCTCGCGCTTATCCCCGTCAAGATCTGTCAAGGGTGAGTAAGTTCCGTCCTGCCGAAGAAGAATCGGCACAGGAAAGCATATGCACGGCCACGTGAGCGAGAAAGGGCTGGATGATGTCGAACGCGCGATCCGCTCCCTGGGAATGGCCGGAAACGCGGTGGCGGTCCATGGTGGACGAGGTCGGTGCCTCGAACGCACTGGAACTCGGGGCCTGGCCTCGCAACGCCACCGTGGCCGTCGCGATCTCGGTCGACGTCGACAACGAGACCCTCGTCCTGTCCCGGGGTATGGACGGGCCCGGTCTTCTTTCCCAGGGCCAGTACGGTGCCCGTGTCGGCCTGCCCCGGGTCCTCGAGACCCTCCGAACGCATTCCGTTCCCGCCACCTTCTTCTATCCCGTGGTGTCCACCGAGCTCGATCCCGCCGGCCTCGCCGCGGTGCGAGCCGACGGGCACGAGATCGGCCTCCACGGATGGATCCACGAAAAATGCGGGGATCTGACGGCCGGACAGGAGCGGGAGCTGGCCCTGCGCAGCGCGGAGGCGATGGAAATCGCCGCCGGGGCCCGTCCGGTCGGTTTACGCACCCCGTATTGGGACTTCACCGCGCACACGCTGCCGATCATTCGGGAACTGGGTCTCGAGTACGACTCGTCGCTCATGGCCGACGACCAGCCGTACGAGCTCCTGCACCGCGGTGAAGCGACGGGGGTGACGGAGGTCCCGGTTTCCTGGATCCGCGACGACGCTCCGTACTTTCCCGACGACGCCTTGGGAAAGCAGGTACTGGCGCCGCACGAAGTCCTGCGAATCTGGCAGGACGAGTTCGACGCGGCCTACACCGAGGGGGGTCTGTTCACCCTCGCCCTCCACCCGCACATCATCGGACACCGTTCCCGGATCAAGGTATTGCGCGAGCTGCTGGCCTACATCGCGGCCCGCCCCGGCGTGTGGTTCACGACCCACGCCGACGTCGCCCGGCACGCGGTGGCACAGCGAGCGCGTTCCGCCGGGTGATGACCGGCCGAACTCGTTTCCCCGACCGAGAGGATCGTTCACCTTGCCCACCATCAGCCGTGTCCCCGAGGACCGGGTTGACACCCTGGTCGACGTTTACGCTCAGGCCTTCTTCGCAGACCCGGTCTTCTCGTGGATCTTCCCGGACCCGGAACGCCGGGCCGAAGCCAACCGGCGCTTCTTCACCGTCATCGTGGAATCGACGTTCGCCGGTGGCGGCCTTGCCCTGCAGATCGAAGACTTCAGCGCGACCTCGTTGTTCTATCCACCGTCGGTCCTGCCCACCGCGCAAGACCATGCCGATGTCCTGGCGCGACTGGAGAAGGAGCTGGACGATCAGGCGGAGCGAGCGGTGGCCTTCATGAACCTGCTCAACGACAATCACCCGCGAAACCTGCCGCCACATCTCTACGGAACCTACCTCTCGGCTGTTCCCGGGCAGCAGGGCAAGGGACTCGGTACCAGGCTCAAGATGGCCCAGTTCGCCCTGGCCGACGGCGCGGACGCCGGCGTGTACGGCGAAGCCAGCTGCCTGCGCAATCTCGCTCTGTACGAGCGGCTCGGACAGGTTCGCCTCGGTGAGGCGATCACCCTCGAGGGCGGTCCGTCGCTGTATCCGATCTGGCGGCCCCAGGCGAGCAAGCGGGCAGGCAAGTCCTGAGGACGGCGGTGCCCGAGGAGAGAACATGGACCGGTGGGGTATCACCATCCCGTTGCCCGGAGTACCTCTCGCGCGGCATCGGGAGATCGTCGAAGAACTCCCGGATCTCGGGTACACCGACCTCTGGACGTCCGAAAAGGCGGGTACCGACGCCTTCACGCCGTTGGCGCTGGCCTCCCAATGGGCGCCGGGACTACGGCTGGGTACCGCCGTCGCTCAGGTGTACACCCGTGGCCCCGCACTGCTGGCGATGAACGCGGCCACACTGGCCGGGCTCGCGCCGGGCCGTTTCGTCCTGGGAATCGGCGCGTCGTCGCCGGTGATCGTGCGGAAGTGGAACGCGACGGAATACGCGACCCCGCTCCGCCGGGTCCGGGACACCTTGCGGTTCTTGCGGGCCGCCCTGGCGGGCGAAAGAGTGAGCGAGGATTACGAGACCTTTTCGGTCAGTGACTTCCGCCTGGAGCATCCGGTCGATCCACCACCGGCGCTGGCGCTCGCCGCGTTGCGGCCGGAGATGCTGAGGCTGGCGGCACGGGAGGCCGATTGCGCGATCACCAATTGGCTCGCGCCCGGCGACGTACCCCGGATTCGCAAAGAGGTCGGACAGGACATCGAACTGGCTGCCCGCGTCTTCGTCTGCCCCACCCGGGACAAGGCCCTGGCCCGCCGGGTCGCCCGCAGACTCATCACCGGCTACCTGACAGTGCCCGTCTACGCCGCCTTCCACGAATGGCTGGGCCGCGGCGAGGCCCTCGCGCCGATGCACGCAGCCTGGGCCCGTGGTGATCGCCGCGAGGCCATGGAGGTGATCCCCGACGAGGTCGTGGACGAGCTCGTCGTGCACGGCGGTCCGGAACACTGCCGTGATCGAATTCAGTCCTATGTCGACAGTGGCCTGTCGACGCCGATCATCGCGTTGGTCCCGACCGGTGACTGTCCGATCGACCACGTCCGGAAGCTGGGGCAGGCCTGAGGTATCCGGAGAACTTCGGGCACAGTTCCCGGTCGGAAACGCCTTGTCCCAGGCAAGGAAACCCTGATCGCGACGATGATGCCGACCCGGGCGATAGGGTCGGTGCGGTATTCGGCTCGGTGTGCGGGGAAACCGCCGGCCTGACACCGCGGAAGAAAGTCCAGGGAGACAATCCATGCTGATGACCGGCAAAGTGATCCGTTACGACGAGCTGCGGGGTTACGGCTTCGTGGCGCCGGACAGCGGCGACGAAGATGTCTTCCTGCATGTCAACGATCTGACCTTCGACAAGCGGCTGCTCGCGGCGGGGGTACAGGTCCAGTTCACCACAGAGGAAGGCCCCCGCGGGCTGAAGGCGTCGGACGTCACGCTGCTCGATCGCGGTATCCAGGAAATCCCGGCCAGGGCCGACCGGGGACCGTCCGTCCGCCATGGTGACCATGACGTTCTCACCGCCCAGGATCTGCGCGAGGAGGTCACCGAAGTGCTGTTGCTCGGCGTCCCGATGCTGACCGGCCAGCAGATCGTCGAGATCCGGCAGGGTTTCATCGCGTTGGCGTTGTCGCACGGCTGGGTCAGCGACTGATCCTCGGGAGCGAACGACGCGTCGTCGCCGGCTCAGCGTGATGAGCCAGTACCCGATCGGCGGTTTCGTGGCCGGGACCGGCGTGTTTAGCGGAAATGAAGTCTCGGCGTCAACACTGGGACCATGAACAACGAGATAGTCCCATCAACGTCCGAGAACGTCTCGATCAAGCACGTGGTGCACAGTCACGATGTGGTCTTCGTGCGCGCGCTCCCGAATGTCGATGACACGCTCGTCGAAGTCGAACTCTGCTATGACACCAGCGATCCCTTCGCGATCAAGGCCTGCTTCCTGCGTGGCACCCCGAACGAGATCGACTGGCTGTTCTCACGTGAACTCCTCGCGGCCGGCCTGCTCGAGCCCACGGGGGAGGGTGACGTCCGGATCGGTCCGTCGGTCTCCGATCCCGAAGGCGTGCAGATCGATCTGAAGACCCCGGACGGTGCGGCCACCTTCACGGTCGGCGCGGAAGACCTGAAGGACTTGTTGGACTGTAGCTACGCCATGGTGCCCCGCGGCGAAGAGTTTCTTTGGATCGATTTCGAATTCGAGCTTCACCGTCTAGTTTCCGGCTGAGGTAAGGCAAACGTGGCTTGCTCTGGGGTCGGCCCGGTGTTGCGAAAGCCACTTTCGTGACAGCTTATTGAGGGCTCGGGGAGGCCGGCCACTCCAGGAGGGACATAAAACCGCGGCGCGAGCCGACATCGCACGCAACGCCATGTTCGCCTTGCCTCTTGTTGAGGGACAAGGCGAACATGGCGTGCCTCGGCGCGGGACCGGGCTGTCTGACGGAAGCCGGGCCGCGCATAGCGTCCACAAGGGACACTTCTCTGAAGAAGACTGTCTGACTTGGGTGGTTTGTGCGGTTTCGGGCGGGGGTCGTGAGTGGCAATGAGGGTTAGAGCGAACCCTCTCTTAGGTACTTACTGGTGTCCTGTGGCCTTGCTGGCGTGAGGTGCATGATGGCCTCCTTCCTTGCGCTAGGCGCGGGGAAGGGGGCCATCATGTACTGGGGAAGGTGTGAAGGTCGAGTTTCCTCGGCTGAGCCGAGGGAAGGGGGCCTTCACGCGCAGCCGGTGTGACTGGTGGTGCTGCTGAGGCTCGTGATGGTCGTCCGCGACGGGTGAGGGGAACTTTGAGGGACTCTGGGTCCCTCAAGGAGTCCTTCACGGCCCGGCCGTCACCGGACCCACCCGCCGTAGGTACACCCTTGGCCAGAACCCTCATTGCCACTCACGACGCCGCGCAGAACCGAGCATAGCGTCATCAATCGGACACCGATTCTTCGAAAGGTGTCCCTTGTGGACAGTCGCGCGACGCCCCCCACCTCAACGGGAGCTCCCGCCTGCCGTCAGGCAGCGAGCCAATCACGCCACATTTGCCTTACCCCTCAATAGTAGAACCCTCATCCCCCTCTCGCGGACCGCTAAATCACGTGAATCAGGCGCCATGGTCCGGGGATCGACCAGCACGTCGACGTCCTCGGCGAGTAGTCCACGAGTTCACCGAGGTCGAGACGACGCCAGTCCGGCGAGCTGATGCGTCCATCGCGATGTCGAAGAGCGAGTCACGCAGCGTCAACTGGATTTGTTCCACCTGGTCTTGACACGCAGCACCGACCGCAGTGAGGCGTCCAGGGGATCGGTCGGTGCTCTCAGCCGGGGTTCATCAACAGGACCCGGTTCTCCAGATCGCGGTGTCGTTCGCCATCAGTGGACCAGCTCCTCTCGGTTCCTTCGGTCAGTGAACTTGCCTTATCGCGCATTCGGTGTTGATGAATCGAGCGGTCTCGGCCGCGGCGGTGGGTATTCTGTCCGTGCGCCCCATTTCCGGACCGGCCGAGGAAAAGAACGAGCACAGTGTGATCGCGTTCGGAAGGGGAGAGCATGAGTGAACAGCCCGAGGAGACCGCTGCCGGAGGCAGGCTGCTGCTACTGCTCGACCCTGAGTTCAGGATGGGTGAAGAGCAACGGGAACTGCCGCCGCAGGTGGTCCTGGGCGCGTGGGTCGTCGACGAGGCGGGAGATCCGAGCCGCTTCCACCCGAATCCCGGCTATCGGCCCAGCACGCCCGGCTCTCCACTGGATCCCGTGGACGCGGTGCTCCGCGCCCTCGCCGACGGTCAGGACGTCGCGGACCAGTTTTCCGTCGTGCTCCGTGACACGATGCTCGGTATAGCCACGGACGACCAAGGCGTCGCGGTGATCAAGCCGGCACCGGACGGGGTGCCGTCGGTTCAGGTGACCACTTCCCACGGCCACCGTGAACGCGTCGGAGACGACCTTCACTGGCTGGACGTCACCGTCGAGGAGCTGGCCGAGGCATTGCCCCCGCGAGGTGTGGACGTGCTGTTGAACCCGGGTTCGTCCGCGTCGATGCGGGTGCTCGCGGACGCGATCCGCGCCGCGGCCCAGGACGAAGACGCCTGACCGCCCAAGCGCCCTTTCCCCGGTCAGAGCCGGAGTTCGCCGGTGGCGATCGCGGTCGACAGTTCGATGCGGGAGCGGTAACCGCTCCGGGTGAACAATCGGCTCAGCCGCCCTTCGACGCTTTTTTCGCTGGTGATCAGCGCCGCGGCGATCTGCTTGTTGCTGAGGCCTTCGGCGGCCAGTGTCGCGAGCAGTCGCTCGTTCTCCTCCACCGTGTTCCGGCGGCCGGGGACGACGATGCCGTGCTTCTGCATCAGCGTGCGGGTCTTCGCGCGGTGCATGAGCGCGCCGAGTCCGGCCATCAGTTCGTAGGCTTCGCTGAGCAGGGCGGGATCGGCCACCCCGTGTTTGACCAGCCGCGCGATGAGGACCGACAACTCGAACGGCTGACCGCGTTCATGGGCCAGCCGCAGGCACTCCGCCGCCGCGTCCGCGTTCTTGGTGACCGCCGCCCGTACGAACGAGGCGAGCAGGACCGCCCGGCCCGTCGGCAAGGCGCGCGCCAGGCGCTCGATGTCCACCAGGCAGTTCTCCGCGGTCCGCGGGTCGTCGAGGTCGAGGGCCAGATCCGCCAGTTCCGCACCGGCGGTGTCGCAACCGACCACCAGGCCGCGTTCCCTGGCGACGCTCAACGCGGTGGTGAGCCGATCGGCCGCCCTCCGCGGGTCGCCGAGCGCGCGATCGATCAGTGCTTCGGTGAAGTCCATCAGGTGGGCGAGGACCGGGGTGCTCTCCCCGGATGCGGTCGCCAGTTCGCGTGCGGTCGTGAGCCGTCCCTGGCAGACGAGGGCGGAGACCGTCGCGGTGAACATCCCGGTCGTGGCGGCGCTGAAGCCGGGAGCCGATCGGTCCGCCACACTTCGGCAGGCCAGCTCGGTCGCGGTCCGGAAGTCACCGCGCAGGACCGCGGCCGTCGTCCGGTTGGCAGGCCCGACCTCCTCCCAGGAAAGCTGCTCGTCGGCCAGCAGCTTGTCGGCTCGGTCGAGCTCGCCGTTCAAGAGCAGACCGGTGAGATGTGTGTCGACCAGCTTGACGCGGTAGGGCGCGACATCGCGCAGCGGCCAATCCCGCCGTTCCACGAGACTTCGCTCGAAGAATTCGGCCCGGCCCTGCCAAAGGCCGCCGAGCGCGCTCAGCAGACGCGAGACGACGGCTTGCGGCCCGGAGGAGTGGATCGCCGGGACTGCGGCGTCCGCCCATCGCACCGCGTCCGCCCAGCGGTCGAGCAGGGCGCACGCGGTCGCCCGGATCAGCGCCCGCGAGCCGGGATCCCCGGCCAGGCGGTGGTCGCCGTCCGCGATGTCGCGCAGCGGTTCGGTGTCGCGCCGGCCACTGAGGCCGCGGAGCAGGAGCGAGTGGGTCTCGAAGACGGCGTCCGGGTCCAACTGATCCGCGAAGTCGCTCAGCACCAGCCGGATCGTGCGCAGGCTTTGCTCGTAGTCGCCATTTCGATGGTAGGCGGCGACGAGCAGCAGGAGTACCTTCGCCCGTTGCAGCCGGTCGCCGGCGAGTTCCGCGGCGGCGTCGAGCCAGCGGAGCGCCGAAGCGGCACCATCCCGTCCCGCTTCGGTGGCGCGGCGGATCAGTTCCTCCGACGCCCGCACCGGATCCACGGACCGGCCGGCTTCGGCCAAGAGGTTCGTCCGATGCTCCAGGTCGGGGCAGTCCGCGGTGTGTGACCACAAGGCCTCGACGGCGGTGGCAGCCAGTATCCGGCGTTCGTACGGTCCGCATGACTCGGCCAGCGCGGCGGCTTGGCGGGGGAGCGGGAAGCGCCACGACGCGCCCGCGCGGTGGAGCACACCGGCGGCTCGCAGCGTTTCCAGGTGGTCGAGCACGTCCTGCTCGGAGACGCCGAGCACGGTGGCCGCCAGCCGAGGTGCCGCATTTCCGAGCGGGCACAGGAAGGCCATGGCCTTCGCCGTTTCCCAGACCGCTGTACCGAGTGCCCTGACCGCCGCGACGGATTCGCCGGACGGAAGCGGATCCTTCGCGGCCATCGCGGGGACGAAGTACGCGGACCGGTTCACCACCCGGATCGCGCCGCGCCGGCGCAGCGCTTCCATCGTCTCGCTCACCGCGGAGCGCACGCCGCGGCTCAGTGCGTGTACGTGGTCGACGAGCGCGGATTCTGGTGCGGCCCCCAGCGAGTTCCTCAGGTCGGCCGCGAGCAGGTCCTTGGTCAGCGGACGCAGGCGCAAGGTGAGGACCAGGTTCTCCTTCCGGAGCCGGGCCAGCGCCTCAGGGCCGTAGCGGGCGGCGGCACCGTTCGCGGGGACACGCAGCGCGCCGACACAGGTCAGGTGACGGCCGTCGAGCATCGGGATCAGCGCTTCGAGTACCGCGAGGGAGGACCGGTCGATCCACTGCAGATCGTCGAGCAGCAGGACCGTGCCGTCGCCGGCACGACGCAGAGCCGCGGCCGCGGCATGGGCCGCGCGCAGCGCCACCGCCGGTTCTCCGGCCGCACCGGCGACCGGGCCGATCGACGCCCAAGCGGGCTCGCCGGCCATCGGACCCCGCAGCCTGGTGGCCGGGTCACCCCGCCGGTCATCGGGAGGAAGGGCGAATCGGGCGGGAGCGACGTCGCCGGTCGAGGTGAACCGCATCGCCGAGACGTGCCTACGATCCGCTTCGTAGCGTTCGGACAGCCGCGCGAGCAGGTTCGTACGACCGGTGCCTGCGAGCCCGGTGAGCAGGACGAGTGGTTTCTCCGCCTCGAGAACGGCGTCGAGAATGTCTTCCACTTCGCCATCATCGCCGCGACCGGCGGCGGAGCCGGGATCGGAAGGGTGAACTGGCCCGACATCGTGCCCGAACTGACAGGTCGAAAAGGCAGGATCGGGCAAGGCGAGGCTCCACTGTCCGAAGGCGACGGCAACAGGATTAAGGGCAGAGATCCCCGTAAAAGAGGCCGCGCGCACGGGTCGCGATCGGCTTGAACCGACTTTTCCGGTAGTCGTGGGGACGAGCCGTGCTGCCGGGGTGTCGGCGCTGGTCGTGAATAGTGAGGAATGGTGTGATGACGGATTGGGCAGCGGCATTCGACAACGCGGATCTGGGTGTCGAACAGGCATTGGCGGATCTGGAGCGGGAGAAGCAGAAGCTGCGGGAGGTGAGCAAGATCTGGGAGGAGAGCACGACGACCGTCCGGGCGAAGGACAATTCGTTCTTGATGACCTTCGACGGACGCGGTGAGTTGACAGACCTGTCGTTCCAGGGATCGAAGTACCGCTCACTGCCTCCCGCCCAGTTGGCTCATCAGATCGTGGAGGCGGTGCGACAAGGCCGTACCGAGGCGTTGGCGAAGGTCGAGAAGGTCATGGGCACGGGTTCGGCGACCGGACTCGATTTCGCCGGGGTCGCCGGCGGCAAGGTCGACCCCATGGAGATGATGAACTCGCTGCTGGGACCGATGCTGGAGGGCCTCGACGGGCTCGGCATGAGCGTTCCGGACTCCTCGGACAAGGACCAGGCGAAAAGCAGGAAAAGCGACTGACCGACCCGGGTGGGCTGCACGTCGATCGCCGGTGCGAGGGGGACGGCGGTCGTGAGTGCCGCTCCGGATCCCTTAGGCGGTAAGCCAAAGCGCTCTGGGTGTCCACAAGGGGCACCCTTCCGCGCGTTAGGCGCCAGGCACCTTTGGCCAGCACGCTCATTAGCCTCACGACCCTTGCAAAGTGCCCGAATCGCGCGCTGCGGCCACCCGCACTCGGCCCTTGGTGAGTGGTCCTCCCCGTTTTCGGAAGGAACGTCCGGCGAGGCCCGCCCGCCGCCTGGTCCGGCGCTAGCGTCTTGGCCGGACACGGGTCTAGACCTGGAAGAAAGGCCTGGTGCCTGATGGAAGAGCAGACCCAGCATCGCACGACGAGTTCGGCGAGGCTCCGTTTCGTCCTCGGCGGGCAGGCAAGGGATCTGGCCCTGCCGGCCGAGGTTCCCCTCGTTGATCTGCTGCCCGCGATCCTCGCCCAGTTCGGCGCCGAGACGATCGAGCAGGGCGCCGAGCACGAGGGCTGGGTGGTTCAGCGGATCGGCGAAGCCGCGTTGGACGAAGACCGGACCTTGCTCCAGCTGAGCGTGGTCGACGGGGAGAGTCTCCATCTGCTTCCCCGCGCCGAACAGTTCGCCGCGATCGACTACGACGACCTGGTCGACGGGGTGGCGGAGCAGGTGCGGGAGCATCCCGGCGCGCTGACCCCGGCGCGGGTCGGCTGGATGTTCCGGCTGGGTGCCGTGGCACTCGTGCTGCTGGCCTGCTGGTTGCTGCTGGTCGGCACCGCCGTGGCGGCGCAGGTGCTGCTCTCGGCCGGGCTTTCGGTCGTGCTCCTGGCAGCCGCGGCACTGGTGGCCCGCGGCGCGGCCAAACCCGTACCCGCGGTGATCCTGGCCGGAGCCGGCGTCGGTTTCGCCGCGTTGGCGGGCTGGGACCTGGTGTTCCTGCTCGATCCGGCGGCGATCGCGATGATGGCCGTCACCGGCGCCGCGGCGGGAGCCTTGCTCGCGCTGCTGGTCGGGATCATGGTGGTCGCGGACGGCGCGGCGCTGTTCGCCGGGGCGATCCTGTTCACCGTCGTGCTGCTGATCACCGGCCTGATCGGCTCCGTGACCCCCGCGGACCCTGCCCAGGCCACCGCCATCGGCCTGGTGGCCTCCTTGATCCTCGCGTTGTTCATCCCGACGACCGCGTTCCGCCTGTCCGGGCTGACCCTGCCGATGCTCCCGACGGGTGCCGAGGAACTACACGAAGACATAGACGCGGTGCCGCACAAGGTGGTCGTGGATCGCGGTAGCGCGACCTTCGGCTACTCGACGGCACTGCACGTCGGGGTGGGGGCGGCGCAGGTCGTGCTCCTGCCGGTGCTCGATCTCGCCACTGACGGCTGGCACCTTACGTTCGCGCTGGTCATCGCCCTGCTTCTGGTGCTGCGATCCCGCCATCCGAGCGGCATGATCCAGCGGTGGGCGGTACTGGCGCCCGCCGCGGTCGTCGTGCTGCTGGTCGCCGCCGCTCTCGGGCTGGCACAGCCTATGGAGACCCGCTTCGTGATCGTGGTCCCGCTGGTCCTCTCCGCCGGATTGTTCCTCCTCGGCGGCGAACGCCTGCCGGGTAAACGGTTCCGGCCCTACTGGGGGCGCACGGTCGAGATCTTCGAACTGATCACGGCCATCGCGGTACTGCCGATCCTGTTGCAGGTCCTGCACGTCTACAGCTTCATGCGACACCTGGCCGGCTGATGAAATCACGCAAAGACCAGGTTCAGGCCTACTTCTTCGTGGTCGGGCGACTGGCGGCGGCCGTGACGCACGGGAAGCCGGACGCGCTGGAGTCGCCCAGCAAGCGGATGACCACCGGGACCGTGCTCGGGTTCGTGCTCGCCGCGGTGACGATGGGCGTCTTCGGCATCTTCGGCATGTTCGTGCCCTCGACCGGCAACTCTTCCTGGAAACAGGACGGCGCGATCGTGATGGACGAGACCAGCGGCGCGCGGTACGTCTATCTGGCCGGTCAGCTTCGCCCGGTGCTCAATTACTCGTCCGCCCGGCTGGTGGCGGGCCAGTCCGGTGGTCAGGTCGCCTCCGTTTCGCCGAACGCGCTGGCCGGAACCCCGGTGGGCCAGCCGATCGGGATCGCCGGCGCGCCGGATTCACTCCCGGCGCCCGACAAGGTGACAGGTGGCACGTGGACGGTCTGCGCGCAGCTCCCCGGTTCCGCGACGACGCGGAGCGCGGTAGTGAGCGTCCTCTTAGGACATGGACCGGGCACCGTGCTCACCGATGACCAGGCGTACTACGTGTCGGCGCCGAGTGGTGAGCTCTATCTGGTGACCCGCGGCAAGCGCTTCAAGCTGCCGAGCAGTTCGGTCGCCGTCGCGCTCGGCTACGGCACCCAGCGTCCCGTCGAGGTGCCCTCGTTGTGGCTGAACACGATCGCCCAGGGCCCGGACTTCGTCGCCCAGTCGGTACCCGGTCTCGGTCAGCCGGGACCGGTGATCGACGGAAGGCAGAGCCTGGTCGGCCAGATCTACCAAGCGCGCAATCCGGCGATCGGGACCGAACAGAACTACCTCGTCCGCCGGGAGGGTTTGGCCGCGCTCAGCCGGACCGGGGCGGCTCTCCTGCTCACCGCGCCGAGTACCCGGCAGGCTTATCCGGACGGGCCGATCGAAGCGGTCCAGGTCACACCGGACGCCTTGACCGGTGTAGCCGTCTCGGCCACCGCCGGGATCGCGAACGAGCTGCCTCCGAGCCCTCCCGAGGTCGTCACCCCGCCACCGGGTTCGCAACCCTGTGTCCGCCAGGATCCATCGGCGGGCGCCGGTCAGGCGACGGTCGCCGAACTGCTCCCCGACAACCAGGTCACGCAGGCCGCGGTTCCGCTGGGCACGCATCAGGCGGGTATGACGGCCGACCGGGTCTCGATACCGGCGGGCAGGGGTGTCCTCGCCCGGGATCTGCCCGCGCCGAACGCGCCGTTGGGCGTGACATATCTGGTCACCGAAGTCGGGGAGAAATACCCCTTGGCCGATACGGAGACCATTACCGCCCTTGGCTATACCGAATCCGCGGCGGTTCCGGTCCAGATGCAATTGCTCGATCTGCTGCCGACCGGACCGGTGCTCAGTGTGAACGCCGCCCGTCAGGCTCAGACGGTACGGCCCTGATCGCGGCTGCCCCGCTCGTAAGGGGAATCCCTACCGGAAGCCCGGAAAACCTCGAAAAGACGATTCGGGACAAGGCCGGAATTTAATCTTGAACAGTGGTCGTGCTACTACGAAAACGTAGGGCCCGCCAAAGTCGTAGCACTCATCGCAGGAGGAAGCACAGTGGCACATTCCACTAAGCTCAATGATCAGGACATCATCGCCCAGGCCGCCAGGCACGAGGAGACGGCGAACAACGTCAACGATCAGCTCGACAACCTGAAGAGGGAGGTCGAGGCCACCCTCGCGGCCAGCACCAGCGCGGCCACCAGGGCGCTCAGCTCGGTGACGGGCGAGTGGGTCGAAGCGGTTCGCAAAACGGTGCTCAGCAACTTGAACGGTATGGCGGGCGACATGCGTCGTGAGGCGGGTGCCCAGGTGGACACGGACGCCGACAACACGCAGTCGATCCTGAACGTCCCCATGGGAACCAGCACCTTCCTCGGCGCCTGACCCGACCACCGCACGATCTTTCTTGAGGAGTTTTGATGGCTGACGGCACGATTACCTACGACTACCCCGTCATCGAGCAGTGCGTCGCGATGATGATGAAGAAGGCCGACGAGATCGACAATCAGGCGACCCTCCTCGGCAGGGATGTCAAGACCATCATGCAGGGCTGGATCGGTGAAACGGCGAACTCCTACGAGGCTCGCTCCACCAACCTCCAGACCGGTCTGGACGAGCACCGGCAGAACCTGCTCAACCTTCGTCAGAAGGTGTCGGACGCGGCCGCGGCCATGGAGGCGGCCGACAAGGGCGGGGCGAAAGGCATCGCCTAGTTCGCACGGTGTGCCGGGGTGCTCGCGCCCGGCACACCGCTTTTCCCTCAGCAACTGAACGGTCGAACCGTTCGAGAGCAAGGAGTCGACGTGGCGACGAAATTCGATGCCGAAGCAATCGCGACCGCCGGCCAGAACATCGGCCGGTTGATGGATGACCAAAGCGCCTTCGAGGCGCTGAAGCAGCCATGGCCCCATGCGGAGAAGTTCAAGCTCGCTGGCTGGCTGGACCGGGTCGTCGACGACCGGCGCAACGCCGTCGTGGCGCATGCCGATCAGCTCAGGATCGCTTTCGACGAGATGGAAACGAAGCTCAACGACATCTCCGAGCGATTCAAGACCACCGACGGGCGGAACGCCGAAGAAATCCAGCAGGTGATCGCCCGCCTCGACCGCCCCGCCCGCGGTGGCGATTCGAACGACGTAATCACCACCTGACCAAACGCCGGGAAAGGAACCGGGCGGTCCGCGCTGATCCGTTTCAGTCGACCTCGGTGCTGGCTGTCCAGATAGGGATTCTCAAATGTCCGCTCCTCAAGGTAAGCCTCCGACGGTCGGCCAGTACGCGACAGCCCCGCCCGCGCTCGATCCTTCCTCATTCCCCACGTTGGCATCGTTCGAAGCCGCCGTCAGTGACCTGGTCAACGCTCCGGAAGGTTCGATCAGCACCGCGTGGTACAACCTGGAGAAGGACATGAAGATGGCCGAGCTCGCGCTCGCCGCCGTCAACGAGAAGTTCGCCAAGCAGATCAAAGCCGTCAGGGATGCTTTGGAAGGCGAGACCGGCGAGTCGTTCGCGAAATACGCCACCGCTGTCCTGAACACCAGTGACGAAGTGTACGACACGGTAACGGGTAAGCAGTTCAGCACGAACATGGGGAACATCGGTCGTGCCACCCAGGCTTTCGTGACCACTTACTGGCAACTCCAGAAAATCGGGAAGCAGGTCTACGACCAGCGAGTGGCCGCCCTGCAGGCCGATGCCCAGAGGAAGATCCAGGCCGCCACCACCGAAGCCGCGGCCGCGGCGATCGTGGCACAGTTGCCGATGGCGCTGATCGAGATCAAAACCACGTCGGACGGCGCGTTGCTGAAGGATCTGCAGAACGCCTTGGGTACGTTGGGAACCGCGTACAACGCCCGTGGCGCGGACCTGGTCCCGCTGTACATCTCCGACGGTGACACGACCACCGCGGCGCCCGGGGACAGCTACCAGGCGCAGACCAGGAACAATCAGCAGAAGCCGAACACTTCCGATGTCCTGGAACCGTCGTACAACCAGCAGCGCGCGGACTACGAGGTGGCCGACGGCGAACAGGAACCCGGCCAGGACGGACAGGGAGCTCAGCAGCAGCCGGGTTACGCGGCGGAGAACGCCGAGGCGAGGCTCGCCGGGCCTCTGAAGCCCACCGACAGTGCGACGCCCGGTTCGCTCGATACGGGGACAGCTCCCGGAAACGAAAAGAACGGTGGACTCGACGGGACGGGTGGCGCGACCACTCCGCCTGCCGGTGGCGGGATGACGCCCGAGGCGAAAGCAGCTCTGGGAGACGCGAAGAAGGCCGCCGGCGACGCGATCGACGGTCTGGCCGCCGCGACGGATGATCCCGCGCGCAAAGAGGCGTTGCAGGACGCGAAGGAAGCGGCTCAGGGAGCCATCGACGGTCTGACGGGCGGGACGCCGGGCGAATCCCCGGGCAGCCCGGGAGGTGCCGGTGGATCGCTGGATCCGAGCGTGGGTACGAGCCCGGATTCGAGCCCGGGGACGGGTGTGGGCGGCGGACTCACCCCGTCGATGCCGGGCCTGGCGGACGCGAAGAAGGCCGCGGGCAAGGCGATCGACGAACTGGGCAAGAAAACCGACGACCCGAAGCGCAAGCAGGCGCTGGACGACGCGAAGAAGGCCGCGGAAGACGCGATCGACGGGCTCACCGGCCCGACGGCACCCGGCGACCTCACCGGCGGTCCGGGGCAGCCCACCGCCGACGACGCGAAGGAAGCAGCCAACGGCGCGATCGATGACCTCGCGAAGCCCGATGATTCCGCAACTCGTCAGCAGGCGCTGGAGGATGCGAAGAAGGCCGCGTCGGACGCGGTGGACGGCGTCCTCGGCGGGGACGGGGCCTCCGCGGGCAGCGGATCGGAAGCGCAGGACGCGGCGGGGAAGGCGATCGACGACCTCATCGGCCAGACCGACGATCCCGAGCGCAAGGAAGCCCTGCAAGAGGCCAAGGACGCGGCGAGCGACGCGATCGACAAGCTGACGCCGGATCTGGGCGATGCCAAGCAGACGGCGGGAGACGCCATCGGCGATCTGGCGCAGCCGGGGGATTCCGCGGCCCGGCAACAGGCACTGGAGGACGCGAAAAAGGCCGCGTCGGACGCCGTGGACGGTGTCCTCGGCCAGGATGGGACCGACCCAGAGGCGCAAGCCGAGCGTGCGCAGTTGCTCGACGCTAAGGAGGCGGCGGGGAAGGCGATCGACGACCTCATCGGCCAGACCGACGATCCCGAGCGCAAGGAAGCCCTGGAGGACGCCAAGGGCGCGATGAGTTCCGCGATCGACAAGATGGCCGCTCCGGAGCATTTCCAGCAGGTGCAGGACGCGAAACTCGCGGCGGAGAAGGCGATCGACGGCCTCGGCACGTCGAGCGACGATCCTCAGCGGCGAGAAGCGTTGGACGCCGCGAAGTCGGCCGCGAACGACGCGATCGACCGGATCAACGACTCACCCGAACTCACCGGGCCCGAACACGACCAGGCGCTGGCGCAAGCGAGGGAAGACGCGACCAAGGCGATCGACGCCCTCGCCCAGCCCGGCGACACACCCGCCGAACGTCAGGAACTCGCCGACGCGAAGGCGGCCGCCACCAAGGCCATCGACGCCATCGGCGGGAGTGGCGGCGGCAGCGCGATGCACGATTTCCTGCAGCCACCCGCGTCGGCGGGCGGGGACGGTGGCGGCGCTGGTGGATCAGGTGCCGGTGGTGGCACGGGACCGGCACCGGCGACCGCGGGTGGGCCGGCCGCGGGCAAGTTCGACACCCAGCCTCTTTCCGCCGGTGCGCCGGTGAGCACGCAAGGTGGCCCGTCCCCGGCAGGCGCACCCGGTGGCCTCGGTGCGGGGCAGCAGGGTGGCACGCCGATGGGCCCGATGGGACCGATGGGCGGCGGCGGCATGGGTGGCGGCGCCGGTGGGCAGGGCGAGAAGGAACGGGAACCGCAGGTCTGGGTCCAGGCCGACCAGGGCGCCTGGGGCGAGAACGACGACTCGCAAAGCCACGTCCTCGGCAAGAACTGATCCGTACGCTACCCAAGGGGTAAGTCACGCGTGCCGTGTCGTGAAGGCCTCCTTCCCTACTCTCAAGGTAGGGAAGGAGGCCTTCACGGACTTCCGGGCTTGAGGCTGCCGGTAAGGGTTCACGGCCCGGCCGCTACCTGCTCCCGTCGTGTCCCTTGTGGACATCTCTGCCGAGGCGCCACATCTTGCTTATTCCGCGGTGAGTAGGCGACTCGGCGCAGCCTCCGTGAATCAGAGCGGGTTCTGAGGGAGGTAAGGGCAACAAGAACAGGAAAAAGACCCCTGGTCGCGTTTTCCGTTGGCACTAGGCCGAACGTGTGTAACCGTGGTCTGTATCCACCCTCCGTGCCTTCGGTCGAGGAGGTGGTGACCGCGGCCCGGACCGGGCGCGGCAGTGACGCAACCGAGAGCCGAGGACGGAAATGGCCGAGACGTTCCGGCTGGACCCCGAAGAGGCGTCCGCCGCCGCCGCTCGACTGGGCGCGCTGGGGGAGCGGTTGAAGGACTCCCTGCGGGCACTTGAGGGCATCCTCGACGATCGCCATGGGTGCTGGGGGCAAGACGACATCGGCGCGGCCTTCGCCAAGAACTATGTGGATCCCGCGGAAAAGGCCCGCGAAGGCGCCCACATGGCAGGCGACGGCACCGTCCAGCTGAAGGACGGCATCAACAAGAACGTCTCGGTACTGCGGAACCTGGATCAGGAAAGCGCCGCGCGGATCGACGCGTCCAGCGGACAGAACGGCTGATTTCGCACCGGCGAGTGAACAGACGGTCTCGGTCCTGTGTGGATGGTGGCCCGGTCGAGTAAGAGGCGTTCAGGGGAGTTGAGGTGAGGGAGAGCTCAGGAACCGGTGGTGGTGGTCAGCGGCCGTTGAACGGCGCGGACGAGACCACGCATTTACCGGCGAGCCTCCAGCACTTCTTCAAGGTCGTTCTCGGTATGGAGTGGCCGGAGGGCAGCGAGGGCGGGCTGAAGGCGATCAGTCACGCGTGGTCGCAGTTTTCCGACGACGTCGATGCGGTTCTCGATGAGTTGCCTTCGGTGGCCGGTCAGCTTGATCGCTCGTTCGATGGTGTGACGGCGTCGAAGATCCTGGGCTTCGTACGGGGTGATCTGGCCGAGGGCTTGGGTCAGTTGAGGGATCAGGCGGCGGCTTTCGAGAAACAGGCGAAGAACGCCGCGGCGGATATCCAGAAGAACAAGATCATGTTGATCGTTTTCGCGGCGATGACGCTCGCGGCGATCATTCAGCTGCTGTCGACGTTGATCGGCGCGGTCTTCATTCCGGTGGTGCAGATGGCCGCCCGCATCACCATTCAGGGGATTCTGCAACTGCTGAAGGCCAAACTGGCCCAGCTCACCGTTCAGCAGGTGGGTAGCCAGTTGTGGAAGCTGTCCTCGACGATCGCGAAGTGGGCGGCGGGCGGTGCGGCGCTCATGGTGGGGGTGGACGGCGGTATCCAGGGCGGTCAGATCGCGGCGGGCGATCGGGACGGGTGGGATACCGAGTCGTTGAAGGGATCGGCGATCGGTGGCGCCATCGGTGGCGCGGCGGCCGGTGTTTTCCATGGTGCGGCCCGGGGAGTCGGCAACTTCTTCTCGAAGGAGATCCGGCATCAGTTGCCAAGGGGTTGGCAGAAGACGTTCGATCTGGCGGGGCCGTCGGCGTATGCGCTGGGGCAGGTCGCGATGGTCGCGTTCAGCAATCCGGTGGTGTTCATCGCGCTCAAGGACGACAAGGGCGTCATGTGGGAGGGAATCCTGGGTGCGCTGTCCGGGCCGGGCGGTAACGGCAGGGGTGGCGGTGTCACCGGTCCTGATGCGGCGATCCTGGGGCAGTCTTTTCTCGATAACCTCGACAGGCTGGGTTTGGGGTGGCTGAAGCCGGAGACCGTCAGTGGCGGTGAGGGTGGTCAGGGGCGCGAGTCCGAGTTGCCGCCGTCGTACGACGAGGCGGTGGGGGAGCCACCACCTGAGGTGGAGAAGCCGGACAAGCTGGTCATTCCCCAGGTGGTGTCGACACCCGAGACCGATGTGTCCGCGAAGGGCGGCTCCGCGGGCACGGTGCGGGACATCGCTTCGAGGAATGTTCCGGTGGGGACGGTGTTCGGCTCGGAGGCTCCTGCACGGCAGGTGATCCGGACCGAGAGCGCGCCGAGTCTGCGCGAGTTTCTTGCCGGGGAGGAGAAGCCCGCCGTTTCGGAAGGCAGGCAGGAACGGACGGCGGGTTCCTCCGCTGTGACCGGTCAGGTCGCCGTGGCATCGAGTGACCGGCAGGCGGACTCGGGACAACGACCTGTCGCCGGTGAAGTACAGGCGGGCGGCGGATCTCGTGGCGACGCCGAGGCGGCGACGGGTGGTCGGCAGCAGACGGCCGATACGGCACGACCATCGACGGAATCCGGCGGTTTGTCGAGTGGGGTCGCGAGCACGCAACTTGCGCCTCACGCCCACGGGCAGGACCGGCCTCAGGTCCAGGCATCGGTCCAGGGGCAATCTCAACTCCAGTCGCAAGCCCAGGCCCAGACTCGGCCGCGAACCCAGGTTGATGCTCAGCCTCAAGTCCAGGCCCAGCCTCAAGTCCAGGCTGATGGCCAGCCTCAAGCCCAGACGCAACCCCAGACCCAGACCCAGCCTGGCGCGGGCTCGCGGGTGGAGTCGACCGCGTCCGCCGGACAGACCCAGTCCCGACCGGCCGGCGAGGTGTCGTCCCCCATGCGGACGACGGACCAGCAGGCTCCGTCGTCATCCCAGAGCGCCGCGCCTGACCGAGTGGCCGCGAAAGCCTCCGGCACCGTGTCGCCGTCCGACCGTGCGGTGACGACCGCGGACGGCGCCCGCCATCCACGCCCTGAGTCACCGCTGAACCGGGCCGGTGAGCAGTCGAGTGCCGCGAAGCCCGCCGCACCGCTGTCGGCACCGGAGGCGGCCACGCCCCGGACGGTCTCCGGCCCTCGGCCCGCCAGGCCCGAATCAGTCTCCTCGCACGAGCCGACTCGACCGTCCACTTCGGACGCAGAGGCTTCACGGGTCCCCGTGCGCACGCCCGCCATCTCGGAAGTGGTGACCGCGCGAGCGACCACCGGGCCGGTGGGGTCTGTCGACGATCCGGTGTCGTTGGGGGAGGTGGTGGGTGGTGTCGGGGTTGGGTTGTCGGATGTGGATTTTGTGCCGTTGCGGGATGGTGCTGGGCGTGCGGTGGGTGTGTTCTTTCCTTTGGTGGCGGGGGAGTCGGAGGTGGTGGTGTCGGCGTTCGGGCGGGGTGCTGGGGTGCCGGGTGCGTATTCGGTGGTGGGTCATGGTGGTGGTGGGTTTTCGGTTGGGCGGAAGTCGGATGGTGCGCGGGTCCGGTTGGATGAGGCTGGGGTGTATCGGTTGCTCAGTGGCCGGGAGTTGCCGGGTGGGCAGGCGTGGCGGGGTAGTCCTGAGTTGGTGGTGTTGAGTTGCCGGGTGGCTGATCCGGTGGTGGGTGATTTGCTCGGTGGTTTGCGGAAGTTGTTGCGGCAGAAGGACTACCACGGCGACGTAACGGGCCCTTCCGGACAGGCGCGGGTGTTCGAGGAAGGGCGGGTCGAATACCTCGATACCGAGTCCGATGTGGCCAGTGGGCGGCCGGCCCGGTTCGTCGATCTCGCCACGCCGGAAGTCGCGCCGATTCCGCTGCCTGAAGCCACGGGTCCGGAACCCGCACGAGGGATCAGCAGGCCGGAGAATCCCTTGGTGGTGAACTCCTGGAGCGGCCGGATCCCGACGACTGATCCGTTGCGGTTGTCCGAGGCTCAGGAGGCGGAACTGTCGGCGTTCGCGGCTCGCTTCGCGGCGAACGTCAAAGTGCTCGTCGCACAGAATCGGGAAATGCCGGATGTGCGGCTGTATGTGCACGACACCGCGAAGCGGCACCAAACCTACGGACAGGCCCAGCATTGGCTGCTCGAGGAGAGATTGCGCGCCGCGCTCCGAAAGGAGGGAATGAGCGCGCGTGGGCTTGGAATCACGTTCGACCGGCACCTGCAAGGGGCTACCCGGGGCAAAGAGCTCGTGATCTCCATCGTCGATTCACCGAACCGGTCGGCGCAGTCCTACCGGGCCGCGCGTGAGTTGAACTTGTCGTTCAACCAAGCCAACGTGGTCGAGCAGGCCAACCATGCCGACGTGTTGCCGAGTGCCGCGGTCCGGCGGTTGCGGTGGATGGTGGAGGGCCTGGTCCGGCGGGTCGGTGACAATCAGGATCCGGGCGTGACTCCGGTGCTCACCCTGCGATTGGCGACGACACCGACGATGGAGGAGGCACGGAGGAGCGGTGTCACCGCCAAGGTGAACGACGCGGTGCGGATGGCCTTGGCGGGTGCCTCCGAGGACGCGATCAGGCAGTTCATCGACAAGCACATCGAGTTGAGCGTACTCGTACGGCCTGGCCGTCCGTCGGTACTCGCGCTCGACATCACCGGCCCTCAGCATCCCCTGGACAGGACCTCCGCTGAGCCCCGGTTGACGTTGCCCTGGGGTGACGAAGCGCAGGCAATCGAAGCGCAAGACGCGGAGCCGGAGGCAGGCCCTTCGGTCGCCGGTCCGGCGGGCGGCCTGGTTCCGCTTCCCCCTGCCACCGGCACCCCGATCTGGTTCGAAGAGAGCGGCCGTGCGCCGGATGCCGCTCCGGTGGCCATGTGGTTCGCGGCGGTGTCGCATTCCGTGCCGCCGAACATGGCCGAGACCGGCCGGAACGCGCTGGCCGGTTTCTTGGATGTCCTGGCCCGCAACATGAAGCTGCTCGACCTGAACGGACGGGAGCCGCTGGACATCAGGCTGGAAGTGAACCTTCCGGTGGCAGAACGAGCGACGTACGCGGCCGGCTTCTTCGCGACGATGGAAAACGACCTGCGGACCGGACTCGCGCGGCGGGACGTCCCCCCGCGAGCGATGACGTTCGCCTTCGATCACTTGGAGAACGACCACCGCGGAGACAAGAGGCGCGGCGTCGGGATCGTCGTGCACGGTTCGGCGAATCGGCCTGCGTGGGGTTACCAAGCCGCGAGAAGTCTCGACCTGGCGCTTTCCTCGCGAGGCCAGGTGTTACCGGTGGCTGTACGGCGGCGGCTGGGGTGGATGCTCGAGGGGCTCGCCACGCGGGTGAAGGACAATGACGACTCGGTAAGGCGAACCCGGCTGATCATCGATCTGCGTGCTTCGGCGCCGCTGCTTCGTCGGCAGGCGGAAGCGATCGAGCACGAGGTGAACGCCGCGGTCCGGGAGGTGCTGCGAGGAGCACCCGAAGCGGAGATCAGCCGGTTCATCGGAGACCACATCGAGTTCCGGCGGGTTCGCGGGGACAAGGTGGCTGGACTGTTCCTCGACCTCGAAGGGCCGGAACACCCCCTGGACCGGGTGTCAGGTGCGCGCGAGCTGAAGTTGTCTTGGTCGGCCGATGGCGAGCGGGCGTCCACCGTGGATCGGAGGGAGACGGTAAATCCACCGGTCGAAGCCGCGATTCCGTTACCTGCCACGCAAGCCGCTCTTCGGCCTTCGCCGGTCGTCGGCGTGCCGGATCCCGGCGCCGAGGTGTCCTGGCGGGCCGGGTTGCCGATGAGCGGTCCGGTGCGGCTGTCACCGAAGGACGAGGCGTCGCTGGACGAGCTGGCCGAGCGCATCGCGCGGAACACCGTGGAGCTGGAGCGGTCCGGGCGGGAGCCGTTGGACATCAGGCTGCGGGTGACCGACACCGTGGAACGCCGGGCGGCGGTGTTCGAGACGCTGGAGGAACGTCTGCGGGCCGCGTTGCGGGCTCGGGATGTCGACGCGGACGCGGTGTGGTTCGGCTTCGATCGCCTGGATACCGGTCCTCAAGACGGTGAGCCGCCCAGCGCGGAGGTATCGGTGCGCAGCTCACCGAATCGCCCGGTGCGGGAGTACCGGGCCGCGAGGAAACTGGAGCTGCCTTTTCTGCCGAACAGTGTGGCGTTCTCGCAGGCTTCCTGGCGGCGGCTGGGATGGTTGATCGAGGGGTTCGCCCAGCGGGCGGACGACAGCGACGACCCGGGCCGGAGGCCTCGGCTGGTCCTGCAGCTCGGTTCCGCGCCCGAGCTGGTCCCGATGCGGACGACCGCGGTCACGATCCAGGTGGAAGCCGCGGTGCGGGCCGCGTTGCCGTGGGCTTCGGACGAGCGGATCGGACGGTTCGTCGAAGAGCACATCGAGTTCCGGCACGAGCCCTCGTCCGGGGACCCGGTGCTGGTGCTGGAGGTCGAGGGGCCGGTCCATGCCCTGGATCTGACCCAGGCCGAACACCCACCGGCGTTGTCGTGGACCGATCCGGCCCCCGGGAGCACCGAGCCACCCGCGCCGAGTCCCGGACCGCCCCCGCCGCCCGAGCCGCCCGCCCGGCCGTTCCCGTTGCCCCCTGCCCAGGGCCCCGCGCTGCGGACGAAGTTCAACGTGCACAAGGTCGGGCTGGACGCTCCGGCGGAATACAACTGGTCCGCGGCGCTTTCGGCGACCGATCCGACACGGTTGTCCGATGTGGACCGGCGCGCACTGGGCGAGCTGGCGGATCGTCTCGTCCGGGACGGCAAGGTTCCGACGCCGGGACACGAGCCGTGGGATGTCAGGGTGCATGTGACCACGAAGCACGGCCGAAGCCCTCAATACGGCCGCGCCCTGTTCGATCTGACGAAAGAAGCCCTGCGTTCCGCGTTGCAGGACCGGGGTGTCGATCCGGAAGTACTGCGGCTCGACCTGGATCACGTTTCGCACCGGGCCACCAAGGGCAAATCCGAAGGCGTCGGGATCACCGTGCATCGGTCTCCGGACCTGCCGGAGGAGGCTTATCGGAACGCGCGCGGTCTCGACCTGCCCTTTCTGCCGCGAAACGCGGCGCTGTCGCGGGCTTCCCGGCGTCGGCTGGCTTGGCTGGTGGATGGCCTGGTACGGCGCGCCGAGCAGAACAATGATCAGGACCGCCTGGTCCTCGATCTCCGCAGTAAGGACTCGATGATCGAGGATCGGGTGCGGACGATCACGGCCGACGTGAACGAGGCGGTGCGTGCGGCGCTTCCGGGGGCGTCCAACGAGCGTGTCAAGGCGTTCATCGACGATCGCGTCGAGTTCAGGCAGGCATCGTCCAAAACGTACAATCCGGTTCTGTTCATCGATGTGACGGAGCCCGCGCCCGTCCTGGACACTCCGGTCGGTGAAACGCGGGCCGATGAGCTGATTCCCTTGCCCGCGGCCACGGACGCGATCCGCCCCGCGGCGATCGCTCGTGTGCGGGATCCGGTCGCCCTGGTCGGCTGGCGGGCCGAACTTCCCGTGAGCGAGACACCGCGGTTATCCCCGGAAGAGGAGACCGCGCTGGGCGAGCTGGCGAGTCGCATCGCGCTGAACACCGTGGAACTGGAGCGGTCCGGCCGTGAGCCGGTGGATGTCAGGATGACCCTGACCGACACGCATGAGCGGCGATGGCAGTTCGGCCCGGAGCTGTTCGCCAAGCTGGAAGACGCGCTGCGGGGTGCGCTGCGTGCGCAGGGGATCGATGCGGACGCGGAGCGTTTCTCCTTCGACCGGCTGGAAAGCACTGTGACGACGGACGCGTCACCCGGTCTCGAGGTCACGGTGCACCGGTCGTCGAACCGGACCGTGCGGAGTTATCAGGCCGCCAGGGACCTCCAGATACCTTTCCTGCCGCGTACCGCCGAGTTCTCCCAAGCCGCGCGTCGCCGGCTGGGATGGATGGTGGAGGGGCTGGCCGAGCGGGTGCGGGACAACACCGACTCCGGTGAGCGGCTTCGGCTGGTTCTCGATCTGCGTAGTTCACCGAGGATGACCGAACCGCGAATGGGCGAAATCACGGCCCAGATGAACGCGGCGGTACGAAAGGTTTTGCCCGGAGCCTCGCGGGAGACGATCGAGCAGTTCATCGAGAACCACATCGAGATCCGTTCGGAGTCATCGGATCGGAACGCGGTGCTGTACCTGGACATCCAGGGTCCAGGACACGCATTGGACAGGCTGCCGACCCAGCCCCGGCTGCAGGTCAAGTGGACTGACTCTGCGGTCGGATCGGTCGGCGCGGTGATCTCTTTGCCGCCCGCGACGGGCACCTCGTCGTGGCCCCCGATGCCAGGGGCTCGTGCCGGACTGGATCCCGTCGCCGAACACAGCTGGTCCGCCGCGGTGGAGACGGATCCACCGCGACTGTCACCGGAAGATCAGGCGTCGTTGCGCGAGCTGGCGGATCGCATCGCGAGGGACTCCAGGGACCTGGAGCTGTCCCAGCGGGAGCCGTTGGACGTCAGGCTGCATGTGACGGACGCACCCGATCGACGGGAACGGTTGGCGCCGGCGCTGTTCGAGATACTGGAGGACGCTCTGCGGACGGCGCTCGAGCAGCGCGGAGTGGACCCGGAGGTGATGCTGCCGGTTTTCGATCACCTCGAGCACGATCTGCGCAAGGACAAGCCCCGGGGTGCCGGGATCACGGTGCACCGGTCACCGAACCGGTCCGTGCGGAGTTACCAGGCCGGGAAAAAGCTCGTCTTGCCCTTCCTCCCGCGTAATCCGGAGCTTTCGCAGGCTTCACGGCGTCGGCTGGGGTGGATGGTGGAGGGGCTGGCAGAGCGGATACGGGACAACACCGACCCGGATGCGCGGCCACAGCTGATTCTCGAACTGCGTACGCCGCCGATGATGGGCACGCTGCGGGCGGAGGTGGTCGCGGCCCAGGTGACCGCGGCGGTGCGGTCGGCGCTACCGGACGCCTCCGAAGCCCAGGTCAGGCAGTTCATCGACGACCACATCGGTTTCCGGCAGAGCCCCTCGGAGCGGAAACCGGTACTGCTTCTGGAGATCGAAGCCCCCGAACACCCGATGGACGGAACACCGGTCGAACCCGAGCTGGCCGCGTCGCTGATCCCGCTGCCGGCCGTCGTGGACGTCCCGTCGCGGCCTCCGATGACCGATGACCACGCTGGGACGGCTCCCGCCGTGGTCGCGGTGTGGCAAGCCGGCCTGACGACGACTCATCCCTCGCGATTGTCGCACTGGGATGAGACGTCGTTGGACGGGTTGGCGGCTCAGATCGCACGCAACAGCGTGGAACTGGGACGGCACGACCTGGAGCCACTGGACGTCAGGTTGACGGTGACGGACACCGCGGCGCGGTGGCTGGAGCACGGGCGGGCGTTGATCGAACTGGTGGAGACGCGGTTGCGGGCGGCCTTGCCGGACCAGGGTGTCGAGCCGGAAGCTCTCCGGAGCATCGTCGGTCCCCTCGAAGTCGAGGTAAGTGAAGGTGAACCGCCCAGTGCCGCGCTCATGGTGTACCGGTCACCGAACCGGTCCCGGCTGAGCTATCAGGCGGCGAGAAATCTCGATCTGGCCCTCTCGATCCTCGGCACGGAACTTCCCCGTGCCTCTCGTCGTCGGCTGGGGTGGATGGTGGAGGGGCTCGCCCAGCGTGTGCGGGACAGAACCGATGCCGCACAACGGGTACGGCTCGTCATCGAGCTGCGTTCGGCGAAGCGCGGTGTCGTGGCCCTTGAGCGGTCGGTGACCACGGCGGTGAGCGAGGCGGTACGGGCAGCGCTCCCTTCTGCGTCGGAAGAACAGATCAGGCAGTTCGTCGAGGACCACATCGGGGCGCGGCGCGTCGTCACGGCCGCCCCGGCCCTGCGTCTGGACATCGAGGGGCCGGACCACCCCCTGGACCTGACGCCCGCCGACCCGGAACCGCAGCTGTACTGGTCCGAGCCGAATCCGGTGGTGGACACCACGAAATCAGGGATCACCGGGCTGTTCCACACGGTGAACGAGGAAGGTGCCCAGCTCTTCGCGGGCGACGAAAGGAAGTTCAGGACGTTCGGCACCTGGCTGGGTGAGAAGATCCTCGGCCAGGAACCGGACGTGGAGCTCCCGGACGTCCGATTCACGGTGCGGCTGCAGCGAGGCTCGGGCGACACGGCCCTTCAAACAATGGTGCGGGACTACCTCCTCGGCTTGGTGCACGAGGGGATGCGGGAAGGAGGGGTGTCCCCGGACACGGCGCAGAACTTCGCCTTCACCTGGTCGTGGGCCAAGGACGCCGGCGGCTATGACGGCCTCGTCTCCGTGCGGTCCCAGGTCACGCCGGGACGAACACCGGATCACTACCGTCAAGCACGCACACTCGTGGATTCCTTCTTGAGCTCCCGCACACAGCTACCGGTGGCCGTGAAACGGCGGATCACCTGGGCGCTGGAGGGTTTCTTCGGTCGGTACGCGGCCGGGGCGGCCGAGCGACCGACCTTGTTCTTCGACCTCACCGGTTCGCAAGCGGTCGCTCCGGAGCGGCTGAAGGCGCTCGAAGAGTTGACTTCGAAAGTGCTGACGGAGCTGTGGAACGCTCGTGGACGACGGTTCGGCGTGCCTCCGGTCGAGCAGATCATGCGCGAGCACGTACGGATGGAATGGCGTCCGACGCTGAGACTCCCGCACAAGCACAGCTTCTCGCTTCGGGAGACGATCCAGGGCGAGGCCGGTGTGCCGGTGCCGGAGGTGACGGGACCGGTAGCGGCGCGCCCGGAACAAGCGTCGAACGCCCCGGCAGAAGCGGTGGAGGCGGATTCGCCGGAAAGCCCGGTCGACGAATCGGGTGACGTGATCATGTCGGACGCGGGCGAACCGGTCTTCACGACTCCGTCACCGTTGCGATGGCCGGAGCGAGGGGAGGGATCGGGTGATCGACCGTCCGCGGACGACATCGACGCGGAAATCTTCGCGTCGATGGGATTCGATCCCGCGGACTTCGCCTACCTCGGTGATACGCCGGACAGCGTGACGTTGGATCGCCCAGTGGGGTCTGTCGACGATCCGGTTTCGTTGGTGGAGGTGGTGGGTGGTGTCGGGGTTGGGTTGTCGGATGTGGATTTTGTGCCGTTGCGGGATGGTGCTGGGCGTGCGGTGGGTGTGTTCTTTCCTTTGGTGGCGGGGGAGTCGGAGGTGGTGGTGTCGGCGTTCGGGCGGGGTGCTGGGGTGCCGGGTGCGTATTCGGTGGTGGGTCATGGTGGTGGTGGGTTTTCGGTTGGGCGGAAGTCGGATGGTGCGCGGGTCCGGTTGGATGAGGCTGGGGTGTATCGGTTGCTCAGTGGTCGGGAGTTGCCGGGTGGGCAGGCGTGGCGGGGTAGTCCTGAGTTGGTGGTGTTGAGTTGCCGGGTGGCTGATCCGGTGGTGGGTGATTTGCTCGGTGGTTTGCGGAAGTTGTTGCGGCAGAAGGATTACCACGGCGACGTCAGTGGTCCGGCGACTCCGGTGGAGATCCTCCGGGACGGCACCGTCCGCGTCCCCGACGGTGCTTCCCCCGCGGAAGACTCGGTCAGGCTCGCCGTCGACACGGGACTGCCGGAAGTCGATCAGGACGCGCGGATGTTCACCGAGGACGTGCTCGCCGCGGTCGACGGCAGACCGGCCCCGGAGATCCGTGCCGAACCGGAGACGAGTTCGCTCGCCGACTCCGGACGCGTCCCCGAAGAACCGCCGAAGCTGCCCGAAATCGAAAGCGAAGCGGCCCGCTTCATCGAAGAGCTCTTCGACGATCTCGACGAGCACGTGTCGACAGCGACGCCGCCGGTGGGGCTGCGGCGGAACAGCTGGGTTTCCCTCCAGTCCGCACACTCCGACTTCGTCAGTGAGTCGGTGCTCGAAACACAGTACGGAATTCCACGACAGGACCAGCGCCGATTCCAGAAGATGGCCGACCGGTTCGGAGTGGTGTTCGATGTCCGCCCGGCCAATCCCGCCTCCGTCGGCTGGCGAGCCAGGGGCGCGGTGCCCAAACCGTTGGAGCTCAAGGCCAAGACGCTCAACGAGCTCGACGTCCACCTGGGAATGGGGCGGGAGCGGATCGGCCTGGTCGCCTACTTCGAGCCACTGCGGCCGGATCTCGCCACCGTGCCGCAGGATCTCCGTGAACGGGTACTGAAGAGATACGAAGATCGCTCGGCGGAGTACACGCAGCTCGCCGAGTCCATGCGCGGACTGGAAGAGTCCGGCCGGTTCCGGGTCGTCGACGGCGTGGTCCAGGAACGCAAGGGCGAGGGCTTCCGCAACGTCACCGGCGACAACGACGTGTACGACATCCGGCTGCCCGAGGACGGGTCGAGTCTGCACGAAGCCGACTACGAGCGGATGGTGTACCTGCTCACCGGGCGTGAGATGGGTGTCGAGCACGGTGCGCTCAAGTACTGGGAGCCGGAGACGGAGTTCCAGCGCAAGATCCGCGACGACATCGACGAGCACCATCGGACCGTGCCGCTCGTCCGCTTCGGGCCCGGGCTGCCGCCTACCCTGGTCCACGTCGGTGACGATCAGGGTGAACGCCGCCCTTCGACCAAGCCGGCCGCGGCTCCCGCGCCCCGGCCGAACCTGACCTCCGCCTATCGGCCCGAGCCGGTGGGCACGGAGCATTTCGAGTCACTCCGGCCGTTGCAGGCGGAGCGCCGTGCCGACGGCGCGTTCCCGGCTTTCGGCCGCCCGGACACCGGTACCAGGACGGCGTACCGGCCGCCTCTGCGGGTCGCGACCGACAGCACGCTGGGAATCAACGGAACCCGCTCGGTGGACGACGGCGGCGGTGTGCTCGAAGCGAGGGAGTTCTTCGCCACCGACGAGGTGCTGGACAGGGCACGTGAAGCGTTGCGGCGCACCAGGACCGGCATCGGGCTGGAGGTGCGGGATTCCCGGCTCGTGCTCGACGGACACGGCCGTCAGCAGGTGCTGCACCGGGTGGTACCCCGGATGCCCGAGCGGCTCACCGACGATTCCCGTGGCTTCGCCGGGATCGTCCACGGAGCCACCCCCGACACACTGCTGTTCGAAGCGCCCGGTGGCCGGACAGCGACGGCCAGGATCGGCACCGACGACGGTACGGAGGTGACCGGCGCCCTCAACCTCGCCGAAGGACTTTCCGAAATCGTCGAGCACGGCGATCCGTCCACAGTGGACACGAGCCGGGCGGCGGAGATCGCCGCACGGGACACCGATGGCTCCCCGGACCGACCGCTCCCCGGCCACCGCTACGGGCGGATGTTGGACCACGCTCCCGAGGTACATGAGCAGCGGGCACGGCTTGACGAAGCCGCCCGGCGGATGGGGGTCAACCAGTTCGCGTGGGCTGAACCCGGGCAGGTGTACGTGCGGTCCTCGATTCCGGGTGAAGGTGCGGACGGCCGTCCCGACCACACGGACCGGGCCGGGGTGCGGCGTCCGGCGGGGTACCACTTCGCCACCGTGATCGCGGAGAGCACCGACGGCCGCACGCAGATCACGCTGGAGAACCACCCGCACACCACCGAGCAGGACGCCGCCGTCCGGGAAGCGATCGAGCGCAACCTGGTCCACCACCACGCGGAACTCGGGAACCTCTCCTCGGAGCTGTCGAAGCGGATGGAGCGGGCGCGGACGGCCGGAGACGACGCCGAGGCGACCCGGCTGGGGCGCCATCGAGAACTCGCCGAAGCCCTTTCCGATATCGCGAGGACCGGTTACGACCGTGCCGACCCCTCGGCCCGGCACCGAGCCTGGCAGGCGATGGCCGCCGAACTCGACATCCTGCCGGGCCCGGATCGATGGTTCTTCCGGATGTACACCCGTGAACCGGGCGAGACCTTCTTCGACCAGCAGGCGTTGCTCCATGCTCCGGATGGCAAAGCCCCGGGTGTCAACCCGCTGGTGACGACGGCCCTCGGCGGGCTCGGCGAGATCCCTTCGGCGAAGGTGCCGTTCGCGCCGGGCCGGTCGACCGCGGACACGGCCGCCCTCGCCGGTGTCCGCGCGGTCGCGCGCGACGTCGCCCGCGCGGCGGTGCTTCGAGGGGACCTCGGGCTGGGGCCGGTCAAGGTGACGATCACCGGGTACGGCGGCGGGAACGGCTTCTTCCCCGGATCGCTTGACACGACCGCCCAGCGGCGGGCAGGCCAGGTGCGTGATCACTTCCGCGGGGCGCTGGCCGAAGAACTCGCCACACTCCAGGGGGACGACCGGACCGTCGGCGTGCGGGATGTCGAACTTCGCGTCGAAACCGGCCGCTTGCCGTCGGATCGGGCTTCGGCGGACCGGCACCGGGTCACCGTCGAGGTCGCCCTCGACGACGGTCCGAACACCCCCGAGAAACAGGCCGCCACCGGGTACGACCGTGTCGTTCACGGGCTGCCCGAACTGGAGCTTTCCCGATCCGAGCTGCGGGCCAGGCTCGCCGAGTACACCGCGCTGGCCGTCGAAGGCGCACTGGAGCACCATGCCCTGCCCGACGGCACCAGGAAACGGTTGATCGCCCTCGATCGTTCGCTCGCCGCGCTACCCGAAACCGGCAGGGCACGTGTCCGCGCTCTCGTCAACGAAGCGCTGCTGGCCGCCTCCCTCGTGCCCACTCGAGAACAGGCCCGCCCGCCGAAGCGTTCCCATGGCGGTGTCGAGGTGGACAGGAGGGCTGTTCAGCCGGTGACGCCCGCCCGGCTCACCCACTTGCTCGACGAGCTGAACATCGGCATCGCGAGCGGCGCGGACCCGTTCACATCGGGCACCTCGTCGTTGCACGGCCTGGTCGTCCCGGCCGACGCCGAGCTGCCGGTGCGCCTCGCCGCGTTGGGTCTGGTGAACCTCAGCGTCAGCGCCCGGATCGCCCTCGGCACGGACCCACTGTTCACCGCGTTGTCGAAGAATCCGGCGGCGCTGACGGAAGCCTTGTTCGCCGCCGCCGGGAACGAGGAGCAGTACTTCCTCAACACGGCAGCCCCGGCCGCCGTCGACACGAGCGTCCGCGGAAGGGTGCCCACGCTGGCGGGACTGCTGCAGGTGGGCGGTGCGGTGGCGGACGCAACCGAACACGGCCTCGCCCAGGCGAGCGCCGAGAGCCGGGCCGAACCCGACCGGCCGTTCGGCCGGACCCTGGAGGAGATGGTCCGGAAGCGGGTCGCCGAGGCCCGGGCCGAGTTCTCCGGTCTCCAACAGCGCGCGCTGCGCCTGGTGGGCGCGGACCAGGCCGACAGCGCGGTGCGGCGGGAATGGCATGAGCTGACCGCGCGCTGGGCCCGGTCCATGCAGAAACTCGCCGCCGCCGACCTGAACGTCGACCAGGTGCCGGTGCTCACCCGGAACGTGCTGCGTGACAGCCGGATGAGCAGGATGCTGGTGTCACCGCTGATCGTGGACCGGGGAAGCCGTCGCCGCGGCCGGGTCGGTCACGAGTCCTATGTGGAGAGGATGCGCCGTCGGCTCGCGCCGGACACGGACGTCACTCCGGTCGGCTCCGCCACGCGGCCCGACATCTCCTTGGCCGAGGGGCTGCGGACAGAGGACGGACGGACGTCGTTCTGGGCGCGGGTGGCCGAGACCGGTGGCGCCGTGTTGTCCCTTCCACACCACGCGGTCCACGTGCAGGCCACCACGGTGAACGACCGCCGGATGTTCGTCCTGAACGATCCGAAGGACGCGTACTCGGCCCTGCTCACCCCGGACGAGTTCGTGAAGTGGGCGGCCTCAGTGCAGGCCTACGCGAACGCGAAGTTCCTCCCGGACGACACCGCCGACGCCGCGAGGGTGGCCACGACGGAGAGCGCGGAATCGGCAGGAGAACCCGCCGCCCTCGACGACGGCGAAACTTCGGTGCCCCGGGTCGACACGGAACAATCGGACGTCGTTTCCACCTCCGGCCATCCCCGGGTGGGGAGGCGGCCGAGCATCGCCTCGTCAGTCGGGGAGATCTCTCCCTTCGACCTGCGTCGTACGGCGAGTGAGCCCGAGCTGACCCGGTACCGCACCTCCAGCCGCACGTCGTCGCGAGGACGTGAGACACCGCGCAGCGACAGCCCTGGAACCCGACTGCACGATGGGCGGCATCTCTCGCCCGGGAGGCGGTTCGGTGGCGACGACAGTCTGCTCCAGGTGCCGGTCCGTCGATCCACCGGTGGATACGCCGGCGCTTTCTTCCCCACGCACGAGTCTCCCCTCGAGACGTCCGCGCTCTGGCGTACCCCCTTCGACCACCTGCCCGAGACGATCCAGGAACTACCGGAGGACGCCGACAGCGTGGTTCCCGACGGCGAACTGTCCGAAGTGGACAGTTCGCTTCCGGAGACGGCGATACCCGACGATGCCGATACGGCCTTGGCCGTCTGGTCGGAGCCGCTTCTGGAGGTGTCCGGCCGGGTCGCCGAACGAGCGGAAGGCGTGCTTCCGTCAGCGGTACCGATCGAGCAGGCGCGAGTCGAAGCGGAGAGGCTGGTACGCGCGCTGCCGTCCGTGCTTTCCGCCGTGGATGAAGACACCTTCCAGTTCCTGCATGACGGCCTGACGTCGATGGTCGTCGATCTGATCGCCGACGGGGCGACGCCCGAGGCGGCTTGGGAGGAAGCGCGTGTCGCGCGATTACGGGACGAGCTCGAAGCGTTGCGCGGCCCGGCGGAGGAGGCGCACTACACGCTGAGCGCGGAGGAGATCCGCGGGCCGGCACCCGAACCCGAGGCTTCTCCCGACTCGGTCGCCGATGCCGAGCAGGCGCTCGACAAGTGGCTGGTACCGATCATGGCGGCGTCAGGGCGGCTTGAGGACCTGGAGGATTCGGCGGAAACCGCGACCGTGGTCGAGCACGCGCGGGCCGAGGCCGAGGAGTGGGCGGGGGAGTTGCCGTCCGGGACGGGCATCGTGGACGAGGAAACGCGCCAGACCTTGCACGACGGTCTGGTCTCGATGCTGACGGATCTGATCGCCGGTGGCGTGAGCCTTGCGGACGCCTGGGAGGACGCCGATGTTTCGCGCTTGCGCGAAGATCTGGAGTCGCTGCGTGGCGAGGCGGAGTCCGCGCATTACCGCAGGACCGCGCTCGAAATGCTGGAACAGCGGACGATGGGCAAGTGGGAGAGGGCGATCTGGGGGGCCTCCGCACGGGTGGAGGAGCGGGAGGAAGGTTCGGTGCCGTCGGTGGTGCCGGTCGAGCAGGCGCGAGCCGAGGCCGAGCGCTTGGCGGGCGGACTGCCGTCCGCGGTGCCCGCCGCGGACGAGTGGTCACGGCGGACCCTGCACGACGGCCTGGTGTCGATCCTGACCGAGCACATCGCCGGGGGAGTCAATCCCCGGGTCGCCTGGCACCGCCCGGATGTGGTCCGGCTGCGCGGAGATCTGGAGACGTTGCGCGGTCCGGCGGAAAGCGCGCACTACACCCGGACCGCGATGGAGATCTTGGGGCAGGTCCGGCCCGGCGGGGCGAACGAACCGGCCACCGGGCAGGTGACCGAGCCTGCCCCGACCGAAACGCGGTCGAAGGCACGGCGGGTGTGGGAGCGGTGGGAAGAGCGGGTCGGTGAAGCCGTCGAACGGGTGCGGCAGCTTGAGCAGGCCGCGCCGCAGGCGGTGGCGTCCGCCCGGCAGACGGTCGAATCCCTGATCGGCGGGCTGCCCCGGGCGGCCGCGGGTACGGACACCACCGCCCGGCAGCTCGTCCACGACGCACTCTCGACACTGCTGACGGAGCTGATCTCGGCGGGCGCGTCGCCTCGCGCGGCCTGGGACCATCCGGACGTCGCGCCGCTGCGAGAGAGTGCCGAGTCGTTGCGGGAGCTGTCCAGCGTCCGTACGCACTACACCGGCGTGCCGTTGGCCCTGACCCGGTTGCCCGCCTCGGTCACGACGTCCACGCCGGCGCCGCCGGATCCGCACGAGCCGGTCGGTGACGACCACAGCGTTCACTCGGACGAGGACATGCCGATATGGACGGCCGACGGACGCCACGAAGCGGACACCCGGGGGCCGGCGGAGTGGCTGAGCGAGCCCCGTCGCGCAGACGGGCTCGTCCCCGAGCCGGGCCGGTTGTCCGCGGCGGTGGCCGAGTTCGAGGCTCGGCTGTCCCCCGATCACCGGCAGGTGGCGTCGTTCCGCGAAGAGGCGACGGCGTTGCTCGGCGAGCGTCCCGCTCCGAGGGTGGGTTACGGGCCCGATGCCGCCGAGCAGCAGCGGTTGTGGCGGTCCATGGTCGATTCGGTGGCCTCGGCTTTGTCACGGGATGCGGATGCGGAGGGCCTGGCCTCGGAGCTACGGGCCGGATTCGAGCGGCTTCGTACCTTCGATGACCTCGCCGCGTGGGCCGAAACGCAGCTGGCGCGGTTCCGGAATCGGATCGAACAGGCCAGGGCGCGGTTGGCCGAAAGGCGGCAGGACGCGATTCCGGACGACCGACTCCAGGAAGGGTGGGAACGGTGGAAGGAGCAACTGCGGTGGCGGGAGCAGTTGCGTCGGCAGGAAGCCGAGGACCTGCTGGGCGCGTTGCCGCCGACGGTGCCGGGCGGGGCACCTGAGCGGATCCGGCAGGCTTTCCATGAGGGCATCACGACGATGCTGACCGACCTGCTTCTCCACGAGGAGCACCCGACCTACGCCTGGACCGAACTGGGTGACGTGCGGCAGGCGGCCGAGGCCGTCCGCCTGAGCAGTCGTCAGCTGCGGGACGCCACACCGGAAACGCCGTTCGGACGGTTCCCCGAGCCGGGCCGCGGGTTCTACAGCGAGGACCTGCGGGAAGAGGAGCTGCCGACCTACGACGAAGCACAGGATTCCGGGGCCACGCGGCACTCCGACGGCGCACCGGGCTATACCGCGCATCCCGTCGCCGACGAGCCCCCGGCTTACGAGGACAGCCTGGCCCGGTTCGACGACGACACGCAGGAGATGCTGCCCTACCAGGTGGAGCAGATGGCCGACCTGCTCGCCCAGCTCCCGCGCAACGAGATCGTCGCGCTGCGGACGCGACTGCTGCCCCAGGTCCTGCCGCCGGAGGGGCTGACGCCGGACGAACTCGCGCGCCGGTTCCCGTTGCACGACCTCATGTTGAGCGCACTCGCCTATCACACGTTCCTCGAGGGGGAGCAGCCCGGCGCCGTGGGGGAACGTGCCCGGATGCTCGCACTGCTCGACAAGCCGGGGATCAACGACACGTTGGGGACCGCTGCCCGGCGACGTCCTGTCCTGGACGACGCCCACCACGCGCTGCGGAACATGTTCACCGTCGCGAGGTCCTACGCCGAGACGTCGTCGGAGCCTCAGTCCGCACCACGACCGGAAAGCACTCTGACACCGGATGTCGATCTGTCCGAAGTGGACTTCGTTCCCCTGCGTTCGCGCTCCGGCGTGGTGGTGGGCGTGGGCTTCCCGCTTTCGGACCAGGAGCGGGGCGTACTGCGGGAAGCGTTCGAGAACCGCGCCGTGGTGGAGGGAGAGTTCAGCGTTCCGCTGCACCATGGGGAGGACGGCTTCTCGGTCCGCACCAGGAACGGGCGGATCGTGTCGCTGGACGAACGCGCGGTGGTGCGACTGCTTTCGAGCGTCGAATTGCCGGGGGACGCGAGTTGGCGGCAACGGTCGTCTGTGGTGTTCCTCAGCTGCCGGGTGAGCAGCCCGCGGTACGGAAACCGGATCGTCGCGCTCGCCGAACTGCTCCACGATGCCGGTCTCCGGGGCGATGTGCACGGCTTCGACACCCGCGTGGAGGTCCGGCGGGACGGAACGGTGCGGCCGTTGCTCGACGGCGCCGAGCCCGCGGAGGGAGCCGTGGTCTTCGCCGCGCCGCCGGCCCCGGTTCAGCTCCAGCCGGGGCCGTCGGCCGCGGGTGGTCTGCTGCTGCCGGCGGATGCGGCGGCGGCCGCGTTCTGGGAGGACGTCTATACGTCGCTGCCGACGGGCGACGGTATCGATGCGCGATCGTTCTACGTTTTCGCGACCGCCGACGAGCAGGGGTTCGTCGTCGGCGGAAAGGTGGTGGACACGGCGGCTCTGGCCACGTGGGTCCGGGAAGCCGGAAACTACCAGGACTTGCTCGTCCGGGATCCGGACGCCGAGGTCGTCCTCGTCGTCGACGGTACGGCGGGGGAGCCGACCCTGGTGCACGAGGCCGGCCGGTTCGCCGAGCAGTTGAACCGTGACGGGACCTACCGGATCGTCTCGCTCCTGCCCGCTTCGCCCGGGACCGCCCAGGACGGCGGATCATCTCTGCTGGATGTGGCGGAGCGCCGGATCGTCTCGTCACCGCCTTCCCGGCTTCGGCGCAAGCCGCTGATCAACGCCCACGGCAGGGAGAGCGGTGCGGCGTTCTTCACCGACGACAGCCGGATCACCGCTTTGTCCGCCCTCGCGAGATGGTCCACCGACGCCACCGAGCGGAGTGTCGGCAGGCCCGGTTTCGACCGCGAGGGCAAGCCGGTGATCGTCGAGCAGGTGCAGGAGTGGGCGCCCTCGACCAGCGGAAGCCGGACGCGGCCACGTTTCCTGTTCCTGGAGAGCGACGGAGGCGCGAACCCGCTCTTTGCGGCCAGGGGCGAGCATGGAACGGGCCTGCCGCTCGGTCCGGTGGAGATGGCGCACGCGGTGGTGGCCGGTGCTTTCTTCGCCAAGGTGGCGGGTGGCGTTCGTCCTCCACTGGTGCTGTTCACGGTGACGCCGGTGCCTTCGGCCGCGGACCGGCTCAACGAGCGCTTCCTCGCGGCCCTGCGGCGCCTTGCCGGCCCCATGCAGGCTTTCACCGGATCGGGGCCCTTCCTGCCGCGACCGTTTACCGGCTATTTCCAGGTATTGGGTACCGGATTCGTGTCCCATCCCCTCCGCGCGTCGGATGTCCGCATCGAGCGGTACGGCCCGGTGTTCGGGTTCCCGAACGACGCGAACCCCGGACAGACGGAGGCGTTGCGCGGATTCGCCGCGGCGCTCGCTGAGGGCACGACGTCGGTGGCAGGCCCCTGGGGCGACAGGCGACCGGTGTTCGTGTCGCCGGACGCGCTCGCGAAGTACGCCAGGCTCGGGACGACCGATGGGATGCTGAGCGAAACCGGTGGCGCGTCGGTCGCGAACATCCTGCTGGAGCTCCCGGAGTTCGCCGCTCTCGTGCGGGATCGGTTCCGGCCGGTCGTCCTGCTCGGCCACGCCACCGGAAACCGGATCAATCATGGTGGATTCGGTTTCGATTTCGCCGGTGCGCTGAGAAAGCAGAAGCTCTTCAACGACGTCTTCGCCCCGATTTCCTCGGTCGCGGTGGACTCCAGCGGTCTGCACCTGCCGTCGGACGGCGGGTTCGCCCGGGTCTCCGCCCTGCGTGCGGGCGATGTGCGGGTCTCCCAGGTCCCGGGCGCCGACGGCAAAAATCTCGTCCAGGTCGTCCACTGGCCGAACGACCAGACGACCATGACCCGGCTGCGGGCATGGGCGAACAGCACGACGGCCACGACTTTGCGTCTCCTCGGCCCGGACGGCGACCCCGTGCCCGTTCCGTGGCGTCCGGACAACCCACCGGTCATCCTGGTGGCCGCCCGGCATCCGCAACTGGGCTACCTGCTCGTCCAGGGCGACGGACAGCCGAGGGCCCTTCCGGCGGCCGGGCTGGCCCGGTCCCAGCGGGACGATCAGGTCCTGCGGCTGATGCTGGGCCGGGGCGACGGGCTGAGCACGGTGAAGACGCCGGTGTTGCTGATCGACCAAGGCCGTGATCACGCGGATCTGGTCGCGTTCGCCGAAGGGATGGTGCCGGGCGGCTACCGGCGTACCTTCCACCGGATCACCGGCCCGGTCTCGTTCCTGCCCACCGGTGAGCTCCAGGTCAGCGGTGAGATCCAGACCCACCTGCCTGCGCTGCCCGATTCGCCGCTGATGGTCAGCCGCCCGTTGACCAACTCCCGGCGAGGCACATTCGGCCAGTACTTCCCGTCCCGGGACTTCGACGGCGGACCGATGGAGATCGCGGGTGTTGCCGGCAGCGACGCCAGAACGCACGAGTACTACGTCCGGGTCACCGACCAGTCCGGTGTGGACGGGACGCTGAGCAAGACCTTCCGCGCGCCCTGGGCCGGACGGCGGACGTGGACCTCGATAGGACACGGCACCGCACTCGGCTTCGGGGTGGCGATGCCCACCGATCACGAGTTCGTCCTTGGTGACATGGTGCTGCTCTCCGGTACCGAGATGGCGCCGGTGCTCTACCGGAGCGAGGTCTACCGGGCGCACAACCCGTCCCCGGCGAGCAACCTGGTGCTGTTCCAGTGCTCGGTGAATTCCGGTGCGGACGGCCCCGGGGGCGGGACGCCCGCGTACCTGCTGCGGCTCGGCTGGGAGCAGGGTGAGGGACCGGTCTCCGTTTTCGCGGCGACGAATGTCGTCGGGCAGGACCATCCGATGCGATTCAGGGTCGAAGGCGGGGACTTCGTCGAAGTACTGCCGCCGGGCCACATTCCTCCTGCCCCGGTCGAGCACACCGGTTTCGCCCACCCGGCGGCTCAGGCAGGTGAGTCCGACCTGACGGAGACCTCCAGGTCGGCGCCGGTGCAGGCGTTCGCCGGTCTGGGACTGACCTCGAGCATCGAGGCCGCAGGCACCACGTTCCCGGAGCCGGCTTCCTCACCGGAGTCCTTTGTGGACCCCGAACAGGTGCGGCGGGACGAGGTGAACGCCGAACTCGGTCACCGGCGCGTCTTCCAAGTACAGGGCTCGCCACCGCGACTGGAGGGTTCCGGAGCGCGGCGGGAACTGCGGAACCTGGTGAGCGCGTTGAAGCGGGCTGCCGCGTTCCAGCAGGCCGACGGACTGCCGATGCCGCAAGTGACGATCCGCGGGCTGGGGCCCGGTGCCGACCACATGGCCGCCCTGCTGCGCGCGGAGCTGGACGGCGCCGGGCCTGCACCGCACATCCAGGCCGTTCCCACCCTGCAGAGCGCGATCACCGTCGACGTGACGGTGCGGACAGCGCCGAACGGATCGGTGCACGGCCCCACCGCCTCGTCCGTGGGCGCGATCGGCTTCGACTCGGCCACCACGCCGGATGGCGCCCGCTGGGAAAGCCTGCACCAGGCGATGCCCGAGGAAGACGAGCGGAAGACGTTCCGGGTGTTCGCCGAAGGACGCGACGGTGGCTTCGTGCTCGACGGCATCGTGGTGAACGGTGCCACGCTTGCCCGGCACGTGCGGAACTCGCCACGGTTCCGGGCACTCGCGCGGGATCCGAAAGTGCCGGTGACGCTGCTCGGGGCGGATCCGGCGGACCCGGACGCCGCCAAGCGGGCGGCGAAGGAATTCGCCGAGGCACTGCGGGGCGGCGGGCCGTTCCGCACCGTGCTGGCGGCGTCCCGGCCGTTGGCGATCGACGCCTCCGGTCGGGCGGTGCCCGTGCAGAACGGGCAGCTCACCCTGGTGGCGGAGATCCGGCCGGACGATGTCGAGTGGATTCCGTTGAAGGGCGCGAACAGGCGTCAGTTCGGGATGGGTTTCGCCTCGAAGGATCGCCTCAGCCAGGATCTGCGGAGCCGGGCGCTCCTGGTGAACGACCACACCTTACGTGCCGGGTACGAGACCTATCAGGACAGTGACGGCAACTGGCGGAAACAGACCACGATGTGGCCGTGGGCGACGGCGGTCGGCGGAGAGCGAACCCGCCCGGTCCAAGTGCTGCTCGACGAGGTGGAAGGCAGGTTCGGCGCGTCGCTGACCGACGCCAGCACCTGGTACGTCGACCCGAACGAGGCTGCTCGTCTCCTTTACCGGTCGTCGATGTTCCAGCAGCTGACCGGGGGAACGGTCCGGCCGCCGCTTCTCGTCTTCACCTGGAACCTCGGGACGGCGATCGGCGCGACGAGCACGGCCAACGCCAGGCTGTTGGCGCGGCTGCGTGAGCTGGCCGGGCCTTGGGAGGCCTACGACTACTCCGGCACCTACGAATTCGCCCGCAACACGATGATGGAATTGCCGCGGGGCGCGAAAATCGTCGAAAGCGGCGGGCCATCGTGGCGGGACGTGACGCTCGTATCGTCGGAATCCGTGTGGGGCTTCCCGGTCCAGGGCGGTTCGCTGAAGACGGCGGTGCTGGAGAGGTTCTTCGACGCCGTCGACAACGGTACGGCTCTCGTGAACGGGGTGTGGGGGGCCAGGAAACCCTTGCTCGTGGCCGTGGACTCGCCGGACGGCACGTTCGCCAGGATCGACGGCAAAGCCGGGGTCGTGCTCGAACCGGACGGTCGAGTATTCGGGCGACTGTTGCTGAGCGATCCGCTGTTCCGGATGACGGTGAAGACGAACCCGGCACGACCGGTGGTCCTGGTGGCGCGCGACAGTGGCAGGCGCGTGAACTTCGGCGGCTTCGGCTTCGACTTCGCAGGCGTTCTGCACGACAAGGGCCTGTACTCCGACGTCTACGCGCCCACGGGTGACGCTTGGCTGGAACCGGACCGGATCAGCACCGGCGATCCGTCCGATTTCGTGAAGGTGTCGGAGCTGCGGGCCGGGGATTTGCGGACCGTGGTGCTGAAGAACACCGGCGGGGAACCAGTCGCGCTGTTCGTCCGCTTCCCCGGCGACCAGGTGTACTACGCGCGGGCCAAGCAGTGGGCCGCTCTCGCCACCGCGAACGGTCTGCGGAAGTTCCTGGTCGACGACGGCCATCAGCCTCCCTACGCGGTGAACTCCCCGTGGCAGGGGCTGCCGGGCTTCCTGTTGACCGGGGCGGGTCCGCGGGGTTATCAGGCGATCCGTAAGGACGGGGCGCCCCAGTCGCTCACTCCGGCAGAGCTGGTCAAGATCGTCCGCGCCGAACCCGCTCTGCGGGCGATGCTGGGCCGGGGCAAGGCCGTGTCGTCGGACAAGTCGCTGGTGGTCGTCGCGCTGAACGGCAGGGTGGCCGGACTCGGGGAGATCGCACGCGGCCTGCAACGCGGTGGCTACTCGCGCTTCGTCTACCGGCCCCCCGCCAGGATCAAACTGTCCACCACCGGCCGGATCACGATGGACGGCGGCGCCTTTCAGGTCGAGCCCCCGTTCGCCCCGACGGCGGACGAGGTCCTCAGTCACCCCATGGCCAACGACATCCTCGGGGTCCACGGGCAGTACTTCCCTCTCGACGAGGAAGACGCCCACTACATGTTCCTGGCCGCCTTCAACGATTCCGCGGTGCGGCAGTCCTACTTCTTCCGGCGGACGACCGACCAGGACGCGAGCGGCGCGACGATCACGCGACTGACGCCCTACCTCTCACCGTGGGCGGGAAGCCCGCGGCGACCGTGGTTCCTCGACGGCCATGGTCTCCAGCAGGGGATGCCGATAGCGCTGAAGACCGATCGGCCACACCACATCGGGGACGAGGTGGCCCTCACCGGACTCACGGCCGCGCGCATCGTGCACGGAAGCGAAATCTATCGACGAGCGGCCCCGGACCCCGAGAGCCCTGTCGTACTGGGGCAGTGCTCACTGAACTCTCCGGCCAACGGAGCCGCCGGCGCACCCGCCCTGCATTACACCGTGGAGTGGCGGAAGCTGGTGCAGAAGCCGGTCAAGGGGTACGGCGCCACCGAGGTCGTCTATGTCACGGACACGACCAGCATCCGCAAGTTCAAGGAGAAGGACGGGCTCTTCACCGAGGCACTTCCGCACGGCGAGCAGTCCGATCCGCCGGTACCGCTGGGTGATCTCGCGGCGAGCGCGATCGGGCCGGTGACGGCGGAATTCACCGGTGACGGCGGAATCCTGTCCGAAAGCGAGATCCAGGAAATCCGCGACGCCGCCCGGAGAGTGGTCAGGGCGGCGTCGTGGCGGCAACGGAACAAGGTCGCCTTGCCCGAGGTGACGATCACCGGGTTCGGCGGCAAAGACCTCGCCGCGGTGTTCTCGGCCGAAGCGCGGTCCGAAGCGCTGCGTATGACCGGCCTGGGCTTGCCCGTCGACCCCGACGACGTCGTCATCCACGTCGTTGCGGCCAACGCGGGCTCCGACGTGGACGCCCTACGGCGCGCGACGCTCGAAGTCGTGCTCCCGCCCGCGGAACTGGGGGAGAAGGAGATCGCCCAGGCGGCCGCGAAGACGAGCAACAAAGCCATCAGTGCGCTCAACGAGGCGTTCGCCCTCCTCGCCCCGGGGCAGCCCGCGAACAACCCGGCCACGGCCCCTGACGTGCAGACCGTGCAGGCGCACGGCTCCCGACCGGAGACCGGCTCCGAACCCCGTCACGGCGTGCCGGAACTGCTCATCGAGCAGAAACCCGGCAGGACCGGCCTCACCGCGGAGCAGACGAAACTGCCGGCTTCGGCGCCCAAAGCCCCTCGGCGGTCCCACGACTCCGACGAAGACCTTTCGATGGAGGAGACCGGCCCTCCGTCGAAGAAACGCGCGCTCAGCCCGCGGGTGAGCGTCCTCGACGGTGCGCCGCAGGCAGTCGGTGCGGCGCTCTTCTCCACCGACCCGGCCACCTTGGCGCTGTGGCGAGAGATCTACGACGAGCTGCCGCCGCGGCCGATCAACGGGCTCCGCAACCCCTTCTACGTTTTCGTCATCGCGCGCGACGGCGGATTCGACGTCGACGGGCGGTTCGTCGACGGGGCCGGGCTGGCCGCGCAGGTGCGCGGGACCCAGGCGTACCGGGACGCGCTCGCCGCGGAACCCGATCTGCCGGTGACGGTGATCGGGGTCGACCCCGCCCGGCCGGATACGTCCGCTCGCGCGCTGCGCGAGTTCAGTGACGCTCTACGCGGCAATGGTCCATACCAGGAGATGAACGCGGCCGATCTGCCCGCTTCGGAACAACCGCAGTACGGCGGTTTCCACCGCATCTCCAGCCCGCGCTTGGCAGACCTGAATTGGAAGAGACTGGTCGACGCGCACGGACGGGACTACGGGGTGGGCTTCCCGGCGAACGCGAGCGCGGCGGAGGCCTTGGAGTCGGGTGCGCGCCAAGCCACGGATCACGCTCAACGCGTGATCGCCGGACGCCCCGACGACGCGGACGACGCCTCGGCTTCCGCCGACACCGGGCGATGGACCGAGACGATCGCGGCCTGGGCCGGGGCCACCGAGGACGATCGCGCCCGTCCGTTGCACCTGATGTTCGAAAGTACGGACGGCAGAGTCCTCGTGCGATTCAACAGTGGTGACGAACTGGAGCTGACCGAGGGGGAGGCCGCCGAGCTGGCCCTGGCGACCGACGTGGTCACGCGAGCGCGTGCGGAGGAGATCCGGCGGCCCCTGATCGTGGCCATCAACGAGCTGACCACGGGTTCCGACTGGGATCCGGCTCCCAACCTCCTGGCTGCCGTGAAGGCGTTGTCGGGTCCATGGCAGAGCTACTTCATGACCGGCTCGGTGGAACTCGACGAGGATGCCGGATTCCTGACCGTGCCGAAGGGCGAACGATTCACCGAGGCACCGCTGGCCCTCGACGACGTCGACCACGTCTCCTTCGGCTCAGTCTTCGGTTTTCCCACCGGGCCGGATCGCGCTGCCGGAGCCCGCGCGCTCCGGAGGTTCGCCGACGGAACCAGCCGGGTACTCGGCGAATGGGGTGACCGTGAGCCGATCTTCGTCTCTCTCGACGGCTCGAAGGGGCACGCGAAGGTGGGGCTGCCGAACGGGATCCACGCGGAGGTCGAAGGCGGTGACCTGGGACGGCAACTGCTGTCGGACACCGGTTTCGTGCGGCTGCTGCGCACCGAGCCCGGCCGTCCGGTCGTGCTGGTCTCCCCGCACGGCGCGGCCCGGAACACCTTCGGCGGCCTGGGGTTCGATTTGGCCGGCGCCCTGCGCGCGGCCGGCTATTTCCCCGACGTCTACGCGCCGACCGCGGGTGTGTGGATCGAGTCCGGTCACCTCGTCCGGCAGGCAGGTTCGACTTTCGAACTCGTCTCCGGCTGGCGTGCCGGAGATCTCGCGACCATCACGCTGAAGAACGACGACGGCTCTCTCGTGGTCAAGGTCATGCGCTCACCCGGTGACGGTGAGCTCGTCGAGCAGCTGCGGAACTGGATCCGCGAGGCGAGCGGGGACACCCTCTTGTCGTTCATCGACGAGAACGGTCTGCGGCCGGAAACGCCATGGGGTCCGGGCACGCCACCGGTGCTCGTCGTCGGCCGGGTCAGTCCAGACGGCGCTTACTCGGTGGTCCGTCACGACGGGGCGGTCGGCACGGTCTCGCACAGATCACTCGGCGAGGTGCTGCGCGACGACGAGGGGTTGCGGGCCGCCATGGGCGACCTCGGCCTGACTCCGCTCCTCCTGGCCGGTGTCGGAGGCTCGCCACCACCACTCAGGGAATTCGTCGTCGCGATGGCGGACGGTGGCTACCATCGCCCCATGTACCGCCCGCTCGGTGCCGTCTCGTTCGCGGAGCCGGGCAGGCTCACCGTCGACGGCACGGGCTTCGAGACACTCGACGCCATACCGCCAGGGCCCGGACGGCTGGTCAGCTACCCGCACGTGCGATCCGACGGTGTGGTGCACGGGCAGTTCTTCCCCACACAGCCGCTCGATGCCCCTCGAGACGCGTTGCACGGTCTGAACTACACCGGTGAGAAGCAGCGGACCTACTTCCGGAAGTCGCGGGGAACCGGGCTGAACCCGTTCGACCAGGAGGTGGAATCGCCCTGGGCCGGCCGGGATCCGTGGTTGATCGACGGCCACGGTTTCCCTGAAGGGTTGGCCTTCGCGTTGACCACCGGACGCCCGCACGTACGCGGTGACGTGGTCCTGATGAAGGGGCGGGGAGCGGCGCGGGCGTTCTACGCCAGTGAAGTCTTCGTCAAGGCGGGAGTCGAGCCGGATCGGCCGGTACTCCTCGGCCACTGCCAGAGCGACGCCACCTTCCCGGACCATCCCGTGTCGGTGGCCTACCTGACCAAACAGGCGTGGGAGCGGGACTTCCGGCCGGTGACGATGTTCGGCTCCGACAAGGACGTCCTGACGAACACGGCCGGGCGGATCTGGGTGGCGGACGGTGGCCGGTTCACCGAAATCGGTCCTGCTCCCGACGCCGCCGGCCCGCCTGCTGACTTGAGCGAGCAGGTGCTCCAGGTGCTTCTCGACGGGCTCCGCGACCACCCAGGCCACCTCGATTTGGCCGCCGTGTCCGCGCTTGTGGAGGGCTCCCCGGAGGCCGACGAGCTGTGGATCACGGTGATCGCCTTCCTCGCGTCGGATCCCGGCCTGGCCACCCAGGTCCGCACTGTCACGCTGCGGTCGGTCGACGACGCGGGCGTGCCCCGGCGTGTCGTGCTCCCGCCCCTGGCAGCCGAATTTCTGCGTCTCTCCGAGGACCCACCCACCTCGCCTGCTCCCGGCGAATTCACCCACCGAGCGGAACTGACCCGGCCGGCCTGGTTGCCGCCCCGCCGGGAGGCACACCCGACAACGAAGGAGGATCATGGTCACGATGACTGAGACCACGGACGGTACGCGAGCGGACGGTCCGCTGGAGAACTGGTTCCTGCTGATGGACCCCGCCTGGCGCCCCGCCTCGGAGAACGACCCTCCGCCGATCGAGGCGGTGGTCGGCCTGTGGCCGGTGGAAGCGGAGGGGAAGCTCGGCAAGTTCAGGGCGAACCCGGATTACACGCCGACCGACGAGAATTCGCCATCGGATCCGCTGGACGCCGTGCTGCGCCTGGTCCTGCAAGGCCGGGCGGAAGCCGAGCACATCCAGCTGATGCTGCGCGACACCCTGTTCGACATCGCGATGAACGGCGACGGCAACCCTTTGATCTCCAAATCCCCGGACGACATCCTCTGCGTCATCGTGGCCACCGGCGAACCCCACCGCCGTCGGCTCGCGTCGCCGGACTGGCGGCGGATCGACCTCGGCGAGCTGGTCGAACTGCTCACCGACGAGGTCGACGTCCTGTTCAACCCGGCGGGTCCCGCGGCGGTACGGCTGACAGGTGAGTTCATGCGCGAGACGTTGGAGCTGGACGACGAGCAGGTCGCGGAGCTCTACGCGAAGAGCAATCAGGACGCCTCGGGTCTGCGCGTGGTGATGTGGGAGCCCGGCGCGGAGGCGGCGGCCGCGCCCAAGGCGCCCGAGTCACGCCCGGACACACCGAGGTCCGAATAGCGCTCAAGTGAGGTTGTGCCCCGGCGGCGAGGGTCGTGAGTGGCAATGAGGGTCCTCTTGAGAGGTAACTCAAATGTGGCGTGTCCTGAAGGACCCCTTTGAGACGTTGAAGGTCTCAAAGGGGTCCTTCAGGACATCACGCCTCGACACAGGCAGCGGGCGCCGACCGCGCCACGTTCGACTTACCTCTCAAGATGGGTAGCTCACCGGCGCGGTACGACCTCGAACTGGCCCATCATCGAGTGCGTCGCGTGGTCGAGGAAGTGGCAGTGGAACGGATACCGGCCGGTATGGGTATTGAACGTCGCCTCGATGCGGACGACGTCTCCGGGGTTCAGCCGTACGGTGTCCTTCGGATAGGCGTCGTGGCCGGGTTCCGGCCTCCCGTTCCGATCCAGCACCCTGAACTGCACGAGATGCAGGTGCATGGTGTGCGTGATACCGAAGGCGGCGTCGCCGTTCACGATCTCCCAGATCTCGGTCGAGCCGTGCTCGATTCTCGCGTCCACGCGATTCGGGTCGAAACCCTGGCCATTGATCAGGAATTCGCCGGTGGCGGGCTCGAAGCGCAGGACGAAACGCCGCCTTTTCGTCACGCGCTCTCGAGGTGGGTTCCTGGACGGCCATCCCGGAATCCCGGCCTGAGCCAAAGGCGCCCGTACACCTGCCCAAGCGGGGATGGCGAGTTCCGGCTCGGCCGACGACACGCCGTCGCCGATCCGGAACTGCAGGATGTCACGTTTGTTCGCGGACAGGGCGACGACGTTCTGCAGCGCGATGGCGGTTCCCGACGGCACCGACCGGAAATCCACCAGCACCTCGGCGCGCTCCGCCGGCCACAGGTCGATCTCCTGCCGTACCGCCGGCACCCGCAGGAAACCGCCGTCCGACGCGATCTGCAGGAACCGTGCTCCGTTGGAGAGCTGGAACTTGAACACCTCGAGGTTCGAGACGTTGATCAACCTGAGACGGTACAACCGCCGCTTGACCTCGAAGTAGGGCTGGGGACGGCCGTTGACGAGGATCGTCGGCCGGTTCATGAAGTCGTCGTTCACGAAGACGAGCTGGCCGTCACCGTTCAGTTTCGCGTCCCTGAGCAGCAACGGAACGTCGAATTCGCCGCTGGGGAGTGGAAGGAGCGCGTCCACCGGATCGGACAAGAGGTAGGCGCCGGAAAGCCCCCGATAGACCTGCTCTCCTTCGAGGTGATGGGTGTGATCGTGGTACCAAAGCGTGGCGGCCGGCTGGTCGTTCGGATACCGGTACACCCTGGACCGTCCAGGTGCGATGGGATCCATCGGGTGCCCGTCACTCGACGCGGGCACGTTCGCGCCGTGCAAATGCACCGTCGCCGGGGATGCCATGGCGTTGACCTGCCTGATCACCACGGCGCGACCACGGTGGGCGCGGACAGTGGGGCCGGGAAAGCCTCCGTTGAAGGTGAGCGCCCTGGTCCGTATGCCCGGCAGGATCTCGTGCTCGGACTCCGCGATCCGCATGTCGTAGAAGTCCGTGTCCCACGTGCGCCGGGTGGGTTTCAGCACGGGGGGAATGGGAAGCGGCACCGAGAACGGCGGTAGCTCCAGCGGATCGTCAGAGAGCGCGGACGCCAGCTGTTTCGTCGGAAAGATCAGCGCCGCACCGGCCGCGGAACCGAGTTTGATCGCGTCTCTTCTGCTCAACACGTCGATCACCTTCAGGGGGAGGGGGAAATAGCCGCGGGTGCAGGGTGGCCGCGACAGCGAGAGCGAGTACGAAGGAGTACTGCAATACGGTGATCGCGGCGGACAGCGTGTTGCCGGGGGAAATGGCGTCGCCCACGGTGAGTTTCGCCAAGGGGATCGTCGCCGAAGCGGTGAGAACGGCAGACGCGGTCGCGAAGACCAGCATGGCCGCGATCCGCCCCGACACCCACCGCCGCGCGGCCGCGGCCGCGAGCAGTACGTTCGCCGCCGTCACGTGCACGGCGAGCAGCGTGATTCCGAGGAGATGGGGGACCGCTCGCGCGGCGATGGCGGGTGGCGAGGTAAGGGTTCCGACGGCTACGGCATGGTGTCCGGTACTCGCAGGACGAGAAGACGGCCGGCTCAGCGCGATGTCCAGATAGGACGCCCAGTCCCGGATCACCCAGGCCATGACCGCCGCGAGCGCGATCGCCGACAGGATGAGCGGGGTGGCGCGTGGTGACGCGGGCGAGGTCATGATCCTGCCTCGTAGAGGCGCCTTCCCGGCCCGCGTCACGTCGGCCACGGTTCAGTACATCGTGTGCGGATTGGCCGAGGTCGCGGGGATGTTCTCCCGGCTGGCCCAGTGCTCCACCAATTTCCCATTGCGGACACGGAACAGGTCGATACTGACGCTGTTCTCGATGTCGAACAATTTCTCCAGGTGGACGACGACCGCTACCAGATCACCCTCGGCGACGACCGCCTTGACGTTGGCGCGATATTCCGGCTGCGCTACGAACGCGTCATGAACGAACTGCTGCAGCGCGGCTTTGCCATTCGGGACATTGGGAAAATGCTGGTAATAGGTGTTGTCCCCGATATAGCGATCCAGTGCTTCCAGCCGGATTTCGTCGTTCGGCTGGTTGATGATCTCCGCGAAGGCCGCCCGTCCGACACGTTCGCTGGTGGCTTCGGTGGACAGCGGAAGTGGCTTGGAGATGCGGGGAAAGCTGAGTGTCGAGAACATGTCGTTGCCGATACCTTGCGGTTGGACGGCTTCGTTGACTTCCCAATGTTCGGCGATCTTGCCGTTGCTCAGCCGGAAAACGTTGACCTTGGCGATACCCCTGTCACCGGCTTTCGGCAGGAAGTGGCTGTGTGCCACGACGAGATCACCTTGGGCCATCGTCCTCTTCACGGAGAACCGCAGATTCGGGTTCCGGTCCCGCAGGTTCGCGTGGTATCGGCGGAAGGCCGCCCGGCCGTCGGCGATCTCGGGATAGTGCTGGACGAGGTCGGGGCGTACCACCTTGTCGAGGTGATCGAGGTTCCCGCGGTTCAGCGCGTCGAAGAAGCCGAGGACGATTCCTCTGTTCATCGCTTCTCCGACAGTGGTGATCGGTCCGGGTGAAGGCAGGTGCCGCTGCTCTGGTGCCGCGACCGCGGACGGGGCGATGGCGGGGACCAACGCGATGGAGATGATGATCGCCGTGATCCTGCGCAAGCGGGTTCGGGATGGTCGAGTCCGTGACATCTGATTCCTCGCTTTTGTCGAAGAAGTGACTACACGCGATGAAAAGGGTTACGGCCGCACCAGCACCTTGGTGGCCGTGCGCGCGTTCATCGCTTCATAACCGGACTCGATGTCGTCCAGGGACACTGTCCTGTCGAAGATCGAACCCGGGGTCAGTGTTCCCGCCAGCACTCGTCCGACGAGGTCCGGAAGGTACGCGCGGACCGGGGTGAGCCCTCCGGTGAGGGTGATGCCGCGGAAGAAGACCGGTGTGACGTCGGCGATCGGTGGCCCGCCCATCACGCAGACGGTCCCGCCGTCCCGGCAGAGGGCGAAGGCCGTGGTCTGCGCCTGTGGGCTGCCGCCGCATTCCACCACCACGTCGGCGCCGATCCCCTGGGTGGCCGCGCGGACGAAATCGACGGATTCGGCAACGCTCTCGGTCCCGACGGCCCGGAAGGTGTCGGTCGCGCCGAACTCCTTGCCGCTCCGTAGCCGGTTCTCATGTCTCCCCACCAGGATGATCCGGCCGGCGCCCGCCTCCCGGGCCGCGAGCACGGCGCACAACCCGACGGGGCCGTCACCGAGCACGGCGATCGACGAACCCGGTCCGACCCGGCCCGCCCGGACGGCGTGGAGTCCGGTCGCCATCGTGTCGGTGAGGGCGAGCAGGGAGGGAAGTCGTTCATCGTTCCGGTCCACCGGCACCGCCACCAGGTTGGCGTCGGCGAACGGTACCCGGACCGCTTCGGCCTGGCCGCCGTCGCCGTCCACGCCGAACATGCCGCCTGAGGCGCAGGCACTGAACAATCCGATCCGGCAGGTCGGGCAGGTCCCGTCGGCGAAATTGAACGGTGCGACGACCATCATCCCGGGGCGCAGGGTGGTGACGTCGAAGCCGACATCCTCGACCACGCCGACGAACTCGTGCCCGCATCGAGGGCCTTGCGCAGGTCCGGGAAGTCCTTGGTAGCCGTGCAGATCGGTGCCGCAGATGCCGGCGGCGACGACCCGGACGACAGCGTCACCGGGTTGTCGCAGCGCCGCGTCGGGAACCGTTTCCACGGTCAGCCGACGCTTTCCGTGTAGGACGGCAGCCTTCATGAGGACACCTCTCTCCGGGCCGCGGTGGTCGAATCCGGCTCACCCGGCTCGAGTCACCAGACCGTCCATCATGGCTCCCCACAAGGCAAACGGTCTGTGGCACCGGCTGTCCGTTCGTTCACCATTGTTGCCTGTTCTTCCCTCGCTCCCGCCTTCGTCGTACGCGGGATGAAATCCATGCTGGTAATTTGTTGCTTTTTCCGGTGTTCCAGTCCCAGGGTGTCGACCGATGTGGGAATGCGGCTGAATGGCGGTGGTTCACACGCGGTCGTCGGGAAAAAATGCGAAGTCCGCCGGAAACGACGGTTGCTCGAATGAGCCTGTGCACAACCATGACGACGAAACGGGGCATCGTGCGTTCAGAGGGGTACGGCCATTGGTCTGCGGCGAACACGTGGTCCGGACTGGAGGCAGGCAACGGCGACGGGGCGGCCCCGGCCATGCCGTCGGGTGTGCTGATACCGGCCCTGGAACTGGCCCGCTGGCTCGATCGCTACGTGAACAGGCTCCTCGGCGCCGGTGTCGAGGACATCGACGCCCAGGCGCGTGAGCGCGTGGACCTCATGGTCGGCCTCTCGAACGCAGCCGAGGCCCTCCGCGCTTCGCAACGCTGCGATCACGAATCCGCCGAACGAACGCTGCGCTCGGCGCTTGAGCTCATGCGGGGGATCGATCTCGACCGATTCGTCCTTTCCGTTCGTTAGCGCTCGGCGGATCGTGCACTCGGGCAGCGTTCGTTGACGGAAGTCTCGGATCATTTCCAGTGTGCTGTGCGAGACAACCGCACGCAGTACACAGGAAACCATGTCAGCCGGCGACGTCACAGCAGCGCATCCCGCTCGCATCGACTGCGTACTCGATGCCCAGCATCCGTATTTCTATCTCAGCGAGAACACCGCGTTGATCAATCCCAGGATCTCCACCTGGTCCGGGATGGTCACCGCGGCGGGCGGAAAGCTGCGGCTTCAGGTGCCGTGGACGGTGAAGCGGGTACGGGTCGTGACCCAGATGTACGCCGTCGAGCCGGAAAACGTGATCGAAGCCTACGACGACGTCATCGAGTTCGGTTACCGGTCGGCGACCGGGCTGGCCGCGTTGCTGGACTGGTCGCGAACGCTGGCGAGCCCGCTGGATCTGCCGGGCCCGGGTGACTACCGCCTCCGCTATCACGTACGGGCCTCGCCCCGGGAAGCCGTGGAGCCCGGAATCGAGCGCATCCCGATGGCGGAAGCGCTGGTTCAACTGTGGCCCTCGGCGCTCGGTGGTCAGGAAGAACTGCGGATCACGGGGGAACTAGGGAACTTCTGGCATCCCGGGTCGCGGCTGAAGAGCGTCTGGAACGGCTGAAAAACGGCCGTCGGGCGGACCGTCCCCACCACGGTGATTCCACGGCGGATGAAGGCCTTGTTCGCCGTCGCGGTGCTCACCGTGGGTGGTCTGCTGCTGGTGCTGCCGCGCCGGCGGGGACACCATCATGGGACTCGGCCGGGACACCTTCCTGGCCAAGATCGGGTCCGAGGCGCCGCTGCTGGTCCAGCACATCCGTTCACCGGCCGAAATCCGGCTGACCGAGACAGACGATGCGATGACCGGCCGACGCTGAGCCGTGGCACCGCCGGATCAGTCGAGTATCGCGGGCAGGCCGTCGAGGCGGCGCATGAACGAACCGGGACGCCAGACGAGGTCCTCGTGGGCGGTCATGAGCCGGGCCCGGGGGAACCTGGTGATCAGCATGCGCAGCGCGATCTCGGTTTCCAGCCTGCCGAGGCCGGCTCCGAGGCAGCGATGTGCACCGTGTCCGAACCCCAGATGGCCGCGTGTGTCGCGTTCGATGTCGAAGGTGTCCGGATCCGGGAAGCGGGCCGGGTCGCGATTGGCCGCACCGGGGGAGACCGCGATCATCTCGCCTGCCGGGATCTTCACACCACCCACGTCGACGGGCTTCTCACAGAACCGCGGGGGGAGCAGTTTGAACGGCGATTCGTAGCGCACGATCTCTTCGACGGCCCGGCCGAACAGTTCCGGCGCGGCGAGCAGCTTCTGCACCGTGTCCGGCCGGTCGAGCAGCAGGGCGAGCCCGGTCCCGATGGTGGTCACCGGTTCCGAGCCGCCGATGAGCATCACCACGTACGTCGACGCCAGCTCGTCGGCGTCCATGCCGCCGTCCGCTTCGTGAATCCGCAGCAGCCGGGTGAAGAGGTCGTCGCCCGGTTCGCGTTTCTTCACATCGATCATGCGGAGGGCGAGTTCGTGCAGGCGCCGCGCACCGTCTTCCGCCTCGGCGACGCTGCTTCCGGTCAGCATCGACATCTGCCAGGCGGGGAACTCTCCGCGCTCGTCTCCGGGAAGTCCGAGCAGGTCGGCGAGCACCGTCGTGACCAGCGGCCGCGAGTAGCGGGCGATCAGGTCGACAGGTTCGCCGACGGGCAGACGGTCCAGAAGTGACGCGGCGGTGCGTTCGATCGCGGGGCGCAGCCGGGCCACCCGCGCCGGACTGAACTCACCGCTCAGCTGCGTTCGGAGCCTGCGGTGGTCGGGACCGTCGCGATCGAGCAGACTCCGGCGTGACCGGTGCGCCAGTTTCGCGCTGTGCTCGGGACGGAGGATCGACTGCGGGACGACCTTCTTCCGGTGCTGGACGATGTCCTTGCACGCGTCGGGGTCGGCGAGAAGCTCGCGGACGTCGGCGTATCGGGTGACCGCCCACATCCGGAAACCGTTGACCTGGACGGGTACGGCGGGTGCCGTTTCCCGCAAGCCGTCGAACACCGCGTAGGGACAGGCGGTGTATTGGGGTGTCGCGAGATACTTCGGCCGGTTCTCTGTCATGACAGCCTCCTGCTCGCGGCTCAGATACTGACTTCCGGATAGCCGCGCCGAGGCCGGGAAACCTCGTCGAGCTTGAGCCGGTGTTCCTCTGGCAGGCAGAAGTCCGCGCCTGCCAGAGATTCCTCGAGTTGGTCGAGGGTCCGCGCGCCGACCAGCGGTGCGACCACCCCCGGGCGATCGCGAAGCCAAGCCAGGGACGCGACGACCGGGGTCACGCCGAGTTCGTCGGCGACGGAAGCCACGACCTCGACGATCCGGGCCGCGCGGTCGTTCAGATGCCTGCCCACATACCATTTGAAGAACCGGCTCCCGGCCCGCTCTTCTGGTACGCCGTGCCGGTACTTCGCGCTCAGCACACCCCTGCCCAAAGGGGCCCACGGGAGAATGCCGAGGCCCAGATTCTTCGCCGCGGGCACCACTTCGCGCTCGATGCCTCGCTCGAGCAACGAGTACTCGACCTGGGTACTCGCCAGTGGCCTGCTGTTCTTGCCGACCTGCCGGACGGCGGCGACGGCGGTTTGCCAGCCCGCGTAGTTGCACACGCCGGCATTGCGTGCCTTTCCCGAGGTGATCGCCGTGTCGATGGCCTCGAGTGTCTCGTCGATCGGGACCTTCTTGTCCCAGGCGTGCAACTGCCAGAGGTCGACGTGATCGGTGCCCAGCCGGGAAAGTGAAGCGTCCAGCGCCTTCAGCAAGTAGCCACGCGAGGCGTCAGCTGTCGGCCTTCCGTCGACGATCACGCCCGCGGACTTCGTGGCCAGGACGAGTGCTTCCCGCGGCAGACCGGCACCGAACAGCCGTCCGACCGTCCGCTCGGCCTCGCCACCGCCGTAGACGTCCGCGGTGTCCAGCAGGTTGCCACCCGCTTCGAGATAAGCGTTCAGCTGGCTCGCCGCGGCGTCGTGGTCGGTCGTCGTGCCCCAGGTCGAAGTGCCCAGGCCGAAGGGAGAAACGAGAAGGTCGCTTTGGCCGAGCCGCCGTGATTCCCTCATCGTGACGAAGCCTTTCGCTCGGAGATTCGGGCGTCGAGGTCGTCCTCGGCGTTGATGACGAGTCCGGTCAGGACGTCGGCGTCGCCCCTCGCCAGCCGCACCAGGGCTTTGACGGCGGTGTCGAGGGAGGTGAAGGCGCCCGAGTCACGGGCTTCGATGGCCCAGCGGCCGAGACGGGCCAGCCAGGGATCGTCGGTGGTGCCGGCGAATTCGATACCCGCGCGGGTGAGCCCGGCGTCGACGATGCCGGGGTTGTAGCTGAGCACGGTGACACCGGTCGAGCGCAATTCGGCTGCGAGGTTCTCGGACAGTTTCAGCAGAGCCGCCTTGGACACCGAATAGGCGGTGGCGTACGGCCAGCGTTTGATCCCGGCTGGGCTGACCAGGTTGATGATCCGGCCGCGGCCCGCGGGGAGCATCACCGCCAAGGCGGCCTGCGCGCTGAGCAGCGGACCGGCCACGTTGACCTGCTGGGTGCGCCACCAGGCGTCGAAGTCGATGTCGGCGGTCGGTCCGGCCGGGCCGGGATCGACGGCGTTGTTGACGAGGACGTCCAGACGTCCGCTGACGTCCATGATCCGCGCGACGACGTCCTTCATGGCGCCGCTGTCGATGACGTCGGCGCGCACGGCCTCGACGAGAATCCCGTCCGCGGTGAGCGTTTCGACGGCTTCTTCGAGTGCCGCGGCGTCCCGTCCGGTGATGAACACCCGCGCGCCGGCCTGGCCCAGCGCCTCGGTGAACGCGCGGCCCAGCCCTTTGGCGCCGCCGGTGATCAGAACCGTCGAGTCCCGCATCGGAATACGTCCTCCGTCGGTGTCGTCGAGCGAAACAGGGCAGATCCGGAGTAAGGAGTCACCACGAGCGCAGGATGGTTTCGAGCGAAGCCACGAACTCACCGATCGCGCCGGGGTGGTGAAAAGCGCGGTCGTACACCACGTCGATGGTGAGCCGTCCGCTCGTCGTCGACACGAACATCCCGGGGACCGGGCCGTTCAGCGTCGCGGCGAAGCGGCTACCGGTGACGCGCAGGCCGTCGGGCAGCACGGGATCGCGCACGTCACCGATATTCGACACCATGATCGTCATGGGCGGGGGAGGAGCAGGCGCGTGGCACTGGGCCAGCAAGGCACGTTGGGGTTCGTCGCGTTCGAGGGCGGCACGCAGTTCCGTGGTGACCCGGTGTCCGACCTTGAGCGGTTCGTCGTCGGAGGCGACCGGAACGGTGACCGTGCACGGAAGGGCCCCACACAGCTGGGCGTCCGCATCGAGCGGCGGGACGAGCCGCTCGCGGAAGTCCACGGGGACGCACAGGGTGACCGGTAACGGGCCGTCGGCTTCGGGGAACTTCGCCCGTACCGCCCCGGAAACCGCTCCGCACAACAGGCCCGTGACCGAAATTCCGTTCTCGCGGGCGAACGCGACGATCTCGGCGGTCGGCCCGGGGTCGAGTTCGAGAAGGTGCGCGCCGAAGCCGGACGAAGGCGCGCCGGGACCGTCCGTGACCGCCAAAGGTTCTCCCCGCACACTGGGCGGCTCGGGCCACCCTCGTTCGTAGCGTCCGGCGAAGAGTTCTTCCAGTCCTGGCTCGAACACCGGACGCGGCGCTGAGGGCGGGGTGTCCCCGCGCAGCAGTGCGGTGTAGATACCCAGCAGGCTGTGCAGCAGGTTCCGCACCAGGCGACCGTCGGAAACAGCGTGGTCGACGGCGAGCGTCAAGACCGTCGCGTCAGCCGTCTCGTACAGCGACAACCGGCTGACCGCCCCGTCTTCCAGCCGTCGGCCGATGTCGTCGCCGAAGGTGGCGGCACCGTCGTCCACCGTCGGCGTGCCGTCCCGCAAGCTCAGGCGGAAGCCGTCCGGACTGCCCAGAATCCCGCAGCGCAACAGGGGATACTCGTGGCCGAGTCGCTGCCACGCGCGTTCGAGTACGTCGGTCTCTAACCTTCCGGTGAAGGCGGTCCGGACCACGACGGGCCCGAAGCCCGCGAGGAGGAAACCCGTCTCGCTGACCGTCAGCGCCCGTTCGGTGGTGGTCATCGTTTTCCTGTCTTGCCGCCATGGCCCGTGGTTGTCGGCTCGGAACGTCTCCCATCGCCGCAAGCGTGGTCAACGCCAAGGGAGTGGAACCTGCCTGGTTTTCGTCGAGAAATGGCCGATCGGGCGGCGCTGCCCGCATGATCGGCTCGCCGACGACCTGGCACGGTCTTCCCTGTCCATAGAGGACAGTTTCCGAGGCTGCAGCGCCCGGTTCGGGTGCTTTGTTCGGTTCGGTGCAGGCTGAGCGAGGATAGAGTGTCCACAAAGGACACGTTTTGGCAGAAAAGTGTCCGACTTGAGCATTATGCGTGGTTCCCCGAGCGGGTCGTGAGTGGCAATGAGGGTTCTAACCCTATTCGCCACTCACGACCCCCATGCGGAACCGCACATAGCGTCATCAATCGAACACCGAGTTCCCGAAGGGTGTCTTTTGTGGAAAGCCAAGGACGCGACTTGCTCCCGTCGCCAGTCCAGAATCACGTCCGAAGGCTCTTCCTGTCCTGAAGCCAGCGAAGAAGGCCTCAAGCAGCTCAGGGTCCGGAATCAGGTGCGCCTTCGGCGGCCCGCGGCTCGCCGGAGGTCAGTTTCAATCCGATGACCCCGCCGATGATCGCCGCGAAGCAAACACCTTTGAAGAACGTCAACGACTCCCCGAAAAGCACGGATCCGAAGACCACCGTGCCGACGGAGCCGATACCCGTCCAGACGACGTATCCGATGCCGACATCGAGATTCTTCAACGCCACGCTGAGGAAGATGGTGGCGCACGCGGCCGAGGCCACCGTGATCAGCGAGGGCACGAGCAGGGTGAACCCTTTGCTCTGTCCCGTGCTCAACGTGAACACGATCTCGAACACCGCGGCGACCAGCAGCGCGGACCACGCGCGCAAGCCCGCCCGTCGGCGATCTTGAACAGGCACTGTCGTGACTTCCTTACCCGGCGGGCTCATCCGCCGACCGTGGTGTGCAGTCCGGCGATTCCCAGAACGATGAAGGCGAAACAGGTCATCCGGATCGCGGTGACACGCTCCTGCAGGAAGAGCCTGCCGAAGACGATCGCGCCGATCGTGCCCCCGCCGATGAGGATCGTGTACGCGACGGCGACGTCGATATCGAGCATCACCAGGCTGAGGAGGTAGATCACGATCGCCGAGCACAGAATGGAGAACACGGATGGCCATGGTTTCGTGAAACCTTCGGCGGCGCGGGCGCTGAAGATGTAGGCGACTTCGAAGACGATGGCGATCCCCAGATACAGCCAGTGCATGGTACCCTGTGCTTTCCGTGGTCGAGCGAACCGCCGCAGGCGACGGCTCGCGGATCAGTGAACCCCGGACACGGCCGGGGATTTCAGTGATCGGGCGGCGGGGATCGGGTAGTGGCTCCCCGGTTCGAGCTCCATCAGGAGCTTGTCCAGCAGGGCGACGGGATCGGCGTCGACGTGAACGCGGTCCCGGCTGTGCTGATGCAGGAAGCCCTCGGTCACCATGTGGTCGGCGAACTGCAAAAGCAGCCGGTAGTAGCCGTTCGCGTCCAGTAGGCCGATCGGTTTGGTGTGCATCCCCAGATGCGCCCAGGTCCAGACCTCGAAGAGCTCCTCCAGTGTTCCGGCTCCACCGGGAAGAGCGATGAATCCTTGGGAAAGCTGGGTCATCCGCGCCTTGCGGACGTGCATGTCGGCGACCACCTGGAGTTGAGTGATACCGCGATGCGGTGCCTCGCCACCGACGAAGTGCTGGGGGATCACCCCGATGACTTCGCCGCCCGCCGCGAGCGCCGCGTCGGCCACCGCGCCCATCGTGCCGTATCGCGCGCCGCCGTAAACGAGTCCGAAGCCGCGCTCCGCGAGCAGAGTTCCCACGGCCGCCGCCTGACTCAGATAGCGAGGGTCGTTGCCTGTCGAAGAGCCACAAAAGACAGTGATACGCTTTTTCACGAGAACGCCTCCTGAGCCATTCCGCCGTCAGCGGAAGTCGCCACCGGCACTGATGGGCCGTGGAAGTCTGCTGTTTCAAGATGAGACGGTAAACCGAAGTGGCGACAATGCCGGAAAATACTGCACGTTATCGCATTTTTGGTAGACGTCCGGCCACTGCCTTGCCTTCGCTGGTGTCCAGGCCGAGCATCGAGAGCAGACCGGTACGTTCTTCCTCGTCACGGGCGAGCCGGCAGACGGTTCGAGCTGCGCGTGCCCGGATCTCCTCACCAGAGGAGTCGATGGACACTTCACCGCTGGTGCCCGGCAACCGGTAGACCGGTGCCCGGCGGGGGTTTCCTGACTGGGATCGGTGCGAGGTTTTCGCCATCGGCAAGCCTTCGGTCGTGACAGTACGCGGCCTCGAGATGGTGACAGCGCTGCCGAATCGGGCGATCTGGGTTTCCTGCCCGGGACTGTACGAGCGATTTCGGGTTCGAAACCTCTTCCGGATGTGAACGTGTCCATTCGGGAATGATCGCGGGACAGGCGGGCAAGGTCTCGCTCGCCGCTGCCGCGGGTCGCCGTCATCCCGGGCGGTTCCATGGGGCAGACCCGCTGCCCGAAAGTCCTCGCGTGATGGTCTTTTGGAGTGCATCAAGGGTTGTATTGTTGCGGTAACGGTACGTGACTGGGTATATCTTTCGGTGTTGGACGTCGAGGACCTCGTAGGCGGAAGATTTGCCCGGCTGAGGCAATTTCTGGATCGGCAGGTAAAGGTCGATGTCCGTTAGTCTTTCTTTTCTCGAGTGGGACCATGAATTGGCGGCCGACGAGCATGACTTCTATTCGGCGGCGATGGAATGGCACTTCGGTCCGGAGACAGGGTCGCGGTTCTGGCTGGCCAAGGCGGACTCCCTCGGCTTCGATCCGCGCCGTGACGTCCGGACCCACGCCGATCTACGCCGGTTCCCGAATGTGGTCGGCGAACTGAGGAACGTTCCGGTCGAGGACCTGATACCGCGGGGATACGGTGACCGACCGGATGTGATCGGCGCCTTCGACAGCGGTGGCACCACAGGGGCGCCGAAGCGCGTACTGCTGATGTCGGACTGGATGCGGCATTCCTTGACGTGGAAGTCGCTGCGCATGGACGAGCTGGGGTTCCCGCTCGACGCCAACTGGCTGACGATCGCGCCCAGCGGCCCGCATATCTTCGGCAGGTTGATGGCCGAGGTGACCAGGATGCGAGGCGGCATCTGTTTCACGATCGACCTCGACCCGCGTTGGGTACGCAAATCGCTGGCTCTGGGACGCACCGAAGAGGCGGAAAGGTACGCCGACCATGTGGTGGACCAGGCGCACTCGATCCTCGACCAACAGGACATCGGCGTTCTCGTGGTGACGCCGCCCTTGCTCGTCCGGATGGCCGAGTCCGACCGCCTGGTGGACCTCGTCAACGAGAAGGTGTCGGTGATCATGTGGGGCGGGGCGCATCTGGACGCCGACACCCGCGAGGTCCTGCAAGGAGAGGTCTTCCCGAAGGTGCGGCTTCGCGGCCAGTACGGGAGCACCATGATCCTGGGCGGGAGCATGGAGCGCGCAGGATCCGGAAAGCCGGCGGGACAATGCGTATTCGATTCTTTCTCGCCCTACACGACGTTTTCGGTCGTCGATCCCGACTCGCTGACGGAGGTCGCCGAGGGCGAGCGTGGGCAGGTCGTCATGCATCACGTCAGCAAGTCCCTGTTGCTGCCGAACAACCTGGAGCGGGATCTCGCCACCAGGGTCGCCGCGCCTGAGGGAGCCTTGGGTGTCTCGGTCGCCGACGTCACACCCGTCGCGGTTTTCGAGGATGCTCAGGTCATCGAAGGTGTTTACTGATGCCCGCCCTTCCGCGCCTGGACGCGCTCGGCCCTTCGAATACCTTCCGGTCGCACCGTGTCGACGAGGTGGCCGGTGTGGACGGGACCGCGCTCGCGGAGCTCAGCCTGGCTCCCGGTCTCTACGTGAAGCGCAGTATCGCGAAGATGCGAAATGCGCGTCCGATGCCCTTGTCGGTACGGATCGACCGGATCGCGGCCGCGGGCGCACGGTTCTTGCGAACGGTCGACGGGGTCTCGCTGGACGAACACGAGCGATGGGTGTCGCAAGCGTCCGGCGTGGCGTTGTCCGTGGTCCGGGAGGCATCCCAGGCCATCGTGCGCGGTGCCGCGGCGGTGGGGGAGTCGGTGCGGCGCGCGCGCCCGCTCGGAACCGGTGACGATTGGCACGAGGTCTCTTCGACGGGAGCGGTCTGGACGCGCCGAGGTGACGTGCTCGCGGTGCAGGCACCGGGAAATCATCCCGCGACCCACGCCGCTTGGCTCGAGGCGCTCGCGTTGGGCTACCGGGTCGCCGTACGCCCGTCGCGACGGGAACCGTTCACCCCGTATCGCCTGGTCCAGGCTCTCCGAATGAGTGGCTTCGGCACTGATCAGGTGACTTTCCTGCCCACGGACCACACCGTGGCGCGGGAGTTCGTCGATACCGCGGATCTGGCCTTGGTCTATGGCGGAAGCGACGCGGTGGCCAGGTACCGGGACCGGGGGGATGTCCTCGTGCAGGGACCGGGCCGCTCCAAGGTCTTGATCGCCGACGGCGACTGGGCCGAGCATGTCGACACCGTGGTGTCCTCCGTGGCCGGTTTCGGTGGCACCGCTTGCGTGAACGCCTCCGCGGTCCTGGTCGACGGCGAAGCGGCCGCTTTCGCGAAAGAACTCGCCCGCCGGCTGGCCGAAGTGGCCGTGCTGCCACCGGCGAGCGATGCCGCTGTTCTCCCCGCGTTCCCGCTGGAACGCGCGCGGGACCTCGAAACCTACCTGCGGAGCGAGCTGAACGGTGGCGAGCTGCTGTCCGGCGGTGAGCTTCTCGAACCGTTGCCTGGTGGCGGCGCGGTCCTGCGACCGGCCGTCATCCTGCTCGACCGTCCGGATCCGTCGCGGCTCGGCATCGAGCTTCCGTTCCCGTGCGTATGGGTCGCCCCGTGGTCGCCCGCGGACGGGATTACGCCACTTCGCCACAGCTTGACCGTCACCGCCATCACCGGCGACGACGAACTGCTGGCGTCGTTGATCGAGGAAACCACCATCGGCAACCTGCACATCGGTGATCGGCCGACCCACGAGATGCGACCTGGCCTGCCGCACGACGGGCATCTGGCGGAGTTCCTGATGCGAAGCAAGACCGTGATCCGGGGCGACTCCGCCCACCACTGAGAAGGCTTTGGCCGAGTCGGGAGGACCGAAAGTGTTAAGCAGCCAAGACGAACTCCGGTTGTACAGGGCGGCCTCGCTGGCCTCCCGGTCGACCGCACCAGGTGCCCTTGCCCGCCTTCTCGGGAATCCGGCAGCCGCTGACATCGACGATCGACTCGAGTTCGATCACGTCGCGGTCCTCGTTTTTCCTGAATCCGCGACGGATGTCCGCGATTTCCTCGCCGAGGCAGGCTTCGAGACGGGGCCTTCCGTGCCGAGCCGGGTGGTCCGGTCCAGGCTCGCCGAGCGGCATGGTGTCGCCGAGGACGAGCTGGACGTCACCATCGTCCACGCATCGCCGAGCACGGGTATAGGTGGCGACCTGGAGATCTTCGTCCTCCCACGCGGCTCGGCCGAGAAGGTCGCACCGGGGCTCATCGAGCGTGAGCGCGCGAGGGAGGAGGAGTCCCACACCGGTTGGCTGGTCGCGGAGGGGCAGCTCGAGCGAACCCGGCGGACCTGCCGGGACGTTCTCGGGATGGAACCCGACGGTGGTGGCCACAATCCCCATGAAGATCCCGGTACGGGCGGCCGGTCGGTGGTGTATTTCAAGGCACCGGCCGGTGACAAGGGATATCGCCCCCGGTTCGAACTGACCGCTCGAGGACACCACGCGGAGGTTCTCGCGGCGCACGTGGGGGAACCGGTCTCGATGCCCGACGAGCACACCGCTCTGCTGTCACTGCTCGCCGGTCACTGGTCGGCACGTGCGCTCCACGTGGCCGTCGAGCTGGGGATCCCGGACGCTGTCGGCGACGAGGCGATCGAGCCGGGAGAAGTGGCACGTCGTATCGGTTGTGATGCCCGCGCCACCGCCCGTTTTCTGCGGTTCCTCGTGCGGGTGGGCCTGGTCCGGCAGCGACCGAACGGCTGCTACGAGACGACGGAGAGGGGAAGACTCCTCCGTGCGGAGAACCCCTTCAACGACTTGACCCGGCTCTACGGCAACGAATTTTACGACGCCTGGAACGATCTCGCCGCGGCCCTGCGAACCGGGCGTACGGCCTTCAGCCATCGCTATGGGGTGGAGCATTTCGACTATTTCGCCACCGCCCCGGAATCCTCCCGGACCTTCGACCGTGCGATGCAGGCCGTCACCCGCCTCGTCGCGAAGGAGCTCAGTCACTCCTGTTCTTTCCCCGCCGAAACGACCGTGGTCGACATCGGGGGCGGCAACGGCACACTGCTACGCACGATCGTGGACGAGCATCCCGGCGTGTCAGGCGTGGTGTTCGATCGCGCGCACGTCATCGAATCGGCTGTGGCCGAGCCCGGCGGCAGGGTGCGCTTCGCGGCGGGCGACTTCTTCGAGGAAGTCCCCGCCGGTGCGCAGGCGTATCTGCTGTCCCGGGTGCTCCACGACTGGGATGACGAAGATTGCGACCGCATCCTGCGCAACTGTCGTCGTGCTTGCGAGGCCGGCGCCAGGCTTCTCGTGGTGGAACGCCTGCTTCCGGGCGGCTCGTCGAGCAGGCCGTCCGACCTCGCCGAACCTTGGGATCTGCAGATGCTCGCGGTCACCGGTGGCCGCGAGCGTGATCGGACGGAATACGAAAAGCTCCTGCACGGATCGGGCTTCCGTGTCGATCAGGTCATCGCGATGCCGGTGGATCTGAACCTTCTCGTCGCCACCGCGATCTGATCCGCCTCCACTACGACAAAGGACATCGCGGTGGACGCTCGGCGCCGGGGGAGTCGATCGCGCAGGCCGAGCCGGTCCGCGGGTAGGGTCGTCCCCGATGATCGACCGACAGCGCCTGCGGGTTTGGCGGGATGCCCTGCGCTATACGGCGTTCACCGGAACCGACGTCCCGCCGAAGCGGTCGGCGGGATTGCGCAGGTTGCGCGGCCTCGCGATCGTCGGCTTTGGCCTCTGGGCGGGTTTCGTCACGTTCTCGACCGTTTCGACGTCGCCTGCCGCGAAAACCTTCAACGTGGTCGTCACCGTGCTGCCCTGTCTCCTTGCTGTGCGTTCGCCGTTGTGGGGATGGCGCGCGCTGATCGTGGGCATCGTGCTCACCCCGTTCACCCTGCCCGGCATAGCCGGTACCTGGGGCTGGCCGTGGGCGCCGGGACTGGCGCTGACGGCGGTGATCGTCTTCTACCTGGTGGGGGAGAGCAACGATCAGGCGGAACTGACTTGGGCGGCGCTGATCTCGTTGGGCGCCGTGTCGCCCTTCCTCCGCGACTGGCGTGACGCGGGACTGCTCGTGGTGCTGGGCGGAACAGTGTTCTTCGTCGGCAACACGGTGCGTCAGCGCAGGATCGCCGAAGAAGCCCGCGTGGCCCAGCAGGAACGCCGGCTCGCCGAAGAGACCCGGGCAGCGCTCCTGGAGGAACGCGCGGGTATCGCACGGGAACTCCACGACGTCGTCGCGCACCACATGTCCGTACTCGCGTTGCGCGCGGATTCGGCGCGTTTCCGGTTCCCGGGCCCGGCCGGGCCCGACCGCGACGCCGAGATCTGGCGGGAGTTCGCCGATCTCGCCGGAACCGCTCGTGAAGGCCTGACCGAGCTGCGCAGGCTGCTCGGTGTCCTCCGGTCCGATGACAGCGCTCCCTTGGTCGCCCCGCAGCCCGGACTGGGCAAAGTGGTCGAACTCGTGGAAGGGGTCAAGGCCGCCGGTACCTCCTGCGACCTGCAGCTGCGCGGTGACCTCGACGCTGTCCCGGTCGGGGTCGCGTTGTCGGTGTTCCGGATCGTGCAGGAAGCACTCAGCAACGCCATCCAGCATGCTCCCGGCGCGTCGATCTCCGTCGAACTGGTGACCGGGGCGAGCTCCGTTCGCGTGCTCGTCGAGAACGGCCCCGGCGCCGGGCCGACGCGGACAGCGCGGGTGGGCAGCGGGCACGGCTTGGTGGGGATGCGGGAGCGGGCCGCTATGCTCGCGGCGGATCTCGAGGTGAGGGAGAAGCCGGACGGTGGTTTCCTGGTCGCCTTGACCGTTCCGCTCGATCGTGAGGGGCAACCGCAACCGTGATCTCGGTGGTCATCGCCGACGACCAGACCATGGTCAGGCAGAGTTTCCGCGCGGTGCTCGACGCGCAGGCCGACATGCGGGTGGTCGGAGAGGCCGCCGACGGTGCCACTGCCGTCGCCCTCTGCGCCGAACTCGAACCGGACGTCGTCCTGATGGACGTGCGCATGCCCGAACTGGATGGTCTGGAGGCGACCCGGCGGATCGTGGCCGGGCGGCACGAAGTCCGCGTACTGATCCTCACCACCTTCGACATCGACGAATACGTGTTCGGCGGGCTGCGGGCCGGCGCCAGCGGGTTCCTGCTGAAAGACTCCCCGCTGGATGATCTGGTCACCGCGGTCAGGGTGGTCTCCGCGGGCAACGCGCTCTTCGCCCCGACGATCACCAGGCGCCTGATCGGTGAATTCACCCGCACCCACGCGTCGGCGCACGCGTCTCACGCGCTCGTGGCGGAGTTGACCGCACGTGAGACGGACGTGCTCCGGCTGATCGCGCGTGGACTCTCCAACACGGAGATCGCCGAAGCGCTGGTGATCGCGGAGCAGACGGCGAAATCCCATGTCAGCAGGGTTTTCGCCAAACTCGGTGTCCGGGACCGGGCGCAAGCGGTGATGGTCGCGTACGAGGCGGGGCTCGTCGTGCCGGGTGGCACGCCCTGATACCGGGGTAGGGGTGCGGGCGAAGTCGGCTACCGGGGTAGCGGTGCCAAGACGGTTCCCCCGGGCGATGCCCACCCGGCGAATTCCGGAGATCGTTTCCCCATGCATCGCTCGAGAAGGCCACGCGTCACGACGACGCTGATCATCGTCGCCCTCGCGACGACCGTACTCGCCGCGGTCGCGTTCATCTGGTGGATCTCGGGGTGGCCACTCGGCGTCGATTCCGCGGTCTACCGGGCAGGCGGGTTCGCCGTCGTCCACGGGGAGAGCCTTTATTCACCGTTGCGCGCTCTTCCTGACTGGGCACCGGAACTACCGTTCACCTATCCACCGTTCGCCGCGCTGCTCTTCACTACCCTGACCGTGCTGCCGCCCCAGTTGTGCTGGGGCCTGTTGGCGCTGACCGCCGCACCTTCCCTCTATTACGCACTGCGGCCGTTCGCGGACCGGGCACACCTTCCGGTGCTGCTGCTCGGCGCGTTCGCGGTACAGCCGGTATGGCAGACCATCGGCCTCGGCCAGGTCAATCTCATTCTGCTGGCCATCGTGGTGACCGACATGCTTGTCCCGCGCTATCGCGGAATCGCGATCGGGATCGTCGCGGCCGTCAAACTGATCCCGCTGATCTTCATCGTCCATCTACTGGTGGTCAGGCGTACCGGTGACGCGGTACGCGCGTTCGCGGCGTTCCTGGGTACGACGGCGTTCGCCGTGATCGTCCTGCCGGAAGACTCCGTGCGCTACTGGACCTCCGCGATCTTCAACGACCATTTCGCCGAGATGAAGGGCTGGGTAGGGAACCAGTCGTGGCAGGGGTTTGTCGCGCGGACGTTGCCGGAAGGGTGGGTGGCCACGGTGGCGATCGTCGTGTTCGGGATGGTTTGCGCGGCGCTGGCGATGTGGCTCGTCCGCCGTCTCCATCACGCGGGTGACGATCGTGCCGCACTGCTGGTCACGGCCGGCTGCGCCCTGCTGCTCAGCCCGATCTCCTGGACACACCACTGGGTGTGGGTGATACCCGCGCTCGGATATCTCGCCGCCAGGGGACACCGCGCAGCGGCGCTGGCGGTCGCCGTCCTGTTCACCGGATGGACGGTCGCCGTCGTGCCGGGCGGTGGCGGGGCCGAACTCGGCTGGAACTTCGCGGAGGCTGTCGTCGGCAACGCGTATCTGATCGTGCTTCTCGTCGCGGGATTCATAGCGGCGACCCGGTTCTCCCGACGTATAACGCCATACACGTCGGGAGAGAGAGTGCATTATTCGTCTCGCGGCCAGGGGAGTGCCCGGGCCGTCTGTGAAGCCTTGGCAGCGGGGGAGGTGGACGAAGTCGTATGCCCAGGCACATCGAGATCGCGAAGCTACGCGTACTCGCGGCCCTGAAGCCGATGGAGGCAGTCGAACTCCTCGCCGTTCATCGATCTTGTCAAGTGTATAACGACCTATACCGTAGAGCTGATTTGAAAAATCGCTAAACATCTGAAAAGAAATCAGCACAGAAGCCGCGGAGCTTGACCCGGGGCAAGGTCTTATTGTGAGGGGTAAGGCAAACGTGGCGTGTCGAATGAGGGTTAGAGCGAACCTCTCTTAGATACCTACGCGTGGACTGTGGGCCCAGCTCGTGGCGAAGTACATGATGGCCCCCTTCCTTGCGCCTAGGTACAGGGCGGGGTCCTTCATGTACCTGGGGGGCGTGAAGGACCCCTTCCCTCGGCTGAGTCGCAATGCCAGGGACTTAAGGGGGCACCCGCCGTTCCCGATTGTCCACAAGGGACACAAGCCAAGTAGAAACGCCCGTTTAGTTACTGTTTGACCGTATTCTTAAGTCCGTGAAGGCCTCCTTGCCTACCTTCAAGGTAGGTAAGGAGGCCTTCACGGACTTCCCGCACCTCGTCGGCGGCCGGCTGTCGCTCGCATCGGGCCGTTACGACCGGGGAAGCTTCCCGAGCTGGGCAAACGCACCAGAAACAAGCCACGCCGCTGCCCTTGAGTTCCCGGCATCGCGGCTCAGCCGAGGGAAGGAGTCCTTCACGGCCCGGCCGCTACCGGACCCACCTACCGTAGGTACACCCTCGGCCAGAACCCGAATCGCCACTCACGACCCTGCACAGAGTGCCATCAGTCAGACACCTGGCCGCCTGGGAGTATCCCTCGTGGACACCCGGGACATGATTCGCCCGCCTGCCAGGCTGGACCCGTGCCGCCCCCCCCCGGAAGTCAGCGAAGAGGACCTACGCAGCAACGGTTTGCCTTACGGATCAATAGAAGGCCTCGCACTTGTGTACCTACGCCCGGCCTCCCACCTTGATCACCGCTACTTGAGCAGGGCGAGAAAGAACTCCCGGATGTCCTCGGCGAGCAGATCCGGCACCTCCATCGCCGCGAAGTGGCCACCGCGCTCGAACTCCGACCAGTGCCTGATGTCGTACAGCCGCTCCGCCAGCGGCCGCACCGACTGCGTGATGTCGTACGGGAACACCGCCACGCCGAGCGGTACCGGGCACGGCGTGGTTCCTCTGGGGGCGTCGTGATGCAGTCGTGCCGACGAAGCCGCGGTGGCGGTCAGCCAGTACAGCGAGATGTCGGTGAGCATCCGGTCGTCGCTGATCGGCGAACGAGGGTCCGTCCACTGTGCGAAACGTTCGGCGATCCAGGCCAGTTGACCGATCGGCGAGTCGGTCAGCGCGTAGCCGATGGTCTGCGGGGTGGCGGCCTGCAGGGCCTGGTACGGCGGGCGGTTCGCCATCAGTCGCCGGACCTTGTCCAGTCTGGCCTCGTCCTCTTCGGACAGTTCGACGTCGGGATCGGGCCGGGTCGGCAGGTAGTTGACGTGCACCCCGATGACGCGTTCGGGTTCCACCGCGCCGAGTGCTGTCGAGATGCCCGAGCCGAAGTCGCCGCCTTGTGCGCCGTAGCGGTCGTATCCGAGGCGGCGCATCAGTTCGGCCCAGGCCCGTGCGATCCGGACGATGTCCCAGCCGCGTTCGTGGGTCGGTCCGGAGAAGCCGTAGCCGGGGATGGACGAGATCACCAGATGGAAGTCGCGCGATAGTGGCCCGATGACGTCGAGGAACTCCAGGAACGAGCCCGGCCAGCCGTGCGTGAGGATCAGCGCGAGCGCGTCCGGGTTCGTTGACCGGACGTGGACGAAGTGGATGTTCTGGCCTTCGATCTCGGTCGTGAAGTGGGGAAGCTCGTTGAGTTCGGCTTCGTGGGCGCGCCAGTCGTAGCCCGTGCGCCAGTACTCGGCCAGTTCTTGAAGGCGTGCCAGTGGGAAGCCGTAGTCCCAGCCGGCGTCGGCGACTTCATTGGGCCAGCGGGTGCGGGAGAGTCTGTCGTGGAGATCGTCGAGGTCGGCTTGGGGGACGGCGACGCGGAAGGGCTTGATCATGGTGTCGACTCCGGAGAGATTCATTCGGTGCTTAAATGTTCAGGCATCTAACGTTTGGTGGCCCAACGATACTCTCATCGTTCGGCCGCCCAACGATTCGTTAGACTCGTCACATGGAGCACCCTTCGGAAGAGACGCGCGCCAGGTGGCAGAGGCTGCCCAGCTGGCTGCTCACGCAGACCGCGAACCATGCGCATCGCCTGGTGACCGACGGGTTCTCCGCCGTCCACGCGCGGGGCTACCACTACCGCGTGCTGGCGACACTGGAGGAGTTCGGTCCGGCCAGCCAGGCCACGCTGGGCCGCCGCAGCGGTATCCACGTCAGTGAGATGGTCGCGACGATCAATGAGCTCGCCGAACGTGAACTGGTCGAGCGCGCCCCTGACCCCGAAGATCGGCGGCGCAACGTCGTCTCGTTGACGACCGCGGGCAAGCGGCAGCTGCGGCGGCTGGAGAAGCAGCTCGTCGAACGTCAGGAGGAGCTGCTGGCTCCGCTGTCAGCCGACGAGCGGGAGCGGTTCACCGAACTTCTGTGGAAGCTGCTGGACCACCACGACAGGCAAGCAGGCGCCGACGAGGCCTGATACCTCTAGAAACCTTGAACGGCCGCGAGGAAGGCTTGGCGGGCGTCGGAAGTGCTGTGCTGGGGCCAGAGGGCTTGAAGGGGAACGTGCACCGGCGGCTGTAGCTCCTTGACCTGGACGGCGCCGCCCGCGGTCGGTCCTGGGGATGCGGTCACGAAGGCGACGCCGTCGGTGTCGAGTACGGCGGTGACCGGGGGCGTGCCTTGGATGGGGTTGCGGTGGACGCGCGGTTCGAATCCCGCGTCCCGGCAGAGGTTGACGAGCAGGTCGGTGTATCCGGAGCGGCCGGGTCGTCCCCAGACGGTGATCTCCTCGCCGTCGAGGTCGCTCAGCCGGACTTCGTCGCGTTCGGCGAGCCGGTGTCCCGAGGCGACGGCGATGTTGAGCCGCTGCCGGATCAGGGTGGTGCCGACCAGGCCGTGTGCCGGGGTGAGTGCCCGGCCGAGGCCGAGGTCGAGTTGTCCGTCGAGCAGTTGCGCGGTGAGTTCGTCGGGATAGCGCTGGTGGACGTCGATGACGAGGTCGGGGTCGGGTTGGTGGCCGCGCAGCAGGGCGGTGACCTCGTCGCCGGTGACGGCGGGGGTGTGGCCGACGCGGAGTCGTTCGGCTTCGCCCCGGCCGATGCGGCGGGCGCGCTGGACGGCGGAGTCGGCGATGCCGTGCAGGAGGCGGGCGTCGGCGATGAGTGCCTGTCCGGCGGGGAGGACGGTGACCCCGGTGGCGCCGCGCTCGAGCAGGGGGACGCCGACTTCCCGCTCGAGCGTGCGCACCGAGGTCGACAGCGCCTGCTGGCTCAGGTGCAGCCTGGTCGCCGCACGGGTGAAGCTGCCTTCTTCGGCGACGGCGATGAGGTGGTTCAGCTTGTACAGGTCCAGGCCCACCTGGGGGTTCCCCTTCGTGTCCGGTCTACGGCGTCATGACCAGGGTATGGGCGGGCGGGCGGGTCAGCGCGTGGTGTAGCCGCCGTTCGGGAACATGGTCTGGCCGGTGAACCAGGAGCCTTCGGTGGCGAGGAACCGGATGATCGGCACGATGTCCTCGATGTGGGTGAGCCGTCCGCCCATGGCCTGTGACTTGTGGAATTCGACCCGTTCGGGAGTTTCCTGCGGGTAGAAGAACGGGGTGTCCATCGGGCCGGGTGCGACGACGTTGACGGAGATGCCGCGGTCGGCGAACTCCTTGGCGGCGGCCCTGGTGAAGTGTTCCAGTGGTGCCTTGCCGCCGGCGTAGGTGGAGTAGCCGTCGGTGAAGGCGGCCAGCAGGGAGGTGCCGAGGCTGATGATCTTGCCGTTGTCGGAGAGGCGTCGTCCGGCTTCCTGGATGAAGAAGTAGGCCGCTTTCGCGTTGATCGCGAACATGCGGTCGTAGTCCTCTTCGGTGGTTTCGAGGATGGGTTTGCGCAGGACCATGCCGGTGGTGTTGACCGCGATGTCGGCGCGGCCGAAGGCGTCGACGGCGGTGTCGAAGAGGCGGTGGACGTCGGCGATCCGGGTGAGGTCGCCCTGGACGGCGATGGCTTCGGAGCCGGTGCCGCGGACGGCCTCGACGGTCTTTTCGGCGTCGGCCGCCGAGGGGTCTCCGTGGTAGTGGACGACGATCTTGGCGCCGGCTTCACCGAGGGTGGTGGACAGGAGTCCGCCGAGGTTCTTGGCGCCGCCGGCGATGATCGCGACTGTTCCGTTGAGGTTCTGTTCGGTCATGGTTCCGACCGTAGGAGCCGGGAGCGGGCACTGGGAAACACAAGATCCGGGTGGGGTCACAAGCCCGGGTTGTGGCCTTTCCCACCTGTTCCGGCGTGCGAATATCCAAGATCGAACGGCGGAATCACACCGTATTGTGGACACTCGGTGCCGTGCTCCGAGAAGTCGATGATCTTGATCAGCCCGCCGATGCCCCTGTGGTGCCCGAGTCCGGGCGTCCGGCGCGTGTGGTCGAGAGAGTTCTCGATCGGCTGGCGTGGTCGCCGTATCCGAAGGCGATCGTGCTGTATCTCGTCATCCGTACGGCCAGTGTCCAGTTGCTGGATCTGTTGGCCGCTCGGCGGGGGATGACGCTGTCGGATCGGCTGACGGCGTGGGACGGGCAGTGGTATCTGCGGCTGGCGGTGCACGGGTACGCCGATCTGCCGGGGACGTTGGACGCGGCGCGGCAGCCGTATTCGGACGCGCCGATGGCGTTCTTCCCGCTGTATCCGAAGTTCGTCGAGGTGGTGATGTGGCTCGGCGTGGACGTCGTCACCGCGGCGCTGGCGGTGTCGGTGCTGGCGGGTGTGGTGCTGGCGTGCGGGTTGATCCGGATCGGGCGGGCGGTGTCGGCGGATCGGGGTGACCGGACGGGGCTGCTGTTGGTGGCGTTGTGGGCCGGTGCGCCGATGGCGATCGTGTTTTCGATGGCTTATACGGAGGCGGTGTTCTGCGCGTTCGCGGTGTGGGCGCTGGTGGGGGTGCTGGAGCGGCGCTGGGTGACGGCGGGGTTGTGCGCGTTCGCGGCCGGGTTGTCGAGGTCGACGGCGGTGGTGCTGGTCGCGGTGGTGGTCATCGCGGCGTTGGTCGCGGCGTTCCGGCGGGCCGAGGAGCGGTGGCCCGCGTTGCTGGGTGCGGTGGTCGCGCCGTTGGGTGTGGCGGGGTATCTGGGGTTCGTGGCGTACCGGACGGGGAGTTGGACGGGCTGGCAGGACATCGAGTTGCGGGGCTGGAACACGGAGTTCGATTTCGGGGTGGAGACCTGGGAGTCGGCGCTGGCGCGGTTGACCGCGGACGAGTCGGTGTTCAGCACGTTGACGGTGTTGTTCCTGCTTGGCGCGGTGGCGCTGGTGGTGGTGGCGGTGTGCACGCGGGTGCCGTGGCCGTTGACGCTCTATGGCCTCGGTGTGCTGTTGCTGGCGATCGGTACGCGGGGGTTGCCGGATGCGAAGATCCGGTTCATCCTGCCTGCGTTTCCGGTGCTGATCCCGATCGCGGTGGGGTTGTCGAAGCGGCGGACGGGGACGGCTGTGGCTGCCGCGGTCGCGTGGGTGGTGCTGGGGGCCTGGTTCTCGGCGCATGCGCTGACGGCGTGGCGGTACGCGATCTAGTCGCCCGGTGATGGGGGCAGCCGGTGGTGTGCCTGTGTCACAGGAGGATGACGGTGCGCTCGCCGGGGGTGTCCTGGTGAACCTGCCCTTCGACCTGGTGCGCCACGACATGCTGATGGCCATGGGCGCGGTTCCGGACGAGACGATCGTCGAGATCGTGGACACGGTGTGGCTGCCGCTGCTGGGCGCCGGGGCTCCCGAGTCCTAGCTCGCCTGCCGGGTCCGGTGGTCGGCGACGTGGACCCTGGTGGCGCAGCGGGTGGAGCAGAACCGGCGGCGTCCGTTGCGGGAGACGTCGACGTAGACGGTGTCGCAGCCTTCGCGGGAGCAGACGCCGAAGCGGTCCGGGGCGTCGCAGACGAGGTGGGCGAGCCCGCCCGCGGTGTAGGCGCGGACCCGGGAGACGGTGCCGGCGTGCGCGTCGACGTAGTGCAGGTGGGGTGCTTTGCCGTCGTGGGTGGAGATGTAGGGCTTGGACGCGGAGTCGTGGAGGAGGGCGTTGACCAGGTCGACGCGTGCCGCCGGGTCGGCTTCGAAGACCTGCCGGAGTCCTCTGGTCCAGGTGACGATCTCGCTCGCTTCGGGCGGGAGGACGGCGGCGACGGTCATGCGGTCTTTGAAGATCGCGGTCAGTTCGGCAGGGCCTGCGGCATCGCCGAGGTTGACCAGGTCGGCGGCGATCTGAGCCGCCGCCCCGCCGTAAGGGTTGAAGTGCATTAACTCATTACAGCACGATCGGGGTATGGAATCGAACAAATGCCCGCGATGTGGGTGGCCGCTGGCCGAACTGCCCGGAAGTACGGCCAATTCCCAGCGGGTCTCCCAGGGGAGGCTGGAGTACGTGCGGTGCCTGTGCGGGAGCTGGCTCGCCCGCGTCGACGGTGTCGTGGTCGGGGCGACGAAATCCCAGCTGGGGCAGGCTCAGTTCTGACGGTGACGTGCGTCGGCGAGCAGTTGCGCGAGGGCGTGCACGGGGGAGGTTTCCAGCTTGTGCCGGTGCGCGTCGTAGCGGTCGCGGGTGGTGCGGATGTCGGCGTGACCCAGCAGGTCCTGGACTTTCTGGACCGGGACGTCGTTGGCCAGCAACAGGGTTCCGGTGGTCCGCCGCGCGGTGTGGGGGGAGATGGTGTTCGCGGCGTCCAGTCCGGCGGCACGGGCCTGTGTCCGCAGGAGGAACCAGACGTCGCGTTGTGCCAGCGGTTTCCCGCCGGGTTTGGTGCTGTCGTAGCGGTGGGGCATGGTCGCGAGCAGCGGTCCGGTCAGCTCGTCCGGTCGGACGCCGGCGCGGGCGGCGCGCAGTTCGAGGTAGCGGCGCAGCGGGTGCTGGGCGGCGGGGACGAGCGGGACGAAGTCGCGGTGGCCGCCTTTGGCGGTGTAGCGCAGGATCGTGTGCCCGGCGTCGGTGTCGAGGTCGCGCACGGTGGCGGTGGTCAGGCCGGAGACGCGCAGGCCGGTGTAGAACAGGATCGCGACGACGGCGGCGTCGCGCCAGGACGGTTCGGTGTCGTTGGCGCGGGCCCGGTTCTCCATGTGGTTCAGCAGTTTCGCCGTCGATTCCCCGTCGAGCGCCGGCAGCGGCGGGGTTTTGCCGGTCTTGGGCCGGTTGACCGCGGAGACCGGGTTGCGGTCGGCGACGTCGTTGGACTGCAGGTACCGGTACCAGCTGGAGATGCCGGCGAGGGTACGCGCGACGGTGGAATCGGCCGCGGGCCTCGGGAGGCCGTCCCTGCCGGTGACGGTGAGGGTGTTCTTCCAGGCGTCGACGTCGGCACGGCGGGCCTGAAGCGGGTCGAGTCCGGTGCGGGCGCACCAGCCGAGCCAGGCGGCGAGGTCGGCGTAGTAGGCGCGGCGGGTGTGGTCGGTCTTGTCGGTCTCGAGCCAGAGCGCGGTGATGTGCCGGATCGCGTACCGGTCCAGTGGATCGGCCGGGGGGAGCGCGGGCAGCAGCGCGACGGCTTCGGCGAGAACCTGTCGCCGGTTCTCGGCCTTGGTTTCCGGTAGCCGGGGCTCCGGTGGGTGCGGCGCGGCGGGCACGAGTTCGGCGGACATCGTGATCATCCTATACGCGACCCGGCTTCCCGCGATGGAGAAGCCGCCCGCCCGGAACCGGTTTGTTTCCGCTATTGACAAGATCGTAATCGTCCCCATATTTTTCTGCTCGTCACGTCGATGACTACTGGGGATTGGGGGAAGCTCAATGAAGGCCGTTCGTTTCTTCACGCGTTCGATGCTGCGCAGTATTCGCAGCAAGGAGTCGGGCTGGTTGATCTACTACACGGATTACTGAGCCTGAGTGTTTCCCGGTTGCGGCGGCGGTCTCGGATCGCCGCCGCAACCGTCTTTTCCTGGGGGAGTCATGCGTACAGTCGTCGACGGTGTCCCGGGTGGCTTGATGGCCGATCCGCTGGGGCATCTGCTGGCGTGGGACCGGGCGGGGAAACCGCCGGTGGTCCGGTTCGAACCGGGTCGTTATCTGGTCTCCGACGCGGAGCTGGTCCGCACGGTCCTCGCGAGCACGACAGAGCCTTTCGAGGCTCGTGCGGCCACGCTGGGGGCGGTCTCGGACTGGATCCCGGGGTCGGAGAAGAGCCGTCCGGTGAACGCCGCCATCGCGCGGGAGCTGGACACCGTGCTGCGTTCGCTGCCTGAGGAGCGCATCGCGGAGGAACTGACGGCCACGATGCGCGGCGAGGTCTGGCCCGCGGCGGTCTCGGAGCTGTACCTGCGGTTGTTCGGTGAACGGCTGCTACCCGACCTTTCGCCGTCCGCTCGCAAGGCGCTGAACCGGGCACTGTCCTTCTCGAACCGGCGTGACCGGGAGTGGGCCTCGGGCAGGGACGGCGACACCGGTTTCCAGAAGGCCATCCACGACACGGTCAAGTCGATGGACGACGTCGCGCTGATGCTGCACGGCCTCATCGGGGCGATCTGCCGGGCGACCGCGATGGTCCTCTCGTGGTGTGTGCTGCTCGACAGCGGCTGGCGGCTGGGAATGCCCTCCGGTGCGACGCTGACCAGGGGAGAGCTGCGTGATCCGGCGGAGAACCGGGTACGTGAGGCGTTGCGGCTGTGGCCGACGGCCTGGTTGATGTCCCGGAAGGTCACCGTCCCGGCCGAGGTCGGCGGGGTGGCGTTGGCGCCGGGCGAGCGGCTCTATCTGTGCACTTTCCTCCTGCACCGGGATCCGCGGGTGTGGAATGACGCCGACGAATACCTGCCCGCACGCTGGGAAAAACCGCCTGTGGGGTACAAAGCGGTCTATCTTCCCTATGGTTCGGGGCGGCCGCGTGTGTCGGTTCACGTTTCGTGAACCAGGCGACGGCACGGGTCCTGGAATGCTGGAGTGAATTACCGCCCGCGAAAATCGAGCTGCGGAAAGAGAATCCGGTGGTGGGGCCGATTCTGGCCCCACCGGAATTCCGTTTCGCCGGTATTCAGGTGTAGTAACCCGCTACCGGCACCCTGGCCTCGTCGAACAGTGCCGGGCCTTCCAGGCGTACGGCCGGCGCGGTGGACGGCGGCTTGAGCGCGGTGACCTGCTCACCGGACAGGGCGAACACGACCCGTCCCAGGCCGGAGCGTTCGATGGCGCCCTGGCACATCCCGCAGGGCTGGCAGCTGGTGTACATCGTCGTCGCGGCCGCGGCGGCGGGTTCGAGTTCACGTGCGGCCCAGACGGCGAGTTTCAGTTCCGGGTGCAGGCTGATGTCCGATTGGGACACCGTGGTGTTGTGCTCCTCGGCCAGCACCGTGCCGTCGGCGCCGACGAGCAGTGAGCCGAAAGGCGGGTCGCCGTCGGCGCGGGACTTCGCGGCCAGCTCGATGGCACGGCGGAGGAACTTCTCGTCTTCTTCGGTCATGATCGCTCCTGTTCTGGCCGGTAGCGGCCCAGTTCCCAATGTGCGGCGACGGTCGCCAGTGCCTGCCAGGCGGCTTCCGGGCGGAGGGTCTCCTCGGGGTCGCCGGAGAACGGGTCGAGTACGACCGTCTCGGCGCCGAGGTGGCGAAGGCGGTCGAGGTCGTCGACGATCTGCTCGATCGTGCCTTCCCCGGCGCGGCGGTCGGGTCCGGTGACCGGGCGGTCGGTGACGTTCAGCAGGATCCGCGGGGTGAACGCGGGGACGGGCCGGTCTTGGGCGTCGGCGATGGTCTTGACTCGGGTGAGCGCTTCGGTGAGCCAGGGGAGGGTGGTCCGTAGCGGGTGCCAGGCGTCGCCGACGCGGACGGCGCGGCGGATCCCGGCGTCGCTGTTGCCGCCGACCCAGATCGGGATGTCACCGGCTCGGTAGTCTGCGTCGTTCGCCCAGGCGGCGCGGACGGCGTCGAGATGGCCGTCGGTGAGCCGTCCTCGCTTCTCGAACGGGACGTCGAGCGCTTCGAACTCCTGGCGCGCCCATCCGGACGCGACCCCCAGCACGAGCCGTCCGCCGCTGAGCTGGTTGAGGTTCGCGGCCATGCGCGCGATCAGCAGGGGATGCCGGTACGGGACGATGAGCACGGTGGTGCCCAGCCGGATCCGGTCCGTCACCCCGGCGAGCCACGACAGTGTCGTGAACGGCTCGTAGAACGGCGCCGGATACTGCTCGGCGACGTCGGGGGTGATCGCGACGTGGTCGGACACCATGAGCAGGTCGTAGCCGAGGCCTTCGACGGTGGTGGCCCAGCCGCGGAGGATTCCGGGGTCGGTCCCCGGGCCGAAATTCGGGACATTGACACCTATTCGCACCGGCCAAGGCTATCGGCGCCGGACGGAAGCCGGGAAGAGATCATTCCCGGTGTAACGGCGGTTCCGCCGTGGATCTGCCGGTATTCTGGCCCGATGGCCGAGACTCTCGACGCGACGGACTGGGCGATCCTGGTAGAGCTGCAGAAGGACGGCCGCCTCCCGCTCACCGAGCTGGGGAAACGGGTCAGCCTGAGCGCGTCGGCCACGACCGAGCGGGTCAAGCGGCTGGAGTCGGCCGGGGTGATCACCGGCTACCGCGCCGACGTCGACCTCGAGAAGGCCGGGTACGTGGTACTCGCGGTGGTGCGGCTGAAGTATCCGGGCAGCAAGCACGCGCCGCTGCACAAGCTGCTGGCCGAGCGGACCGAGATCCTCGAATGCCTCCGTACGACCGGTGACGACTGCTACGCGCTGAAGATCGCGGCGCCGTCGATGGGGCGGCTGGAGGAGATCGTCAACGAACTGGCGCTGTTCGGCAGCACCAACACCAACATCGTCTACAACCAGACGCTGCCCTACCGGGGGCCGCAGGGCCCGTGACGGTGCCCTGCGGCCCCCGGTAGGAGCTACCGCACGTCGCCCTCTCCGAACCACCGGCGCAGCGCGCCGCGCAATCCCTCCTGATCTTCACCGAGCCACGCCACGTGGCCGTCCGGACGCAGCAGCACCGCGGGCGCCTCCAGCTCCTCGCTGACGTCGACGACGTGATCGACCCGGTCTCCCCAGTCCTGCACCGAAAGCCGCCCGGTCTGGTCGAGCAGCAGTCCGCGGCCGCCGTGCATGAGCCCGTAGAGGTGCCCCTGTTTCAGTTCGACGTCCCGCATCCGGCGGCCCAGCAGTGCGGGCCCGTCGCCGAAGTCGTAGCGGATCGCGGTCGCGGTGATCTTCTCGGTGAGGAACAGGCTCACGTCCTCGAATTCCATGAGCTCCGCCAGCAGCCGCCGGAGGGCCTGTGACCCCGGATCGAGCGACATCAGCTGCATCTGCGCGCGGGTGTTGTCCAAGACGGCGGCGGCCACCGGGTGCCGTTCGGTGTGATAGGTGTCGAGCAGGCCTTCCGGTGCCCAGCCGTTGACCGCGGCGGCCAGTTTCCAGCCGAGGTTGAAGGCGTCCTGGACGCCGAGGTTGAGCCCCTGCCCACCGACCGGCGGGTGGATGTGCGCCGCGTCGCCCGCGAGGAACACACGCCCCGCCCGGTAGCGGTCGGCCAGCCGCGTGGCGTCGCCGAAGCGGGAGAGCCAGCGCGGCGAGTGCACCCCGAAGTCACTGCCCGCGACGGCCTTGAGCTGCCGTTTGACCGCGTCGAAGGTCGGCGGAACCCGGGGATCCTCGGCCAGTCCTTCGGCGGGCACCCCCACCCGGTACACCCCGTCGCCGAGCGGGGAGAGACCGAACCGCAACTGGGTCTTGCGGACCTCGGTCATCACGGCGAGCACCGTTTCCCAGTCCTCGGTCAGTTCCATCTCGCCCAGCAGCGTCTCGGCGGTGGCGGGCTCGCCGGGGAAGTCGATCCCGACGAGCTTGCGGACCGTGCTGCGGCCGCCGTCGCAGCCGACGAGGTAACGCGAGCGCAGTGTCGTCCCGTCGGAGAGTTCGACGTCGACGCCATCCTCGTCCTGCCGCACGCCGACCAGTTCCCGGCCGCGCCGGATGTCGACGCCCACCTCGGCGGCGTGCTCGATCAGCAGACGGTCGGTGACGGTCTGCGGAATGGCGAGGATGTAGGCGTGGGCACTGTCCAGCGGCGGCGCCGATTTCGGAATCCCCGCGAACGAGCCGCCGACCGGATGCTTCGTGCCGTGTTCGAGGAAGCGCTCGAGCAGGCCCCGCTGGTCCATCACCTCGATGCTGCGTGCGTGCAGGCCCATGGAGCGGACGACCTTCGTCTGTTCCGCGTCCTTCTCCACGACGACCACCTGGACGCCGTGCAAGCGCAGTTCGGCGCCCAGCATCATGCCGGTCGGTCCGCCGCCGGCGATGATCACGTCGATCAAGATTCCCCCGATTGTCGAGCTTGTGTTGTCCGGCGGGAGATTCTGCGGCACGACAGGGGTCTTGCCGCAAGCCCCCCGGTGCGCTATACGTTAGAAGTGGCAGGGAGTGTCGATCTCTCTGCCATCGTCATTTCAGTCCGCAGTGGACGGACAAACCCCCGTTGGAAGTAGTGCGGTCCCCTGTGACCTGTGTCGAACATGTTCGTTCCGAACTTGTTCGCAACGAACATGTTCGTTAAGGTGGCCGTATGGCACCTGAGAAGAGCCGTCGGGAACGACCGGCCAAACCCGCGCTGACCCGTGACGGCATCGTGGCCACGGCGGTCGGGATCCTGCGGGAAGAAGGCCTGCGGAAGGTCACGATGCGCCGCCTGGCGCAGGAACTCGACACCGGCGCGGCCTCGCTCTACGTCTACGTCCGCAACACCGCCGAGCTGCACGCGGCGATCCTGGACGAACTGCTGGGCACGATCGCCCGGCCGGCGTCCGGTGGCGGCTGGCGCGACCGGCTCGAACAGCTGCTGACGGCCTACACCGCGACCCTTCTCGAGTACCCCGGTCTCGCGCTGTCCGCGCTGGTGGCCCGCCCGAGCGGGAAGAACTACCTCCGCCTCGTCGAGACGATGCTCGCCCTGCTCGCCGAGGGCGACGTGCCACCCGAGCGGCGCGCCTGGGGGATCGACGTCCTCCTCCAGCACGCGACGGCGACCGCGGCCGAGCACGCCGACGAGGAGTCGCCGGAGGACTGGGACGCACTGACCCGCGCCGTGCACGACGCCGACGAGACGACCTACCCGCAGATCGCCGCACACGCGGCCGACCTGCTCAGCGGACAGCCCGCACAGCGGATGTCGTGGGGCATCCGGGTGCTGATCACCGGAATCACCGGCACCGCCGTGCCCACCGAGAGGAACCCGACATGACCACACACCACCCCATCGCGATCATCGGCGCGGGCCTCGGCGGCCTCACCCTGGCCCGCGTCCTGCACGTCAACGGCGTCGAGGCGGCGATCTTCGACCTCGACGCGTCGCCAACCGCCCGGACACAGGGCGGCATGCTCGACATCCACGAGGAATCCGGCCAGGAAGCACTCCGGGCCGCCGGTCTCCACGAGGAATTCCGCGCGCTCGTCCACCCCGGCGGCGAAGCCGTGCGCATCCTCGATCAGCACGCGGTCGTGCACCACGAGGAGCCCGACGACGGCGACGGCGGCCGCCCCGAAACAGCCCGCGGGGACCTGCGTGACCTCCTGCTCGGCTCCCTGCCCGGGGACACCGTGCGCTGGGGCGCCAAAGTCACCGGCGCACGTCCGCTCGGCGGCGGCGCGCACGAGGTCACCCTGACCGACGGCACCGTGTTCACCACCGATCTGCTGATCGGCGCCGACGGCGCGTGGTCCAGAATCCGGCCCCTGCTCTCCGGCGCCACGCCGTCCTACGAAGGAGTGTCCTTTGTGGAAGCCCACCTCCACGACGCCGACATCCGTCACCCCGCGGGTTCCGCGCTCGTCGGCGACGGCATGTTCTTCGCGCTCGGTGCGGGTAAAGGCTTCCTGGGACACAAGGACTCCACCGGCAGCCTCCACGTCTATGTCGCGCTCAGAACCGCCGAAGACTGGATCTCCACGATCGACTTCGGTGACACCGCCGCCGCGAAGGCCGCGGTGCTGGAGCACTTCGACGGCTGGGACGCGGGCCTGCGAGCACTGGTCACCGACGCCGACGGCGACCTGACCCCGCGGCCGATCCACGCACTGCCGACCGGTCACCGCTGGGACCGGATCCCCGGTGTCACCCTCCTCGGCGACGCCGCCCATCTGATGTCGCCGTTCGCGGGTGAGGGCGCCAACCTCGCGATGCAGGACGGAGCCGAACTCGGCCTGGCCCTCGCCGCTCATCCCGGTGACACCGAAGCCGCTCTCCACGTGTACGAGAAGGCGTTGTTCCCGCGCAGCGAGGCCGCGGCCGTCGAGTCCGCCCGAAGCCTCGACCTCTGCTTCGCCGACGACTCTCCGAAGCCTTTGCTGGATTTGTTCGCCTCGTACCGCTAGGCAACCGTCGTCCCGTCCCGCGCGTACCTCCGGTAGACGATCGAGGGGGCGCGGTGGCGGACACGAATACGGGCTGGGCCGGGGAACTCAGGCCCGAAGAGATCGCGGTGACCAGAAAGTGGCTGGCCAAGCGCGGTATCGAGGTGGGGGAGCCGTCACGGCTGCTGTCCATCCGGGTCGGCCCGCGGTTGAGCCGAACGGTGTGGGGCAGTTTCCGGTGGACGCTCGGCGCGGCGGTACTGAGCGCCACCGCCTACGTCCTCTTGGAGAACCTGCTGGGCATCCGCGGCAGTGAGCTCCCGGACAGCTTCTACCCCTACCTGTTCTGTGCCTCCATACAGCTCGCGCTCTGGCTGTCCTGCCTGCATCGTGAGCGTGCGCTGGGTCCGCTGCCGGTCATGGACCGCCGTTCCGGACGTCCGGCGTCGCTGAAGGTCCTCGGCGGCTGGTACCTCGCCTCGTTCGCGATCACCTTCGGCGGTGGGGCCGCGCTCGTGGTGGCCCTGTACCTCACCACGGCGGCGAAGACCTACGCGTGGAGCTGGTTCGGAGCACTCGGCTGGTCCGCCCTGTGCTGCACGGTGATCCTCATCGGCACACTGCGGCGGCCCGTCCACGCCGAGGACACGGCTTCGGCGGCCGTCGACACCGAACTGCGCGTCTTGGACGGCCAGACCACGATGCCCGGCCTGTACGCGGTGCTCGTCCTGCTCGACGTCTTCTTCAGCGACCTCGTACCCGCCGAGTTCACCCCGTGGCTGATCGCCTACGCCGTGCTCGCGCTCGGCACGATGATCGCCGGTCTCCTGCTGCGGAATCGCCGTCCCGGCCTGCCGCCCGGCGACTACGGAACCCCGGTACGACCACCGTTCGACGCGACGCGATAAGGCAGGCTCAGACCGGTTCGTGCTGGGTTCGCCTGGCGTAGGCCCGGGCGGCGCGTGCCCGGTCGCCGCAGCGGACCGAGCACCACTGACGACGGCCGTTGCGCAGGAAGAACCGGGTGCACGGCGCGGATCCGCAGGCGGCGAGCCGTTCGGCGTCCGGCCCGGTCACCAGGTCGGCGGCGTTCGCCGCGAGCGCGGCCAACGCGTGCTCGACGATCTGGGTGACCGGATGCGGCGCGGTGCGGCACAGCCCCTCGACCGGATCCCAGCGCAGCAGCGCGGCGGTGGGCGCTTTGCTCAGCGCGTCGTTGACCGCGTTGAGCGCGCTCTGCGGGGCCGGCTCCGCACAGGACATCGAGGCGAACAACATCCGCACCTGTTCGCGCAGCGACCGGATCTGCGCCGCGCACAGCTCCCGCAAACCGGTGCCGGGCGGGGCGAAGCCCTGCTCGACGAGCCAGCGCGTCGCGGCGTCCGGGGTGCCGATCAGATCGACGAACTGCCCGCCGGGCAGCGCGATCGCGGTGTTGGCGAACGCGAGCGCTAGGTACTGATCCGCCCCCGGCGCGGGTGGCGGAACAGCGGTGTCGAGTTCGGTCCCGGCGTAAGCGTCCACGTCCTCATGGTAGGCGGCTGGTTCAACCATGAGAAAGTCTCACGGAACACCTTGCGCTTTTCCGTGAGAATCCCTAGGGTCGCTCACGGAAAGAACAATAGCTATCCGTGAGGTGGAAGATGGCAGTAGGCGTGAACACGATCAGCGACCGGCTCTCCGTCCAGGTCGTCGGCGGGCCGACGGCGCTGATCGAGTACGGCGGCCTGCGGTTCCTGACCGACCCGACCTTCGACGAGCCCGGCGACTACCCGCGGCCCGGTGGCAGGCCCGGCCTGCGCAAGACGGCGCCGCCGTCGGTCAAGGCCGCCGACCTCGGCCCCATCGACGCGGTCCTGCTGTCCCACGACGAGCACTCCGACAACCTCGACAACGCCGGCCGGGCACTGCTGGCCGACGTGCCGCTGACGCTCACCACACCCAGCGGCGCCGTCCGGCTCGGCGGCACCTCGAAGGGGCTCGCTCCATGGGAATCGGTGGAACTGACCCGCCCGGACGGGGGAGTCGTGACCGTGACCGGCGCGCCCGCAGTCCACGGACCGGAAGGCGCGGCCAAGGTCACCGGAGAGGTCGTCGGGTTCGTGCTGACCGCCCAGGACCTGCCGACGGTCTACGTCAGCGGCGACAACGCCTCCCTCGACGTGGTCCGGGAGGTCGCCGAACGGTTCGGCCCGGTCGACACCACCGTCCTGTTCGCCGGGGCCCCGCGACTGAAGGACGTCTTCGACGGCTCCCCGCTCGTCCTCGACAGCGCCATGGCCGCGGAAGCGGCGAAGATCCTCGCCGCCCGCACGGTGGTCCCCGTCCACATCGACAGCTGGGACCACTTCACCGAGAACCGCGACGACGTCGTGGCCGCCTTCACCGCCGCCGGCCTGGCCGACCGCCTGCGTCTCGGCTGATGCCCCGGCACCTGACCGAGCCGGTCATCGAGGCCTCGCTGTCGCGGACACAGAAACGCACCCTGGCCGTGTTGACCGTCTCGCAGGTGCTCAGCGGCCTCGGGCTCTCGGCGGGAGTCACCGTCGGCGCCCTGCTGTTCCAGGACATGCTGGGTTCCACCGCGCTGGCCGGACTGCCCAGCGGCCTGCTCACCGCCGGGACCGCGATCGCCGCCGTCGGCGTCGGCCGCCTCTCGCAGTCACGGGGCCGCCGCCCCGGACTCGCAGGCGGCTACGTCGCCGGGGCGGCGGGCAGCGCGGGGATCATCACCGGCGCGGTCATGGAGAACACGGTCCTCATGGTCGTCGCGCTCTTCCTCTACGGCGCGGGCGCGGCGGCCAACCTCCAGGCCCGCTACGCCGGAGCGGACCTCGCGACCCCGGCCCGCCGGGCGCGCGCGGTGTCCACCGTCCTGGTGGCCACCACACTGGGCGGGGTGGCGGGAGCGACCCTCGCCGCCCCGGCCGGAGTCCTCGCGTCCGCGCTGGGCCTTCCACCGCTCACGGGGCTCTTCCTTCTCTCCGGAGTGGCGTACGCACTGGCCGCCGTGGTCCTCCTCGTCTGGCTGCGCCCCGACCCGTTCCTCCTCGCCCGCACCCTCCCACCCGGCGAGCGAGCAGGTCACACCATCGCGGCCCTCGGCCATGGACCCGGTGTGCCGCAAGGCGTTCTGGTCATGGTCCTGGCCCAGGTCGTGATGATCACGATCATGACCATGACCCCGATCCACCTGCTCGGGCACGGACACGGCACCGGCGCCTCCGGGCTGGTGATCGCACTCCACGTCGGCGCGATGTTCCTGCCCTCACCGCTGTCGGGACTACTCGTCGACCGCCACGGCCGTCGAGCGATCGCCGTCGCGGCCGCGGTCACCCTGCTGGCCGCCGCCGTCCTCGCCGCGGCCGCACCGGGCGACTCCGTGGTGCTCCTGGCCCTCGCGCTCATCCTGCTCGGACTGGGCTGGAACCTCGGCATGGTCAGCGGCACCTCGATCATCACCGACGCCGCACCCCTCGCCACCCGCGCGAAGACACAGGGAATGGCCGACGTCGCCGTCGCGATCGGGGGCGCGGCAGGAGGGATGTCATCCGGATTCGTCGTGGCCGGCATCGGCTATCCCGCGCTCGCCCTCCTCGGCGCGGTCATCGCACTGGCCATCGTTCCCGTGGCCCTGCGCCGTCCGGCCACCCCGTAATATTTCGTCTGTGCCAGAACGTGCAGGAAGGTCCACCATTTCCACCACCACAGCACAGATCCCCACTCCGGACGGCCAGGCTGACGCCTTCGCAGCGTTCCCCGACGACGGCGGACAGCATCCGGGTGTCCTCTTCTATCCCGACGCCTTCGGGCCACGCCCCGTCCTCCGCGAGATGGCCGTCGAACTGGCCGGGCACGGGTACTACGTCCTCGTCCCCAACGTCTTCTACCGGCACGGCCCCGCACCGGTGATCGAGCTGCCCGAGCACATCACCGCCGAGAACCGGCCCGACGTCTTCGCCGCCCTGATGCCGTTACTCAAGGGCCACACCACCGAACACACCCTGCGCGACGCCGACGCCTACCTCGGTTTCCTCACCAGCCGTCCGGAGGTGAGTGCCGGACCGGTCGCCACGATCGGCTACTGCATGGGCGCCGTCCTCGCGATGCGCACCGCCACCGCCCACCCCGGCCAGGTGGCCGCCGTCGCCGGATTCCACCCCGGCGCCCTGGTCACCGACGCGCCCGACAGCCCGCACCTCCGCGTCCCCGACCTCACCGCCGAAGTCCACCTCGGCCTCGCCGAGAACGACATGACACCCGAGGCCATCACCGAACTCAGCCAGGCCTTCGACACCGCGGGCGTCGGCTACAGCTGCGAGATCTACCCCGGCACGGTCCACGGCTTCACCATGGCCGACACCGACGCCTTCGACGCCGCCGGATCGCGGCGCCATTGGGACCGGCTGCTCGCCCTCCTCGACCGAACCCTGGGCTAAGGCCTGCGCGCGACAGCGGCGACGACGGCGGCGACCGCGGTCAGCACACCGAAATCGTGGTCAGCCCGACAGCGATACCGGTCGCCTTGTGGAACCCGAACACGAAGTCGAGCTGGGACCGGAAGCTCACGCCGTTCGCCAGCGGGGAAAAAGCCAGGTTCATGATCACGAAGAACGCCGAGCAGAACCCGCCGATCACCGACGCGACCGCGTTGGCGCGCGACTGTGCGGAGCCGACGGGGGACAGCCCGGCTGTGCCATATTGAGCCATATGCCTACCGTTCCCGTGGAAAACGACTACGACACGTTCGCCGAAGCGTATGCGACCGAGAACGAGACCAGTCTCAACAACGCCTACTACACGCGGCCCGCGATCCTGGACCTCGCGGGCGACGTGGCAGGCCGGCGAATCCTCGACGCCGGGTGCGGGGCGGGTCCGATTTTCGCGGACCTGCGGGACCGGGGCGCCATCATGACCGGGTTCGACTCCAGCGCCAAAATGGTGGAGCTGGCCCGGAAACGGTTAGGTTCCGACGCTGTCCTGCGAGTCGCCGACATGAGCGAACCGTTGCCGTATCCCGACGAAGCGTTCGACGACGTCGTCTCCGCCCTGGTGCTGCACTACCTGGAGGACTGGACAGCGCCGCTGGCCGAAATCCGGCGCGTGCTGAGGCCAGGTGGCCGGCTGATCCTGGCCGTCAACCACCCCTTCATCTTCAAACTGCTGTATCCGGAAGCCGACTATTTCGCGACCGTCAAGTGGTCCGACGAGTACATCTTCAACGGTGAGAAGGCGGTGCTCACCTTCTGGCACCGGCCCCTGCACGCGATGAGCGACGCCTTCACCGCGGCCGGTTTCCGAACAGCCGTCATCAGCGAGCCATACCCGGCACCAGGTGCCAGGGAGCGGTTCCCCGACGAACTCGCGGGGAAGACCGCCTTCCTGAGTTTCCTGTTCTTCGTGCTCGAAGCCGCCTGAACGGATCTCGTCACCGCTGAGGTTCAGGTTCAGGCCGTCTCGAGCAGCACCTCCACGAGCTCGGCGGGCATGGTGATCATGCAGTCGTGGCCGGTCGGCAGTTCCCGCACCCGCTCGCCTGCCGGGACGGGACGCCGGGTGATGCCCGCCGGCTGACCCTCGACGCAGTGGATATGCGTACGCGGGATCGTGCGCGCGGCCGGGTTGTCCAACCGGACCGGCTCCTGGAGGCAGCGCACCGGCTGGTCCGACAGCATCGAGCGCAACCAGGCGACGTCCTCGGGATCGGTGACCCCGAACAAACCGAACGGCGGCGGCTGCTCCGGCATCGGCGGAATCCGCCAGCCGTCCACGGCGAGGTCGATGAGCTGCTTGGTGACGGGAAGGACATCGACCGCGGCTTCGCCGTCTTCGGGAACCATCGCGTCGAGGAACACCAGATGCGCGATCCGTTCCGGGACCCGGTGGGCGACCCCCGAAACGACCATCCCGGCGTAGCTGTGCCCGACGAGCACGACGTCGTCGAGACGACCGCCTTCGATCAGACCGGTGACGTCGTCGACATGGGTGGCCAGCCCGACCTCGGGGCCCAGCAAGTGTGCCTTGTCGCCGTAACCGGTCAACGACGGCGCGAGCACCCGATGCCCGGCCGACTCCAGCAGCGGGACCACCCGGTCCCAGCTCCGCCCGCTGTGCCAGGCGCCGTGTACCAACAGAAAGGTGGCCATCGCAGCCGGTTCCTCCTCGTGCCTCGGTACTCTTTGGTAACCGCTACACAGTGATCCACCCGCCCCGAACCTGGCAATACGGCACTTTCCGGTGCCCCGGTTCTCTGGAGGTAACCATGCAGGACCCGTGCCAGGCCCGCGAAGTCCTCGGGATCGTCGGGGACAAATGGGCGTTGCTGATCGTGCGCATGCTCAAGGACGGCCCGCGACGCTTCACCGAACTCAAACGTGCCATCGACGGCATCAGCCAGCGCATGCTCACCGTGACGCTGCGCGACCTCGAGCGCGACGGGATCCTGACGCGCACGGTCCGCAACGTCATGCCACCGCATGTCAGCTACGAGCTGACCCCGATGGGTCAGACCCTGCGGGAAGCCACCGCGCCACTGCTCGAGTGGAGCCTCACCCACCTGCCGCACATCCACGACGCCCGCGCGTCGTACGACAACCGCTAGGCGCCTTCGTTTTCCTGGCGCCGACCAGGCAAAACGCTCTCAGATCGCCGCTGAGCGACGAACCGCGCCCACCTGGTGTCATCGGGTCCGGCGAACGCGGATTCCTTCTAGCGCGTTCGCGGTCCGCGGGGTACCCAGTTTTCGCGCCCTCGGATCGACCGCCGATCGCCAAGCCAAGCCGTCGGTGATCCATATCCGGCGATGCTCAGTCATAAGGGGCATTATCACGGTGCATAGTCCTACCCGAAGTTTCGCGTCCGCTGGACGCGCAACCAGTTACGCGTCCAGCGGACGCGAAACGAAACGCCTTTTGAGAGGGGATTCGGGCCGAAGAACGGCTGGATCTTCAGGCGACAGGTTCGTGTCACTCCGCGGCCACAGCGCCGCCCCGATGCCACCCTGGACAGGAGCAGCGCAGGGGAGGGGAGGCCTTCGTGGGATGCGTGGTGGCTCTCGTCGTCGTCGCGGTGCTGATCGCCGCGTCCGTCGACAGCGACGTCGACCAGACGGTGACGGGCGCGCTCAACGTCGGGATCTGGATCGCGCTGATCGGCGGCGGCATCTGGCTGGTGTCGAAGGCCAAGGAGAAGAACGAGGAGTGGACCGCGGACAAGACCAAGGCCGAACTGGCGAAGACCCGCGACGTGGCGCGTGAGCAGGCGACTCAATGGAAACGGGCCACGGAGCAAGCGCGCCGGCGAGACCCGCGCCGCCCGGAGCCGGTACGGCCGGCGGTGGTGGGGAGTGCCCGCGAGTTGCTGTTCGACTCCGACAGGGCTCGTCACATGATCAAGGAAGTCGTCGCCGCACTCGCCGTCCGCGTCGCCGAGGAGGCCCAGGCGCACGCGGACACCGTGCGCCCGCCAGTCGAGCGCCTGTGCCGGCCTGGGCTTTTCCGGGACGAAGAGCAGGATCACGGCAGATACGACGTGTGGTGGGGTCCTGAGCGACGAGGTTCCCGGCCCACTCGCGAAGTGGCCGACGCCGTCGATGCCCTCTTCGTCTGGGCGGCCGCGCGTCAGTCCCTGTTGTCCGGGGTCCATCCAGAGGCCGCGCACCTGCTGAAGGAGACGATGGAACCGCTGGCCCTGCTGTTCCGGGAAAGCCGGACCACCAAATACGGGAGAGCGGATGACGGCGCGGGCATAGCGGTGCTCGCGAAAGGTGAATGGGAAACACTTCTCGGCGACGTGCACACCACGCTCATCACGATCTCCAGCCGCCTTCCGACGCTCCCGCCACCGGATTTGCTGCCACTCGTGCACCGCCCCGACGAGGCCAGACTCAAAGATCACATGTCGGCAGAGGCGATGGAGGAGGACCTCAAGGAGTTCATCGAGGCCACCACCGCGCTGTGCGAGACAGCGCTGACCCGGCCGTGGCCCGGCCGGTTCGACCACACCTGGCGCCTCGACGGCGGCCTCCTCGACGGATTCGTCACCGAGGAGATCCGCCGCCGATGCGCCAGGGCCACGGCAGGCTTCGCGTCCGTGGCGGCATGGACCAAGGACGACATCGCACCGGACAGCCACGCCCGCATCTATCTGGCGTACGTCGTCATCGCGCTCAACTACCTGACGGAGGTGCACGACAACATGGCCAAATACCGCCGGGATTCCGGTCCGCACACCGGACACCGCATCGAAATCGGCGACATGACCCACAGCAACTTCATCCTCGACAGCACGGTCGGCGACATCACCACCGTGCTGGCGCCTGTCGCCGACCGCGGTGACGACCGCCTCGCGGAGGCGATCACGGCGCTCATCGAAGCGGTCCGCCAGGATCCCGCCCTCGCCGAGGACGAGCGCGAAGAACTCCTGTACCACGTCAAGGACATCGCCGAAGCCGCCGCGGAACCGGCCGAGAAGCAGAAACGCGGTCGCGCGAAACTGGCGCTAGGGGCCGTCACCGAGGCCGCCAAGGGCGCCACGCACCTTGCCCAGACCGTCGCCACCTGGCACGACGTCCTCAGCAAGATCTTCTGAACGGGCTCAGGACAGCATGCCGCCGTCGACCCGCAGGACCGTGCCGGTCACATAGGAGGCGCGGTCGCTCAGCAGCCACGCGGCGGCCTCGGCGACCTCCTCGGGTTCGGCCACGCGCCCCAACGGGGTACGCGCGTTGAGCTGGTCGAGGATGCCCGGCGAGCTCTCGACCCACTCGGTGAACATCTCGGTCAGCGTCGTGCCGGGAGCGACGGCGTTGATGCGGATCCCTTCCGGGCCGTAGGTGGTGGCGGCCGAGGCGGTGAGGCTGTTGACGCCGCGTTTCATCGCGCCGTACGCGGGCAGTTCCGGGTTGGCCAGCAGGCTGCCGACACTGGTGTTGTTGACGATGGCCCCGGTCCCCGCGGTGGCCCGGATCGCTTCGATCTCCGCGACCATCGACAGCCACGGGCCCTTGAGGTTCACCGCGTAGATGCGATCGAAATCGGCCTCGGTCACCTGGTCCATCGGGCCGGGTGGGACGTTCGTCGCGCCGTTGTTGAACGCGACGTCGAGCCTGCCGTGCAACTCCACGGCACGGTCGACGGCCGCGCGGATGCTCGTCGCGTCGCCGAGGTCGCACACCACATGGTCCGCGACACCGCCTTCCGCGCGGATCTCCTCGGCCACGGCCTTCAGCTGGGCCTCGGTGCGGGCGGCGAGCACCACGCGGGCACCTTCCCTGGCGAACAGCCGCGCGGCGGCGGCGCCGATACCGCGTCCGGCACCGGTGATGAGGGCGACCTTGCCGTCCAGCAGGCCCGAAACAGTCGTTGTGTTGGTCATGGCACCGAGAGTTCACCGGCACCGAAGACGTATCCAGGCATCGGCGGTACCTGGCTGGCGCACGGCGATCGTCCACACTGGAGGGGTGGACAGAGCACAACTGGCGGACTTCCTGCGCAGCAGGCGCGAGCGGATCACCCCGGCCGACGTGGGCCTGCCCGCCGGGCCACGCCGCCGCACGCCGGGACTGCGCCGCGAGGAAGTGGCGCAGCTGGCGTTCATCTCGACCGAGTACTACACGCGGCTGGAACAGGCTCGCGGTCCCCGGCCCTCCCGTGAGGTCCTGGGCGGGCTGACCAGGGCGCTGCGGCTCTCGGACGTCGAACGCGACCATCTGCATCACCTCGCCGGTGCGCCCCCGGGACCACCGCCCGGCCCCTCCCGCGAGGTCCGGCCGAGCATCCTCGCGCTGCTGCGGCGTCTTCCGCAGGCCGCGGCGATCGTGCTGTCCGCGACCTACGAGGTGCTCGCCTGGAACGACCTCGCCGCGGCCCTGATGGAGGACTTCTCCGCCCTGCCGCGCCGCGACCGCAACCTCGTGCGCCGCGCGTTTCTCGGGCCCCGGCCGCAGGGAAGGCGGCTGTACGGGGTGTCCGACGCCGACGAGTTCGCCGCGGGCGCGGTCCGGAACCTGCGGGCCACCGCCGGCCGCTACCCCGACGATCCCGAGGTCACCGGGCTGATCCGCGAACTGCTCGACGGCAGCGAGGAATTCGCCCGGCTGTGGGCGGCGCACGACGTCTGTGCCGCGCCGACCCTGTGCAAGACGTTCCGGCATCCGGTGGTCGGCCCGGTCAACGTGAACTGCGACGTCCTCGACATCAGCGACCGGGATCAGCAGGTCGTGATCTACACCGCCGACCCCGGTACTCCGTCGGAGAACGCGTTGCGGCTGCTATCGGTCGTCGGGACGCAGCGAATGGACGTCCCGCTCTGAGCCTTTTGTAGGTTCCCTCGATACCAGTGGGTCGATCCGCAGCGCGATCGCCAGCGCGAAGCGGCCGGCCGGGTCGTCGATCGTGCCGCCGAAGAGCGTCCGCAGCTGCCGGATCCGGTACCGGACGGTCTGGACGTGGACATGCAGTTCGACACCGATCGCCTGTGGCTGGTCGGGCCGCGCGAGCCAGGCCGCCAGCGTCGCGGTCAGCCGTTGTCTCGCCGGTTCGGGCAGACCGGCCAGCGGGGCGAGGACGTCCTTCGCGAACTCGGCGGCGAGTTCCGGATCGGCGGTCAGCAGCAGGTCGATACGGTGATCGGTGGTGTGGACGAGAGCGCCCTCGCCGAGGGCGCCGGTGCGGGTGAGCCGCCACAACGCGCTCGCCCGGCGGGCGCTGAGCGTGGCCGAGCGAAGCGGCACGACCGGGCCGACTCCGGCCTGGTCACGGCCGAGCAGGTCCCGCAACCGGCCGAGGTACCACTCGAGCCGGTCGGCGGGCATGACCACGGCCGTGAGGTCGTGATGGCGCCCGATCAGTACTCGGCCCGGCATCCGGTCCAGCAGGCGCGGCGCGACCTCGGCGCTGGTCACGGCGATGACGAGCCGGTCGGGCAGCACCCACGCGGCTTGGCTCGCGGCGTCGTCGAGCACATCGCGGCCGGTCGCCGGTTCGGCGAGGAGGAGACCGAGCAGCCGGTCCCGTCGCGCTTGCCCGGCCCGCGCCGCCTGTGACCGCGCTTCGGCGTATCCGTCGGCGGCCGCGGCCGAGAGTTCCGCGATGAAGGCGAAAAGCGCTTCACCGAGCTCGACGATCGCCTGGGTCGGCAGGTCCACGGCCGGCGCCGCCGAGGTGAGTTGCCGCCACACCCCGAGCGCGGCCGACTGATAGAAGCCGAGCATCTCCTCCAGGCTGCGCCCGGCGTTGTGCTGTGCCCGGCCCTGGGCGCGGTAGACCTCGCGTCCGGTGGTGACGTCGGGATGGCCGATCTCGCTGAAGAAGGCGCCCAATGCCACGTCGAGGGTGTGCTGGAGGTTCGCCGCCGTCCGGTGGTCCAGCGGGGTCCGCAGCCCGGCGCGGATCTGGTCCATCGCGGCCGACGCGATCGCGGCGGTGTCCGGCTCCAGCCGGGTGAGCACCGAGGCGTCCAGCCGTCGCCACGGCTGTGCCGACGGCGTGGTCATAGAGGCAACCTACAAAACTCCGATCGAGAACGCGCGCCTCCGTCCTAGTGGTCCGCCCGCTTCCCGGCGGACGCTGCACGCAGCATTCGACGACGCGTGCAGGAGGCGGCAGTGACACGTTCTCGCTGGGGAAGACTCGTTCGTATCGCCGCGGTGGCGGGCACCGCATTGACCATCGCCGGACTCGCGACACCGGCCGTCGCGGCGGAGCGGCAGGTGTACGTCGCGATGGGTGACTCGTTCTCGGCCGGTTCCGTGGTCCTGCCGCAGTCCGACCTCCTCACCTGCGCCCGCTCCGCGATCAACTACGCGGGCTTGCTGGCGAAGGAGATCGAGGTCGACGAACTGCGCGACGTCACCTGCGGCGCCGCGACCACGTCGCATTTCAGCAACCCGCAGAAGGGCATCATCTCCGGCACCAACCCACCGCAGTACGACGCGCTCTCCGCGGACACGACGCTGGTGACCGTGGGGATCGGCGGCAACGACATCGGACTGGTCGGGCTCGCCACGTCGTGTGTGAACCTGCTCCCGGTCGGCGCCTCGTGCAAGGCGGCCAACACCGCGGGCGGGGTGGACAAGTACGCGACCAAGATCGACGCCTTCGCCGCCACCTACGGCACGGTCATCGAGCAGATCCGCCAGCGCGCCCCGCGGGCGAAGATCGTCATGGTCGGCTACCCGACCGGGATCAAGGGCGGTGGCTGCTGGCCGGTGGTCCCCGTCCTGCCGCAGGACGCCGACTACATCCAGGCCAACATCGACCGGCTCAACGCCCGGATGGCCGAGCAGTCCGCGGCGCACGGCGCGAGCTACGTCGACATCCGGACGCCGAGCATCGGTCACGACGCCTGCCAGCCGATCGGCGTCAAATGGATCGAAGGACTCATCCCGTCGGTGGTGAACAACAGCTTCGCGCCGCTGCACCCGAACGCCGCCGGACTCGCGGCCGTGGTGCCCAGCATCCGCAAGGTGCTGTAGCCCGCCGCCGACGCCAGGAAAGGACCTTTCCTCGCAAAATTTGCGAGGAAAGGTCCTTTCCTGGCGCGTGTGAGGCGTGCGATCAGGCGGTCGGTGCCCAGTACAGGAGCCGGTTCGGCGAACCGGAGCCCGGGTTGGTCACCTTGTTCGGGGTGGCCGCGTTGATCAGGGCGGTGGCCACCTGCGCGGGCGTGGCGGACTTGTTGTTCTGCAGGTAGCGGGCCGCGACGCCGACCACGTGCGGGGTCGCCATCGAGGTGCCGCTGATGGTGTTGGTCGCGGTGTCACTGGTGTTCCACGACGAGGTGATGTTCGTGCCCGGGGCGAAGATGTCCACGACCGAGCCGTAGTTGGAGAAGCTGGAACGCGCGTCGGTGTTGGTGGTCGAGCCGACGGTGATCGCCTGCGTCACCCGGGCGGGGGAGAAGCCGGAGGCGTTCTGGTTGGAATTACCGGCGGCCACGCCGTAGGTGACGCCCGCGGCGATCGACCGGCGGACGGCGTCGTCGAGGGTGGTCGAAGCCCCGCCGCCGAGGCTCATGTTGGCCGCGGCCGGCTTGACGTGGTTCTTGGTGACCCAGTCGATGCCCGCGATGACACCGGCGGTGGTGCCGCTGCCGGAGTTGTTGAGCACGCGGACGCCGTAGACGGTCGCGCCCTTGGCGATGCCGTACTGCGAACCGGCGATGGTGCCCGCGACGTGGGTGCCGTGACCGTTGCCGTCCTGGGCGACGGCGTCGTTGTCGACGAAGTCGTAGCCGTTGCGGGCGCGGCCGCCGAAGGTGGTGTGGCTGACCCGCAGGCCGGTGTCGATGACGTAGACGTTCACACCGGCGCCGGTGGAGGTGTAGCTGTAGCGCTGGTCGAGCGGGAGGTTGCGCTGGTCGACGCGGTCGAGACCCCAGGACGGCGGGTTGGTCTGGGTCGCGTCCGCGTGGACGACCTGGTTCTGCTCGACGGTCACGACCGACGGGTCGGCGGCGAGCCGTTTGGCCTGCTTCTCCGACAGTGACGCGGAGAAGCCCTTGAGCGAGCTGCTGTAGACCTGCTCCACCTTCGCGCCGAAGCGATTCGCCAGCGTGCCCACGACGCCGGTGTCCTTCAGCGTGACGATGTAGCTGTTCGGGATCGCCTCAGGGGACCCGGCGGCGAGGATCTGCCCTTCGGCGGCCTGTGCGGGCGCGGCGGTGACGCTGATCGCCACCGCGACCACGCCCGCCATTCCGGCACCGGTCAGCCAACGCGTTCGTCTCGTCTCTCGCATGTGTTCGTCCTGTCGTTTCGCAGGGGACCGGCCGGTCAAGACCACAGCGGCGGAAAAGCGGTCCAGCTCGACCGCATGGGACGGCACCTGCCGAAGCCCACGAAGACCGAGGTTATTGAGCGCTTGACATGTCCGAATCGACTGAATGGGGCAGCGCCCGACCTTCGTCTGGCGTCCATTAGCGGCGGGGTGCCCTGCACGGAAAGTGCTCCCCGGCCCCTCCGTACCCTGTATGGGGAACATCTGACGATCACCTGGAGTCCGAACCACCGTGCCAGCCACTTCGAGCCTGCGAGCCGACTGCGAGAACTGCTTCGGTCTGTGCTGTGTCGTCCCGGCCTTCGCGGCGTCGGCCGACTTCGCGATCACCAAACCGGCGGGCCAGGCGTGCCCGAATTTGCTCGCGGACTCCCGGTGCGGCATCCACGACAAGCTCCGCAAGACGGGTTTCACCGGCTGCACGGTCTATGACTGCTTCGGCGCGGGCCAGAAGGTCTCCCAGGTCACCTTCGGCGGCGAAGACTGGCGGAAGGCGCCGAAGACGGCGCGGTCGATGTTCGCGGTGTTCCCGGTCATGCGGGATCTGCAGGAGCTGCTCTACTACCTCACCGAGGCGGCCGCGCTGCCGACGTCCGCGCCGATCCGCGGCGACCTGGCCGAGATGATCGACCGGACCGAGCGGATGACCCTCGACCAGCCCGACGCGCTGCGGAAACTGGACGTCCACACCCACCGGGGCGAGGTGAACGGCCTGCTGCTGCGCGCGAGCGAACTCGCCCGCGCGGAGGTGCCGGGCAAGAAGAAGGACCGGCGCGGCGCCGACCTCATCGGTGCGAAGCTCAAGGGCGCGAACCTGCGTGGCGCGCTTCTTCGCGGGGCGTACCTGATCGGCGCGGATCTGCGGGGCGCCGATCTGCGCCAGGCCGACGTCATCGGGGCCGACCTGCGCGACGCCGACATCCGTGGCGCGGATCTGCGCGGCGCGCTCTTCCTCATCCAGTCCCAGCTGGACGCGGCCAAGGGCGACGCGACGACGAAACTCCCGGAGTCACTGTCCCACCCCGCGCACTGGTAGCCGCTTCTATCCTTTGTGGACGATTTCCCGCGCCCAGTCCTCGCGCGGCTGGGTGTGCAGCCGCCAGTAGTGCTCGGCGATGTCGTCGGGGTCGAACGGTGTGCCTTTCGCGACCGGGCCGGCGACGGTCACCGTCGCGACATGCACGCCGGACGGCCCGAATTGCTTGTCCAGCAAGGAGACCAGCGCCCGGACGCCTGCCTTGCCCAGCGACAGGCTGGTGTACTCCGGCACGGCGTCCGGCATTCCGCCGGTGATGATGATCGTGCCGGATCCGCGTTCGGCCATCCCGGGCGCGACGTGCGCGGCGGTGGTGATCGCCCCGACGACGTTGACCGACCAGGCCGCGAGGTGCTTCTCGACCGACAGTTCGCCGGGGGTGTCGGCCTGGATGATCGCGGCGTTGTAGACCACGACGTCGGGCACACCGTGCTCGTGTGCGGCGGCGTCGAGGGCGGTCGTGAGCGACTTCTCGTCGGTGACGTCGGCGGTCAGCGCGAGAGCGGTCCCGATCTCCGCGGCCACCGGGGCGAGAGTCGTCGCGGTGCGCGCGACGAGAGTGATCGGTAGCCCTTCACGGGCGAACCGGAGAGCGACCGAGCGGCCGATGCCCGGTCCCGCGCCGATGACCACTGCGCCTGCCATGTTCGTTGCTCCTTCGGATCGGATGTGGCGACCGTAGGGCCTGACATCGATGTGAGGGTCAACCCCGCATTTCGTCTTCTCGATGCGGGTCGAAGGCGCCCAAAGTGCGCATCGGATGAGCGGTTCACCTGCCAGACTGAGGCCCATGCGTGCCGATCGCCTGGTGGCCACCCTCCTGCTGATGCAGGCCCGTGGCCGGGTCACGGCTTCCGAACTGGCCGGGGAACTCGAGATCTCGGTCGCCACGGCCAGGCGTGACCTCGAAGCGCTGTCCGCGGCGGGCGTGCCGGTGTACCCGCAGCCGGGCCGGGGCGGGGGATGGTCGCTGGTCGGCGGCGCGCGGACCGACCTCAGTGGACTGTCGGCGTCGGAGGCGCAGGCGTTGTTCCTGCTCGCGGGGCCGGCGGCGTCGATCTCGCCCGAGGTCAGATCCGCGCTGCGGAAACTGGTCCGCGCCCTGCCCGACACCTTCCGCGCCGACGCACAGGCCGCCGCGGACGCGGTCGTCGTCGACCCGTCACGTTGGGGGGAACGGGAGAAGGACCGGCCCGAACTGCTCACCGTGCTGCAGGCCGGGATCGTCCGTCGCCGCAAGGTCCGCTTCGGTTACGCGAAGAGGGGGGCCGCCCCGGTCGAGCGGCTGGTGGATCCGTGGGGGCTCGTGGACAAGGACGACGTCTGGTACCTCATCGCGGGTACGGAGAAGGGACAGCGGACCTTCCGCGTCGATCGGATATCCGAGGCCGAGATGAGCGACCTGCCCGCCGCGCGTCCGGACGACTTCGAGTTGTCGCGGGCGTGGGAGCAGGTGGTCGATCGGGTCGAGCGCCGTCGTTCGGGGCTGGACGCGACCGTGCTCATCGCCGAACGGCATCTCCCGATCCTCCAAGACCATTTCGGGCGGCAGTCGGTCGTCGAGGAGCGGCTCGGCGACGGACGGGTGCGGGTGACCGTGTCGGCCCCGACGGCCTGGATGATCGCCCAGCAGCTCGCGGGCTGGGGTTCGATGATCGAAGTGCCGGGCCCGCCGTCGGTCCAGGAGGAACTCGCTCGGATCGGCGCGGAACTGGTCGAGCGCTACGCGGCGCCGGTGCGGTAACCCTGCGGGCTGACGCCGTGCTCGCGTTTGAACGCGGTGCTGAGCGCGAACGAACTGCCGTAGCCGACCTGCCGGGCGACCGCGCCGATCGTGAGGTCGGGGTGCTGGCGCAGGAGATCCGCGGCGAGCGCGATCCGCCAGCTCGCGAGGTACGCCATCGGCGGTTCACCGACCACGGCGGCGAACCGCCGGGCGAACGCGGCCCGCGAAACGCCGGTTTCGGCCGCGAGACTCGCCACCGTCCACGGCTCGGAAGGCTTGTGCTGCACCAGTTTCAGCGCTCGCGCGACGACGGGGTCGCGCTGCGCGCGGTACCAGGCCGGCGCGGTGGTGCCCGGCCGGTCGAACCAGGTCCGCAGCGCGGCGACCAGCAGGAGATCGAGTACCCGGTCCAGGACAGCTTCCTGTCCCGGCGAATCCTTGACGATCTCCCCGGCGAGCAGCGGCACGAGCGGGTTCTGCCAGTCCTCGTCCCGCACCACCAGCAATGGTGGCAGGGTGTTGAGCAGCCGCCTGCTGATCTCGCCTTCGAGCGGATAGGTGCCGGTCAGCAGCACGACAGGGCCGTCCGGGTCGCTGCCCCAGGTCCGGACACCGAGGTCGGACAGCTCGGTGAGATGCCGCCCGTCCGGGGTCAGGCATTCCTGTCCCGGCAGGATCATCGCCTGCGGCGGGGTGGCCGGATCGTCCGCGACGAGATACGGGTCGGGGCCGCGGGCGATGGCGATGTCACCGGTGCCCAGCCGCACGGCGTCCCCGTTGTCGGGCACGACCCAGGACTCGCCGCGCACCTGGGCCAGCACCGTCAGCGGCGCCTCGTCCTCGATGCGCAGTGACCATGGCGGGGTCATGACCGACTTCAGCAGGAACGCACCGCGTGCGCGGGGCCCGTCGAGCAGGCCGGCGAGGGGATCCATACCTACGAAGCGTAGACGATGAAACATGGAACAGAGCTTTTGAACTATGTCGAGTCTCATTCGGAGCCGCTTGACTAAGCGCATGACAGAGACGAAGAACAACGAGACGGTGCTGGTCCTCGGGGCTACGGGCAAGACCGGACGCCGGGTGGCGCGGCGCCTGACCGACCGGGGAGTCCAGGTCCGCGCGGCGTCGCGCCCGGGCTTCGACTGGGACGACCGGTCGACCTGGACCGCGGCGGTCACCGGGGTCGACGCGGCCTACGTGACCTACTACCCCGACCTCGCGTTCCCCGGCGCGGCCGAAGCGATCCGCGACTTCTCGAAGCTGGCTGTGGACCACGGGGTGCGGCGGCTGGTCCTGCTGTCCGGCCGCGGTGAGGAGGAAGCCGTGGTCAGCGAGCAGGGTGTGCGGGACTCCGGTGCCGAGTGGACGGTCGTGCGATCGAGCTGGTTCGCGCAGAACTTCAGCGAGCACTTCCTGCTGGAGCCGGTGCTCGCCGGCGAGATCGTGTTGCCCGCCGGAGAGGTGACCGAGCCGTTCATCGACGTCGAGGACATCGTCGACGTCGTGGTGGCGGCGCTGACCACCGGCGGGCACCACGGCCGGGTGTACGAGCTGACCGGACCGCGGTTGCTCAGTTTCACGGACGTGGCGGCGGAAATCGGCGAGGCTATGGGGCGGGATGTCCGGTACGTTCCGGTCTCCGCGGCGGAGTTCGCGGCGGGCGCGGCCGAACAGGGCGTGCCGGAGGAGGAGATCGAGGGACTGACCGACCTGTTCACGCGGATCCTCGACGGCCGGAACGCATCGCTCACCGGAGACGTCGAGAAGGTGCTGGGCAGGCCGGCGAGGGACTTCTCCGAGTACGCCGCGAAGGCCGCGGCCACTGGGGTCTGGAATCGATGAAACGAGCGGGAATCGGAAGGGAGGCGACAGGAATGCCGACGCTGAGCGAAATCGTCCTGATCGCGGCCGTCATCGCGGCGGGGTTGATCGCGGGCTTGTTCTACGCCTACACGTGCTCGGTCATGCCGGGGCTGGCGCGGGCCGACGCGCGGACGTATGTGACCGGGATGCGGGAGATCAACATCGCCATCCTCAACGGCTGGTTCGCGCTGAGCTTCGGCGGCGCGCCACTGCTCGCCGCGGTGGCGGCGGCCCTGCACCTCCGGTCCGACCTGCGGTCGGCGTTGCCGTGGCTCATCGCGGGTTTCGTCCTGCTCCTGGCGATGCTGATCGTGACCATGGCGATCAACGTGCCGCTCAACAACGCGCTCGAAGCCGGCTTCGACGGCGACAACACCGACTTCGAGGCGTTGCGGGCGAAGTTCGAAGGTGTCTGGGAACGGTGGAACCTGGTCCGGACCCTGGCCGCGATCGGCGGCTTCGGCGCTCTCGTGGGCGGGCTGATCGTGCACGCCCGCGGCTGATCCTTCGCCTCCGCGCGCGCTATGAAAGGTCCTTTCCTTGCAAAATTTGCAAGGAAAGGACCTTTCATAGCAGTAGGACAGGGGCTCAGGCGCCTTCGAGCGCGAAACCGGCCGCCTCCACGATCGGGACCGTCAGTGGCTCGCCGGCGAAGGTGAACAGGACACGCGCGCGGTCGACCCTATCGGCGGGACCGACGGTTTTCCCGGCGTTGCCTCGCTTCCCGGCCGGGCGGGCAGCGCTACCCTGCTGCGGTGATCGATACGGACGCCGACGAGGTCCGGCTGTGCGCGCTGGAAGGCTGCGAGAATCCTCTGCCCCCGCCCGCGGTGGACGCCGAGGGGAAACGCAAGGGCGGCAGGCCTTCCGCCTACTGCGGTAAGACGCACGCCGACGCCGCGTCGCGGGCCCGCCGCGCCGCCGCGGTGGCGAGTGTGGCCGATCCGCTGCTCGAGGTCCGCCGGATCGCCGACGAGTTCACCCCGGCGGCGGCCTCGCTCGTGGAATTGCTGGACGCGATGCGCTCGCGGTTCGACGACGCCGCCGCGGCGGCACTGGGGCGGGTCACCGACGCCGAGGCCGAGGCGGCCACGGCGCGGCGCGAGGCCGAGGACGCCCAGCAGGCGGCGGCGAAGGCCGATGCGGCGCGCGCGACGGCGCTGGCGTCCTCCCGCGACGACAAGCTGGCCAAGGCCAAGGCGGAACGTACCGCCGAACAGGCCTTGAAGGACGCGGAGGAGACCCGCCAGCGGTCGTGGACCGAGGTCGCGGCGCATGAACGCGCCCGCGGTGCCGCGGAAGCCGCGACCGTCGCCGCGGAACGCGCCCGCGACGCGCTGGTCGCCGATCTCCGGACGCTGCGCGAGGATTTCGCGGCCGTACGAGCGGAGAAGACCCGGCTGACAGCGGAGCTGGGTGAGCGGGACACCGCGCTGGCGCGGGCGGTGGCCGAACTCGAAGCCTTGCTGGACCGGCTCGACGAGGCGAAGGCCAGGGCGACCGTGTCCGAAAAGGACTGTGCCGCGGCACGGGCGGAATCCGCCGCGCTCCGAGGCGATCTGGACCGCGTCCGCGCCGAGCTCGCGCAAGAGCACACCGCCCGCAGCCTCGCCGAAGCCAGGGCCACGGCGCTGGCCGGAGAACTGGAGCGCGCTCAGGCCCGCGCCGCCGCGGACCAGGCACGCTACGACGACGTCGTGCGGCAGCTGGCCGAACTCGCCCGCCCTCCGGCCGTCGAAGAAGCGGCCGTCTCTTCGCCCGAATCGCAGGTGGAGGCGTCCGAGCTCCCGTAGAGTGCCGCTGACCTATCCAGGGTTGGGGGTCAGGACTGTGAGCGGGTACGAGGTCGAGATCGGTCAGCTGCGGAACGCGGCCAACGCGGCGGGATCCGCCGCGGACCAGGCCAGAGCCGTGGAACCGGGCACCGGCCTGGACGCGATCGCGACGGCGTTGCCGGGTGGCGAGGCCGCGAAGAGCGCGCCCACGCTGGCGTCGACGCTCACCGAGCGCGCGAAGGGGTGGGCCGGCGAGATCGACCGCTGGAGCGAATCGATCACGACGGCGGCGAAGGCCTACTCCGAAAGCGAGAAGTCCGCGGAGGAGGCTTTCGGACGATGACGGTCGGCTACCACGACGTCCGCACATGGGACGCCGAAGCGCTCGACGCGACGGCCACCAATCTGGGCGGGCGGCGGGACAAACTCCTCGGGCTGCAGGACGAACTCGACGACGCCAGGAAACTGCCCGACTGGCACGGCCCCGCGGGCGAGCGTGCCCGCGATTCGCTGGGCGAGACACGGAACAACGCCGAGACCCTGATCGCGGAACTCTCCGCCGTGGAAAGCGCCCTGCAGAACGCCTCGGACGACGTGACCGCCCTGAAGACCAGGGTCGCCAACAACGACTCCCTCGCCGGCACCTACCAGTTCCGCATCGCCGCCGACGGCGCGATCGTGGACGACAAGCCCGCCGACCCGCCGCCGAAGTCCCGGTTCGAGGCCGAAGAGTACGCAGAGGCCCGGCGGCACCGCGAAACCATCAAGAAGCAGCTGGAACAGGAAACCAAGGCGATCCTCACCACCGCGAACAGCATCGACACCGCCCTCGCCAGGGTGATGCGGCTCGCGAAGGACGGCGAGATCAGCGACCACGGAGCGACCACCCTGGCCGGCGCCAGGAAGGGCGGGGAGATCGACGCCAAAGTGGTCGAGATGGAACAGTCGCTCCGCGACGCGGGTCTGCTGAGCGGGCCACCCGCGTCCGGTCACTACCGGCAGTGGCTCGAGAACGCCGTACGCCGGGGCGTGTCGATCGACACCATCAAGAAGATCGCCGACGAACACGACATCACGCCGGAGGACTTCAAGGTCCTCGACGGCATGGAAGAGATCCGCGAGGACGAGGACGGCGACGGGACCTTCAAGTCGTACTTCCTGATGCCGACCGACATCAGCGGCGACGACGCCGCCAAGGCGGTCCGGATGACCTACGTCCTGAACGCGGGCACCGACTACGGGACCGAAGGCGAGAAGACCGACTTCGCGCCGACCCCGTACGGATCCGAGGAGCTGCGGCGGATCACCGAGCGGCAACGGGAGAACTCCTGGAGCTACGACGACGACGTGGGCTTCGTGCACGGCAACGGCGGTCGGCTGGTGACCACGCCGAACGGCATGATGATGGGCCTCGGCGGGAACCTCGTCCAGGACCAGTTCAGCCAGCGCGGCGGCACCACCTGGGGTGACACGTTCATGCTGAACATCGACGACCCGAAGGATCCGGCGCAGCAGCTTCGTGAGGTCGCGAAGTCGGGCCACGCCTGGTACGAGGGCGACAACGGCGCGTCCCAGGGTTCGCTCGACATGGACCGGCTGCTGCACCACGAAGAGCGCCACTCCCGGCAATGGGGGCGAGAGGGCTATGCCGGTTTCCTCGCCTCCTACGCGTGGGAGCAGGTCACCGGCGGCAACGAAACCGAGGAAGACGCGGGACTGTGCGATGGCGGCTACTAGCAGGGTGGCCTGCGCCGCCTTGCTCGTGGCGGTGGTGACCGGGGCGTGCGACACCAAGGCGCAGTTCGCGCCGTCGCTGCCACCGGAGGCCGGGTTCCGCGTCGACGACGGCGTCCTGAAACTGTGGACGGGCACCCCGTGCGAGGGTGTCACCGGCCTGAGGGTGACGTTCGACTCCGGCACCAAGGAGAGCACGGAACAGGTGTGGACCGCGCCGCGGCCGGGGGTGCGGGTCGAGCGCCTGGACCTGCTGACCACGTCCGTGGAATCCTCTGTGGACACCGGTGGCCTCCAGGTCCGCACCCCGTTGCCCGCGGAGTACGACTGGACCAAGGCAGGCTCGATCACCGTCGCCGTCGACGGCCCGAAAGCCTACGGTGCCAAGGCCGACGTCGCCCAGGTGCTGCGGGAGTCGGCCCGGCATCCGGCCGGGAGCTACCTGTTCGGCCGGAGCGGCTGGCTGGACGCTTCAGCCGTCCAGCGCGAGAACCGGAAGTCGTTCCTGACCGTCTGCACTCCCGCCCCGGAGTGACGTTTCATCCCGTGGAGCCGCATATGGACACGCCGGAAAGTACATCGCGGACGGTGTTGCGGCGCGTCGTGCTCGGCGCGTTCGCCTGTGTCGCCGCGGTGATCGTGCTGCTCGTCGGCCGCGTGGTGCTCAGCGCGATCGGCTCGTCCTCCGATCCGCACGGCTACGGGATGTTCGCGGGGATCCTGTTCACGGCGGTCTTGACCCCGGTCGCGCTGGCGCTGTGGCTGCTCTACCGCGCACTGCGCCGACGCGGCAGGTGACCTGGCTTCAGGACGGCAGTTCCCGCTCCGCCCCGCGTGCGGCGCCGTTCACCAGCTGCTCGACCCCGTCCAGGATCCGCGCCAGCCCGAACCGGAAGGTGTGCAGCGGCGCGCTCGCCGAACCGTGCGCCTCCCCGGCCGCCTGACCGACCCGCGCCGCCAGCGGGAAGAGCCCGGCGTCGGCCTCGGGGATCTCCGCGAGCACCGGCGCACTGGCCGTCCACCACTCCAGGTCCGTCATCCCGGACCGCCGTACGAGACTCGCCGATTCGACCGACCCCCGCGCGATGCCCTGGACGAACCCGTTGACCATGGCCACCACGGCGTCCATCTCCAGATCGGTGAGCCCGATCGCGTCGACGGCGCCCAGCTCGCGTTCGTGCTTGGCGAAGGTGTTCGGGCCGAGCGGGAGACGGCTGGTGATGAGCTGGAGCATCCACGGATGCCGGTGGTACATCTCCCAGGCGTCCTCGGCGAGGATCGTCACCGTGACCCGCCAGTCGTGGCTCGGCGGCGGATCGGTCAGCTCGCCGTGCACCCGGTCCATCATCAGGTCGAGCAGCTCGGCGCGGCTGGGGATGTAGGTGTAGAGGGACATGGGGGAGACGCCGAGCCGTTCCGCGCCCCGCCGGACCGACAGCGCCGCGATCCCCTCGGTGTCGGCGAGTTCGATCGCGGCGGTGACGATCTCCTCGACGGTCAGCTTCGGCTTGGGGCCACGCCTGGGTTTGTCCCGTACACCCCAGAGCAGTTCGATGGTCCGCCGTGGATCGCCCGTGCCGGTGTGGTCCGCGTACGTCATCACTGTTCTTTCTACGCTGTACGGAGTTTGTGTTATTCTGAACTGTACACCGTACAGAGATTGGGGCTGAGTGACGTCTCGCGACGGTTTCGACAGTGTCGTGTTCGAACCGAAAAATCCCCCTCGGACCAGCGGATTCGTCTTCTGGAACGCCGACGGGGACACGCCGGGGGCCGAGGAGGTGACAGTCGCCCTTCCCGAACTCAAGACGGTGCCTTGCGTACGGCTCCCGATGGCCGAGGCGCTCCCTGTCCTGCTGCAGTCGGGTGGGAGTGAGGACGCCTCCGCACGGTTCTGGAGCACGGCGGCGGTGGCGGCGCTGAAGCTCGCCGAGGCGGGCCGCCTGCTGCCCGGCCTCACCGAGTCCGATGTGGACGCCTGGCGCGCGGGTCCGCTGGAACCCGCCGACGCCGAGTGGTTGCGTACGCTGTCGGAGGCGATGCCACCGCGGGCACGGGCGATCCCGGACGAGGGAAACCTGCTTCCGGCACGGTATCCGCTGCTGCGCGCGTTCCTCGACGCCGTGGCCGACACGCTTCCCCGTACTCCCGCGGCGGCGCAGGCGACCGGCGTCAAGGCCTTCGCCGCGCCGCCGTCACACCGTGTCCCGCAGCTGCGGGACTGGGCGGCCGAGGTCGCGGCCGGACTCGATTCCGGGGTCCGGGTCTCGCTGCGCATCGAGGCGCCCGGCGACGACTTCGCGGGCGGCCGCTTCACCGGCGTGGTCCAGGTACACAGCCTCGCCGACCCTGGCGTCCTGACCGACGCCGCCACACTGTGGGCCGGAGACGACCGCTTCGGCCCGAGGGCCCGCATCGACGTCATGCTGGCCCTGCGCCGCGCCGCCCAGGTGTGGCCGCCACTCGAACCGCTGCTCAGCGCGGCGGTCCCGGACGAGATCGGGCTCGCCGACGCCGACATCACCGAACTCCTCACCACCGGCGCGCCCCTGCTGGCCACCGCGGGTATCGACGTCCACTGGCCCGCCGGTCTCGCCCGCGACCTGAGCGCGAAGGCCGTCGTCGGTGGCGGTGACGCGCCACCGGACGACCTTCCGTCCTTCTTCGCCGGCGGGAAACTGCTGGAATTCGACTGGCAGCTCGCGCTCGGCGGCGCGCCGCTCACCGCCGCCGAGATGGACGCGCTCGCCGAGGCGCACCGTCCCGTCGTGCGGCTGCGGGACCAGTGGGTGCTCGTGGATCCGGCGCTGGCGGCGAAGGCGCGGGATCGCGCGCTCAAACCGCTCACCCCGATCGACGCGCTCGGCGCCGCCTTGAGCGGGACAGCCGAGATCGACGGCGAACGCGTCGACGTCCTCACCGACGGCTGGCTCACCGCCCTGCGGGAACGGCTGCTGGCACCGCCCGAACCGCAGGCACCGCCACCGGGCTTGGCCGCGACCCTGCGCGACTACCAGATGCGCGGCCTGCAATGGCTCACCGCCATGACCTCGATCGGTCTCGGTGGCTGCCTCGCCGACGACATGGGCCTCGGCAAGACGATCACGCTGATCTCCCTGCACCTGCATCGCGCGCAGGGCCCGACGCTGGTCGTCTGCCCCGCCTCCTTGCTGGGCAACTGGGAGCGCGAGATCACCCGGTTCGCCCCCGGTGTGCCGGTGCGGCGGTTCCACGGTACGGAGCGGTCGCTCGAAGGCCTCGGCGACGGCTTCGTGCTCACGACCTACGGGACACTGCGCGTCGACCCGGAACCCTTGGGGAACGTCCACTGGGGACTGCTGGTCGCCGATGAGGCCCAGCACGTGAAGAACCACCGCTCCGGTACGGCGAAGGCGTTGCGGACGCTGACGTCGTCGGCGCGGGTGGCGTTGACGGGCACGCCGGTGGAGAACAATCTGTCCGAGCTGTGGGCGATCCTCGACTGGACCACTCCCGGTCTCCTCGGCACCATGGCCGACTTCCGCCGGGTGTGGGCGAAACCGGTCGAGTCCGGAAAGGACCCCGAGGCCGCGGAGCGGCTTTCCCGCCTGGTCCGCCCCTTCCTGCTGCGGCGGCGCAAATCCGATCCGGGGATCGCGCCGGAACTGCCTGCCAAGACCGAAACCGACCGGCCGGTGACGCTCACCGCCGAGCAGGCGGCGCTGTACGAGGCGACGGTGCGCGAACTGATGGCCGAGATCGCCGTCAGCGAGGGCATCGCGCGCCGTGGCCGGATCGTCAAGCTGCTCACCGGGCTCAAACAGATCTGCAACCACCCCGCCCAGTACCTCAAGGAACCGGCGGACGCGGTGCTGGACGGCCGGTCCGGCAAACTCGAACTGCTCGACGAACTCCTCGGCACGATCCTCGCCGAGGACGGCGCGGTGCTGGTGTTCACCCAGTACGTCGCGATGGCGCGGCTGCTGGAACGCCATCTCGCGCAGCGGGGGATCGGCACGCAGCTGCTGCACGGCGGCACGCCGGTGCCCAAACGCGAGGACCTCGTGCGCCGGTTCCAGGCCGGTGAGGTGCCGGTGTTCCTGTTGTCGCTCAAGGCCGCGGGCACCGGGCTCAACCTGACCCGCGCCGATCACGTCGTGCACTACGACCGCTGGTGGAATCCGGCGGTGGAGGACCAGGCGACCGACCGGGCCTACCGGATCGGGCAGACGCGTCCGGTGCAGGTGCACCGGCTCATCGCCGAAGGCACCGTCGAGGACCGCATCGCGGCGATGTTGCGGGAGAAACGCGCGCTGGCCGACGCGGTGCTCGCCGGCGGCGAGGCCGCCCTGACCGAATTGACCGACGCGGAACTGGCCGATCTGGTCGAGTTGAGGAGCCGCCGATGAGTACCCCCGACGATCGCGTCCGCGGGTTCCCCGCCTTCGGGCGACAGGGTGGCCACGGCCAGTTCGCCCGCTCGTGGTGGGGCCGCGCGTGGATCAGCGCGATGGAGGACACCGCACTGGACCTGCGGCAGCTCAAACAGGGCCGCAAGTACGCCACGGCGGGCCGGGTCGGCCCGATCACGGTCAGCCCCGGCCGGATCGCCGCCGTGGTCGACGACCAGGAAGGCCAGTACCGCACCGAGGTCCGCCTCGCGGAACTGACCGATGACGAGTGGGACCGGTTCCTCGACCGGGTCGCCTCCCGGGCCGGGCATCTCGCCGCGCTGCTGGACCGCGACATGCCGCACGACCTCGTCGAGGCCGCCGACGACGCCGGGGTGCACCTGCTGCCCGGGATCGGCGACCTCGACCCGGACTGCGACTGCCCCGGCTGGGAGCTGCCGTGCCGTCACGCCGCGGCGCTGTCGTTCCAGGTCTCGTGGCTGCTCGACGCCGATCCCTTCGTGCTGTTGCTGATGCGCGGCAAGGGAGAGCGGGAACTCCTCGACGAGTTGCAGCGGCGCAACGCACCGCGGTTCGTGCGCACCGGGGACGACGGCACCACACCGGAGCGGGCCTACGCCGACGAACCGGGCCCGTTGCCCGACGTCGCCGAGTTCGCCCCGGCGCCGGGCCCGACCGTGCCAGGCGCCCCCGGTATCCCGGCGGAGTCCTTCGCCCTGCTGGTCGCCAACGCGGGCCAGGTGGCCGGTGCGCTGCTGACGTCGCAACCGAAGCTCACCCGCAAGCAGGACGCCGTCCGCCTCGCCGCCACCTGTCCGGAGACGGCCGAGCGGCTGCGTCCGGCCGGGAGCGGCGAGGACTTCGATCGCGCGGTGCTCGCGTGGCGACACGGCGGCCGGGCCGGTCTCGAAGTCCTGGAGACCGCGTGGACTCCGCCGTCACAGGTCATGGGCCGGGCCAGGGCGGCCTTCACCGAGGTGGTGGACGAACCCGGCCAAGGCCTCGAGGTCGAGCGCAACCGCTGCGCCGTCCGCGGCACCGGCGCGCAGATCCGGCTGGGGAAGGACGGGCTCTGGTACCCGTACCGGGATCAGTGGCCGGCCGGCGCGCCCGAGGCCGATCCCGGCGTGCTGTTCGCCGCGTTGCTCGGCTGATTCCACTGACGTCCTCGCCGCAGCTCGTGCAGGTGCGGCGAGGACAGGTGGAGGACCCGGTACCGGACCTCGTCCGATTCCGGCGCCTGATCACGCCACAGGCTGTAGCGCACCACCTGCCAGGTGTGCGGATCGACGGCCAGCGCTCCCGAGTGCGCGCCGTCCTGCCGCAGGTGCTCACGAAGCCCGTCGAGAGCCTCGCCCAGGAACGTCACCGGGTCGGTCTCGGCGGGGATCCGCGTGACGTGCTTTCCCGCCGAGGACGGCGGAGTGCCGAACGCGGGTCCCTCCTCGAAGCCGAGCACGGTCCAGTGCTGCACCGCGGGACGCCCGAACGATTCGACGATGCCGCTGAACGGGCCGCCGAACAGGAACGCGTTCATCCCGGCCTCGTCGTGCCAGAGATAGAAGGGGGAGTACTGGTTCAGCGTCGATCCGTCGACGCCGCGCTCGCGGATCCCGTACACCTTCAGCCCCAAGCCGCCGAAGTCGTCGAGCAGATGCCCGCGCGTGGCGACGCGTTCGCGGATGATGCCCATGTCGTAGTCGGCGGGCAGGGTGATCTCGTACTGCATCGCATGCATGCCGTACATACTAGTAGGTACAGGGCGCGTCTGATCGCTATTTCTTGCTGAGCCGGAGGATTCCCTCGTTGCCCTGTACCGCCACGACGACGATCACCTGCCGGTTGATCTGATGGGCCATCCCGGCCGGTCCGGACACCGCCGCGCCCATCCCGCCCGAAGCCGGGGCGAGCCCCACCTTCCCGGCCTGGATCGCGACCACGAGCGGCCCGGCGCCACCGTCATTGGGGACCTGATCGCCGTTGCGCACCAGCACCTCGCACTCACCGTCGGCGCAGGCCCTCAGCTCCCGTCCGTCCGCGGCGACGAACGGCGCGCCGGACGGGGCCACCGCCCCCAGCATCGGCGCACTCTCCGCCGAAGGCCTCGAACTCGCCGACGCGAAGATCGGCGTCGGCGTGGCCGTCGCGCAACCGGCGGCGAACAGCGCCAGGGGAACCAGGACCAGGCATCTTCGGCGATCGACCATGACCGACGAACGTAGCCGACGCGGGTGCCCTTGGATGCACCCGAATTCCGCAATCCCGCGGCCATTCGCAGTGCTCAGCGGCCGTCCGGCCGGCGGAACCGGCCGGACCTCAGCGGCACGTGGTCATCCGGGCACCGAGCGTGGACTCGCAGAGGTGTCGGAAAGGCGTCGGTCGGGTTGGTCGTGTGTGGGGGTTAGGGGTTTTAACCCCAAAGCCCCAAACCAACAAACGCACCCGGCCCCCACCCGGACCATTACACAAACAGAAC
>NZ_JBVIRO010000003.1:626442-700779 GCF_055575975.1 Amycolatopsis sp. NPDC033938
TGGCGCTCCGGGCGCGGGGGGGGTTGGGGGGGTGGCGCTTGGGGGAAACACCCCCCCCCCCCCACCCCCCACCAACGGCACCGGCCACCCACCGGCACCTTCACAGACTCAGACCTCGGCCCGGGCGACGATCGCCCGGGTGTCCACACCGGACGGAAGGGTCCCGAACGCGACACCCCAGTCGCCACCCAGCCGTGACGCGCAGAACGCGTCGGCCACCGCCGGCGCACCGTGCCGCACCAGCAACGAACCCTGCAACACCAGCGCCATCGACTCCACCAGCCGCCGCGCCCGGTACTCGATGTCCGACAGATCGGACAGCTCCTTGCGCAGCCTGCCCACCGCGTCGTCCAGCCGCGCATCGGCACCGGCGGCCTGCTCGACCTCCGTGAAGTACGCCGCCACCGACTCCGGCTGCTTGGCCATCGCCCGCAACGCGTCCAGCGCCGCGACGTTGCCCGAACCCTCCCAGATCGACATCAGCGGAGCCTCACGGTAGAGCCGCGGCATCCCCGACTCCTCGACGTACCCGTTGCCACCCAGGCACTCCAGCGCCTCCACCGCGTGCGACGGACCGCGCTTGCACACCCAGTACTTCGTCACCGCCAGGCCCAGCCGCCGGAACGCCTGCTCCTGCTCATCACCCTGCCGGTCGGTGGCCGCCGCCAGCCGCATCCCCACTGTCGTCGCAGCCTCGGACTCCACGACGAGATCCGCCAGCACATTGCCCATCAGCGGCTGATCCACCAGGTTCGCCCCGAACGCCCGGCGATGCCGAGCGTGATGGACGGCCCGCACCGCGCCGTACCGCATCCCCGACGCGCTCCCGACCGCGCAGTCCAGCCGCGTGTTGTTCACCATCTCGATGATGGTGCGCACCCCGCGGCCCTCCTCGCCGACCAGCCAGCCGATCGCGTCGTCGTACTCGATCTCCGACGACGCGTTGGAGCGATTGCCCAGCTTGTCCTTCAGCCGCTGCAACCGGATCCCGTTGCGCGAGCCGTCGGGCAGGACGCGGGGGAGGAGGAAACACGACAACCCTCCCGGCGCCTGCGCCAGCGTCAGGAACATGTCCGACATCGGTGCCGAGGTGAACCACTTGTGCCCGACGATCACGTAGCTGCCGTCACCCAGCGGCCGCGCCGTCGTCGTGTTCGCCCGGACGTCGGACCCGCCCTGCTTCTCCGTCATCGACATCCCGGCGATCAGCCCGCGCTTCGTGCTCGGCTCACGCAGCCCGAAGTCGTACTCCGTCGACGCCAGCAACGGCTCGTACCGCTCGGACAGCTCCGGATTGAACCGCAACGCCGGAACCGCCGCGTACGTCATCGAAATCGGGCACGTGTGCCCGGCGTCGACCTGACCCCAGACATACATCTTCGCCGCCCGCGCCGCGTGCGCACCCGGCCGGGAATCCCGCCACGGCGCCGCGTGCAGCCCGTGGGACACCGCGACGTCCATCAAGTCGTGCCAGTGCGGGTGGAACTCGACCTCGTCGATCCGGTTCCCGACCCGGTCGTGCGTCCGCAGCACCGGCTCGTTCTCGTTGACCAGCCTGCCCCACTCCTGCACGTGCTCACTCCCGGCCAGCCTGCCGAGCGCGTGCAACTCGGCCACCGCCCAGCCCGCGTCCGCCCGCTCCACCCCCTCCAGCAACGCCGGATCCGCGGCGACGTCGTACTCCGCCAGCGGCGGCACCTGGTTGGTGACCTCATGAGTGACCGGCATCGGAACCTCCCAAAGAACGCAGGACGAAAGTGCGCAGCCCGGACACGTCGTCCGCACCGCCGGTGGTCAACGGGCCGATCAGCACCTCGGCCGCCGCTCCGACGAGCGCCGCCGCGGTGACCTCGGCGTCCTGTGCGGGCAGCACCCCGGAACGGACGCCGTCGGACACGTGCTGGGCCACCACATCGCGGAACGCGCGCCGGAACACCAGCCGCTCGGCCTCGATCGGCGCGTCGACAGGCTCGGCCAGCAACGCATAGGCCATCCGCGGGGTCTTCAGCGCGCGGCTCGCGAAGGTGTCGAAGACCGCCACGATCCGCTCCTGCGGCGTGCCCGGTCCCTCCGACACCGCCCGCACCGCCTCGACCTCACGCGTCACGACCTTGCGGAACAGCTCCACCACCAGCGCGGCCTTGGTGGGGAAGTGGCGGTACACGCTCCCGACCGCCACCCCCGCCCGCTCCGCGACCGCCGACACCGAACAGCCCGCGTACCCGCGCTCGGCCAGCTGCTCCATGGCGGCGGCGAGGAGGGCGGCGCGCTGGGCGTCCAGGCGCTCCTGGACCTTCGGTGTACGGCGATACGGCACTCAAGAAGTGAAGCACTGATTCACATCTTCAGTCAATGGACCCTGGCCAGCCCCTCGACCGCCTTGGCGATGCCCTTCTTGTCATAAGCACTGGTCGGCATCGTCGCCGCATGGGCATGCCGGACCACCCCCTCCCGGTCGATCAGCACGCTGCCCGACTGCTGCAGCAGCTTCTTCCCCAACCCGAAGGCCTCATGCGGCGTACCACCGCGACCGGTCACCACCCGGAACGGCACCCCACGCTTCGCACGCCACGCCTTGGCCTCCGCCCTGCCCTCGGGAACGGCGACCAGCACCCGCACCTCGGCGGCCGCGAATTCAGCCGCACGCGCCCCGAGATCCTTCACATGGCTGTTGCACACCGGACAAGTGGTCGACCGCATGAAATAGATCAGCACGTTCTCCTTGCCACGGAACTCCGAAAGCCGGACAACCTGCCCGGTGGTGTCTTCCACCACGACCTCAGGTGCCACGGAACCGGTTTCAAGCATGAAAACTCCTCAACAGAATGAAGCGGGGTTGTCGAGAAGGGCACGGACCGACGCCCGCGCCCGGTGCAGCCGGGACTTCATCGCCGCCGTGCTCAGACCGAGCGCGTCGGCGACGGCCCGGCCCGAATGACCCTGGATGTCACGCATGATCAAGACGCGACGCTGATCAGCGGGCAACTCCGCGATCGCCGCCGCCACCCGTTGCGCCTCCAGCCGATCCAAGGCGTCCTCTTCGGCCGACACCACCACGACGGAATCCGCCAGATCGTCACCACGCCACGCCCGGCGCGCCCGCCGGAGACATTCGTTGCGCACGATCCGGAACATCCACGACGCCAGCGCACCGGTGGCCCGCAGAGAACCGATCTTCCGGTACAGGATGATCAGCGCCTCCTGCGCCGAATCCTCCGCGTCCTCCGGCGAAGCGCACAGCGACCGCGCGAACCGCTGCACATGCGGATGGGAACCCGAGACCAAAGCGGCGATGGCGGACTCGTCCCCGCCCTGCGCCGCCACGATCAACGAGTCCCGCGGCCAATCGGCCTCCACGACAACCTCCTCCCGCGCCGAGCTTGTCCCGGCCCTTACAAGAGCCGGGCACCCCACGAAAGGATTCACCCCGCCCACGTGACCCCGCTCACCCCGCCAGGCTCCCCACAAATCCCACGTCACCCGATGGCATGATCGCCGCTATGACATGGACCGCCCCCGAGGTGACCCGCCCGTCCGGCGACACCGCCGCCGACGAACGCATCCTCCTGCCCAGCCTGCTGGACTGGCACCGCAGCACCTTCCTCCACAAAGTCGCAGGCCTCACCGGAGAACAACTCGCCACGGCATCGGTCCCGCCCTCGAACCTCACCCTCCTCGGCCTCATCCGCCACCTGGCCAAGGTCGAACGCATCTGGTTCCGCCTGCGCTTCGCCGCAGAAGACATCGAACCCCTCTACGACCCCGCCCTCGGCAAGGACCACGACTTCGAAGTCCTCGACGCCACCAAGGCCGAAGACGCCTACAACACCCTCCTCGAGGAAATCCGCCTGGCCGACGAAGCCGCCGCGCGAGGCTCGCTCGACGACACCTTCGACGTCGACGGCAACCCCTTCTCGCTGCGCATGGTCTACGTCCACATGATCGGTGAATACGCCCGCCACAACGGCCACGCCGACCTGATCCGCGAACGCGTCGACGGCTACACCGGATCCTGACGATGGAATACGGATTCGTAGGAACCGGCGAGATCACCGCCGCCATCGTCGAAGGCCTCAGCAAGGACATCACCGACCCGCCGACGATCCACCTCTCACCTCGCGGCCGCAGCGTCGGTCAAGAACTCTCGGCCCGCTTCGCGAACGTCCACGTCTGCGACAGCAACCAAGCCGTCGTCGACAACGCCACCACGATCATCCTCGGCGTCCGCCCGCCGATCGCCGAAGAAGTCCTCCGAGACCTCACCTTCCAGCCCGAACACATCCTCATCAGCGCGCTCGCCGGCGTCCCGCTCAGCCGACTGCGCGAATGGGCCGCACCCGCCGCCGAGGTCGTCCGCAGCATCCCGCTGCCCCCGGCCTCCCGCCGCCAGAGCCTCACCGCCATGTACCCCGACAACGCCGAAGCACGCGCCCTCTTCGACAGCATCGGCGGCAGCGTCGTCCCCGGCAAAGAGCAAGACCTCGACATCTTCAGCGCCGCCACCGCCACCTTCGCCGCCCACCTCGACTACCTCGGCACCATCGCCGCCTGGATGACCGACCAAGGGCTCGACGACACCATCGCCACCACCTTCACCAGCCACATCTTCGGCCAGCTCGGCCAAGCCCTGCTCCACCACCAGGGCTCACTCGAAACCCTCACCGGCAAACACATGACCCCCGGCGGGCTCAACGAACAACTCCTCACCTACCTGCGCACCAACGGCGTCCCCGACACCGTCCGGCACGCACTCGACGGAATCCTCACCAGACTGCGAGACCGATGACGATCATCGCCAGGCTCCGCGCGGCAGGCTGCGTCTTCGCCGAAGACGAGGCCCGCCTCCTCAGCGCCGAAGCCCGCACACCCGCCGAACTCGACACCATGGTCCAACGCCGCATCGATGGCGAACCCCTCGAAGTCATCCTCGGCTGGGCCGAATTCTGCGGACTCCGCATCGTCGTCGAACCCGGCGTCTTCGTACCGAGGCAACGATCCGAACTCCTCGTCCGTCACGCCCTCACCCTCGCCGAGCCAGGCGCCGTCGTCCTCGACCTCTGCTGCGGCACCGGCGCACTCGGCGCGGCCATCGCCGCCGAACTCGGCGAAATCCGGCTCTACGCCGCCGACATCGAACCCGCCGCCGTCCGCTGCGCCCGAGCTAACGTCGCCGACGCCGGGGGAGAGGTCTTCGAAGGCGACCTCTACACACCCCTGCCGGAGTCACTGCGCGGCCGCGTCGACCTCCTCGTCGTCAACGCCCCCTACGTCCCGACCGACGCCATCGCCATGATGCCGCCCGAAGCCCGCGACCACGAACCCCGCGTCGCCCTCGACGGCGGACAAGACGGCGTCGACGTCCACCGCCGCGTCGCCGCCGAAGCTCCCCAATGGCTCGCCCCCGGCGGGCACCTGCTGATCGAAACCGGGGAAAGCCAAGCCGCGAGCACCGCGGAAGCCATGGCGCACAACGGATTGACCCCCGAAGTGATCACCGACGAAGAGCTGTACGCGACGATTGTTGTCGGTGCCGGGGGATAGGGTGCCCGCCGTGACCGACTACCTCGACACCACCCGCACCGCCTACGACACCGTCGCGGCCGACTACGCCGAAATCCTCCGCGACCACCTCGCCGGATCCACCTGGGACCGAGCCACCCTCGGCGCCTACGCCGAACTCGTACAGGCCGCGGGCAAAGGCCGCGTCGCCGAGATCGGCTGCGGGCCGGGCCGGATCACCGAGTACCTGCACAGCCTCGGACTGGACATCTGCGGCGTCGACCTCTCACCGGAGATGATCGCCGTAGCCAAGAAGTGGTACCCGCACCTGGAGTTCCAGCTCGGGGAGATGCCCGGTTTGTCCATTGAGGACGGTGCACTCGCCGGCGTCGTCGCCTGGTACTCGATCATCCACACCCCACGGGAGCGGCTGCCGGAGATCTTCACCGACTTCCACCGGATCCTCGCCCCCGGCGGCCACCTGTTGCTCGCCTTCCAGGTCGGCGACGAAGTACGCCACATCGAGCACGCCTACGGGCACGACATCTCCTGCGACGCCTACCGGCTCCTGCCGGAGAAGATCGCCGAACAACTGGGGGAGGCGGGGTTCACCGTGCTGTCCAAGCTCGTCCGCGAGCCCTCCGAAGAGTTCGAGAGCACCCCACAGGCGTACCTGATCGCCCGCAAGCCGTAACTCAGGGACGCCGAGCCTCGACGAGCCAGGCCGCCGAGTCGTAGAACACGCCTCTGTCGGTCTGGTGCCCGGCGAGATCGGCCCTCAGGGCCTCGACGGCCTTCGCCCGCTCGACCTCATCCAGGTCCCGCAACCGCCCGCCATGCTGCTCGACGATGAACTCAGCCGCGTCATCGACATCCCGACCGAAGTACATCGGCTTGCTCACCGCCGTGCACCGGACGTCGGCGTACCCAGCGGAGGTCAGCAGTTCTTCGGTCGCGGCAGGGTCACTGAGCGCGAGATCCACGGACGGCACCTCGCGGTCGGCGGCGAAAATCGTCCGGAACGTCGTGATCCACTCATTGAGCCGAAACGGCTGCCACGTCAGCAACACCAGACGCCCACCAGACCGCGTCGCCCTGGCGAGATTGGCGAACGCGGCCAGGGGAGTACCGAAGAACATCGAGCCGTGCCTGCTGATCACCACATCGAAACCCGCCTCGGGAAACGGGTGGACCTGAGCGTCCGCCTGCTCGAAAGAGACGTTCGGAACACGTTCCTGCTCAGCGAGCCGACGAGCGAGACCGAGCATCTCGGCAGAAAGATCCACACCGAACGCCGAACCTTCCGAGGCCCGGCGAGCCGCGTCCCGTGTCGTCTCACCGGCGCCGCAACCGACATCAAGGACCCTGTCGGAACGTTCGATGGCGGCCGCCGAGAAGAACATCTCGCGGTACGCGGCGACACCGTCGTTGAATCGCTGCGCGCGCTTCGCCCAGAGCGAGCCGTCCTCGCCGTCCCACGCCTTCATCATGCGCTCATTGGACGGATCGACAAGCACGACAGTGTTCTCGGGCATTTCGGCAACCCCCCAGGTTCGAATTCCTGGTAAGACCCTAGCGCGACGCAGCGACCCCATCAGCGGAAGGCAGCGACGTTCCGCGCGACCCAATCGGCGAACGACCGCGGATCGCGGCCGAGCACCCGACGCACGTCCGGGCTCACTCGCAGCTCCGCCGGGCTCGGCGAACCGATGATGTCCAGCGTGTCATCCGCGAGCTCCGCCGGCATACTCCGGGCCATACCCGCCTTGGCCTCTTCGCGAGTGAGCTCGTGAAACCGCACCGGTGAGCCCAGAGCGGCGGCGAGAACCCCGGCCTGCTCGCGCGGCGTGATCACCTCCGGGCCGGTCAATTCATACACGTCACCGAGATGCCGGTCGTCCAGCAGGCAGGCAGCCGCGACCTCGGCGATATCCGCCGGGTCGACGATCGGCAGCCCGATGTCGCCGAACGGCGCCGCGACCACCTGCTCCGAACGGACCGACTCCGCCCACCACAGCGCGTTGGAAGCGAAGCCGCCCGGCCGCAAGATCGCCCACTCCAAACCAGAGCCCCGCACCACGTCCTCCAGTTCGCGCATCGCGATCCGTGTCATACCGAACGGTCTGGTCGCCACACCCTGCGAAGAAAGCAGAACCACCCGCCGAACCCCGGCCGCCGAGGCTCGGGCAACGAGGTCAGCGGGGTTGGCCTCGACGGCATGCAAGTCACCGGAAAGCAACAGGAACAAGGACTTCGCCCCGTCCAGCGCATGATCGAGCCTGCCCGGCTCGGCGAGATCCGCCACCACATGCCTACCGCCCTGCGGCGCCTCCGCGGCGTGCCGCGACACCGTCGTCACCTGCTGGCCGGCCTCGACCAACGCCTGTGTCAACGGCCTGCCGATATTCCCGGTAGCCCCGGTCACCACGATCATGAACAGCTCCTTCATCGGATCTTGTCTGTGAACGTGACGCTAGAACCCAGGCTAACTTTTGGTAAGGGCATACCTGGAGGTAAGCTCCTGACATGGCAGGAGGCGCGCAGTTCACACCGGCCGACACGAAGCCGCGGTATGAGGTGTTTCACACCGACTGCCCCGCGCGCGACATGGTCGACCACGTGACCAGTCGATGGGGGATTTGGGTACTGATCTCCTTGCAGGCCAACGACCTCAGGTTCTACGAGCTACGCGAGAGCATCCAGGGGATCAGCGAGAAGATGCTCGCCCAATCCCTGCGTGCGCTCGTTCAAGACGGCCTGATCTGGCGGAAGGTCGAGCCCACGACACCACCTCAGGTCACCTACGGACTGACCGACTTCGGGCAGGACCTCGTCGAACCGTTAGGGGAGTTGTTCGACCGCATCACCCGACGGCTGGGGCCACGTGAGGCGCAGTAGCGTCGGGCTACTGTCGATCAGGTTTGCCGCAGACTGATGTTCACCATCCAGGTGATCCCGAACTTGTCCACGACCGCGCCGGCCTCGTCACCCCACACCTGCTTTTCCAGAGCCAAGGTCACGGTGCCACCGACGGACAACTTCTCGAAACAGCCACGGAGTTCGCCGTCGCCGCCGAGGTAGACCGCGACGTTGTTGCCAGGGGAGTGAGACACATCCTCGACCTGACCATCAGCGTCGCAAGCCATCAGCGTGTGCCCGTGCGGAGTGTCGAGCTGGGCGTGCATGACCTTGTCGGCATGGGGTGAGTCCGGCGAACCGAAATCCGCGATCGTGCCGATCTCCAGCTTGCCGCCGAACACCTCACGATAGAACTCCATCGCCTGCCGTGCGTTCCCGTCGTACCTGAGGTACGGGTTGAGTCGAAAGCCCATCTGAATCCCATCGTCCTACGTGTCGGTGGTTGAGCCGTGAGCTTTCCACCGAATACACGACACCCTGTGACAGGTATTCGCGGCGGGATTCTTCTCCGCGGTGCCGCGATGGCCAGAGGAGGGCTCGCCCTGACCTTACTTGACATAATGTACATTATCGGCACTTTGACTGACCTGGATGACAAGGGACGAGAGGGGCCTTCCGGCATGAACTGAAGGGGTCCGCTACGCACGTCGTGCACTGGGAGGCGCCCCCTCGACTCAGAGGATGGATGCCTCCCGGCAGGCTCCTATAGTCCGCCTCAGACCCCTGGGGTCTTCAGGGGGAATCTGGCTCCCCGAGGGTGTGAAACCGATGAGCAATCACCCGCCCCTAAAACGTCACTGTGACGAATTGAGCTGAGCATCCCAGGGGCTTGGAGGCGAGTAAGCGCAAGATCGCGATCCACCCCGAGAACTCCGGGCGCCGAGCCGGGTCGGTTCGGCCGGCTCGGTCGCTCAGGGCGCTCGCTGGCGCCCGAGTGCCACAAGGGGTCCCGTAGGACAAAAACGTCTCATGGGGACCCGTCATGCCCACTCCGGAAGGCGGCGAGCGAGCCGGGATCCCCCACGAGGGATTCCCGGAGCCATCACTCCGTTTCATGCATAATCACTATTATGCATGAAACGGAATATAACCCAGTGTAAGACTGTCGGTGCCATGCGGTACAAGATGCTCATGAGGGTTTCCGAGGCACAGCAAGCCTTTTTCGCCGCACGTCGTCCCCGTAAGGATTCTCCTCACACCACCGACGCCTACCGCCGCGACCTCGCCGGCATCACCACCCTGCTGCTCCGCGAGCTCGACCTCTCCCCTGACGAACTCACCGTCGAGATGCTCACTGCCCAGGCACTCCGGAACGCCTTCGGTGCTTTCGCGGACACTCACGCGAAGAGCTCGGTGCTGCGCGCTTGGTCGACCTGGAACCAGTTCCTCACCTTCTGCGTGTCCGACGGGCTGCTCGCGGGCAACCCGATGGGTGCGGTCGCCCGCCCGAAGGCGCCCCCGTTGACGCCGAAACCGTTACGGGGTGAGGAAACTCCGGAGCAGTTGCTCGCGGCCGCGGCGGATGGATCGCGTCGGACGCGGGATCCATGGCCGGAGCGGGACGTGCTGGTGATCGCGCTCGGTCTGGTCGCCGGGCTGCGGGCGGCGGAGATGCGAGCGCTCACCGCGCGGTCGCTGGTGGGCCGTCAGGGTGAGATGCGCCTGCACGTCCACGGCAAGGGAAGTCGGGATCGATCGATCCCGGTCCAGCCGATCATGGAGAAGATCATCGAGGAGTACCTGGCCTCGTGCCGTCGGCGCTTCCCGCAGCAGCGGTTCGGGCCCTCCACTCCCCTCCTTCGGGATCGCGCGGGTGAGCCGATCGGCCGCGGTGCGCTGGAGTACCTGGTCAAGTCCTGCTATCGGTGGGCGGGGCTGCACGACCGCGTGCCGGTCGGGGCGAATCTGCACGCGTTGCGGCACACCTTCGCGACGCGGCTGGCCGAGGACGGCGCGACGGCGTCGGAGATCATGGCACTGCTGGGGCACGCGAGCCTGGCGACCAGTCAGAACTACATCGAGGCGACGGGGCGGGAGCAGCGGGCGGCGGCCGCGAGCAACCGGACCTATCGGGCGCTGGACGGGATTCTGTAGGTCAGCGGAGCTGTTCGAGGTCTTTCGCGGCTTGGGCGATTTCGTCGGCCAAGCCGCGGAGTTCGGCCGGTGAGGCTCCGTCGTCGGCCGCGGTGACGATGTCTTCGGCAGCACAGCGGAGTTGGAAGAGCCGGTCCTGCAGTGCGGCGATCTCGGCGTCGGAGAGGACGACGGCGTCTTCGGGGAGGCCGCTGCGCTGGAGGGCGGTCCGGCGTTCGTAGGCGCGCTGGCGGCAGGATTGCCCACAGTAGCGGCGGCGCCTGCCGACGTTGCCGCCCTGTTCGAGCCGTCGGCCGCACCATCCGCAGTGTTTGGGTGCCCCCGCTCGGCGTAGCTCGGACACCTCTTCGGCGGACGTCTTCGGCTGTTCGGCCACTTCCCTCACGGATCAGACCCTAGCTGGCCATCGGATGATCATGCCGGGGCCACGACCGAAGTGCACACTAGTGGGGTGCCGACACTGTTTCCGTACCTCGCCGACCCGCTCCCGCGTGCGTTCGCCCATCGGGGCTGGCACCTCGGCGACCTGGAAGGACTGGAGAACTCGCTGCCGGCGTTCCGGCAGGCGGTGGCGGAGGGTTATCGCTACCTCGAGACGGACGTGCACGCGACGTCGGACGGTGTGGTGGTCGTGCATCACGACGAGTCGCTGGACCGGACGACCGATGGCGCGGGGTTGATCTCGCGGCAGACGTGGGCGCAGCTGCGGAACGTCAAGGTCGGTGGTCGTGCGCCGTTGTCGCGGCTGGAGGACGTCCTGGAGGAGTTGCCGGAGGCGCGGTTCAACATCGATGTGAAGTCGAATCAGGCCGTGGTGCCCTTCGTGCGGACGATCGAGCGGACCGGGGCGCATGATCGGGTGGCGGCGGCGTCGTTCTCCGACGCGCGGCTGGCGCGGATCCGGAAGCTGGCGGGTCCGAAGCTGGTGACGGCGATGGGGCCGCGGTCGGTGGCGGTGATGTGGGCGAACGGGTTTTTGCCGTTGGTGTCGTTGCGGGCGTTGTCGCGGGGGGCGATGGCGCAGGTTCCGGTGCGGCAGGGGCGGTTGAAGGTGGTGGACCGGGCGTTCCTGCGGCAGGCGACCCGGGTGGGGTTCGAGGTGCACACGTGGACGGTGGACGATCCGGTCGAGATGCGGATGCTGCTGGATCTGGGGGTGCACGGGATCGTGACGGATCGGCCGGATCTGCTGCGGGAGGTGCTCCGGGAGCGGGGCGCTTGGCCGTCCTGACTTCCGCGTTCAGTCCTCTAAATGCGTCTCGAAAGCGCATTTAGAGGACTGAACGCGTGGTTACCGGGGTGGTTTGCCGTTCCAGGCGGCGTCCCAGGTCTTGGGGCCGAGCCGGCCTGAGTCGTTGATGCCGTTGGCCCGTTGGAGGGCGAGGACGGCTTCGCGGGTTTTGTCGTAGTAGCAGCCTGTGCCGGTGAAGCCGTAGCCGAAGGCGTTCATCCTGAGCTGGAAGGCGACCAGGGGTTGTGCGCAGTCGCCGTAGGCGTAGACGACGCCGGGCCAGGCTGGTTGGGGGCCGCCGGGCGGCCCGGGTGGGGTCGGCTTCGGTTTGGGCGGAGGCGGCGGGGCGGGCAGTCCTCCCCCGCCGATGTAGGCGGAGTCCTCGTAGGAGGGGACGCGTTTGCTGCGGGCGTCGCCGTCGTTGCGGAAGCCGAGTTTGCCGGCGCATTCCCAGGGTTGCCAGCCGCGCATGCGGTACAGGTAGAGGGCCCGGTAGTCCTGTTCGCGGGGGCTGGCCTGGTCGGGCCTCCCCTGGCCGCCGACGCTGCGCCAGGTGGGCAGGTCGAACTGGTAGGCGCCGTAGTAGCCGTTGCCGGTGTTGATGTTGTAGCGCCCGCTCGATTCGCACATGCGGAGCTTGGCCCAGTGTGAGCCGTGGGGGTCCGCGGCGGCGGATCCGGTGGTGGCGATCTGCAGACCTGTGACGGCCAGGGCGAGCAGAAGCGTTCTCGCCACTACGCGGTGTGTTGTGCGACGGCGATGGGTCCTCATGAGCGGAACAGTAAATACCGGACACTTGCTTCACAAGAGTCACAGCTCGCCCACCAGCCTCACATGAAACACACGTGGTTCATGGCAGCGACACGCCGACGATGGTCGTGAGGGCTGTCTGGGCGAGGGTGTCGGACGTCGAAACGAACACGGTCCGGACTCGAGCCGGACAGCGGGGCGTGATCACCAGTAGTCTCCCGCTGACCTCGACGTTTACGACCTCAGGAGCAGTGCATGACGGTGGCCGGAACCCGTGATCGCAAGCGGGTGTGGCGGGCTTGGTACCTCTACGACTGGGCCAATTCGCCGTTCTATTCGTCGGTCATCACGGTCTTCGGAGCGCTCTATTTGAGCGAGGTGGCGTCCGCGGATGCGAAGACTGATTTCACCCTTAACGGGGACAGGCCGTGTACCGATTCGAGTGGTGTCGCGAGCACCCTGCAGAACTGCGATGTGTCGTTGTTCGGGTTGACTTTCCCGGCGGGGTCGCTGTGGGGGTATCTGCTTTCCGTCGCGACGGTGACGCAGGTGCTGGTGTTGCCGATCGCCGGCGCGATCGCGGACCGGAGCAGGTACAAGCGGCGGATCCTCGGTGGTTTCGCGTTCCTGGGTGCGGTGGCGTCGGCGCTGATGTTCTTCATCGCGGGGACGGACTGGGAGGTCGGGGTCTGGACGTTCATCCTGGCCAACATCGGTTACGGCGGTGCGCTGGTCGTCTACTACTCGTTCCTGGTGGACATCGCGGAGCCGGACGAGCGGGACGCGGTGTCGTCGAAGGGGTGGGCGTTCGGTTATCTCGGCGGCGGGTTGGCGCTGGCGTTGCAGCTGGGGTTCTTCATGGGGCATGAGTTCTTCGGGGTGAGCGAGGGGCTGGCGATCCAGATCTGCTTCCTGACGTCGGGGATCTGGTGGGCGGTGTTCACCATCCCCGCGGTGCGGGCCCTCCCCCAGACGCATGTGCCGAAGACGGGCGAGCGCGGTCTGTCGGTGCTGACGGCCGGGTTCAAGGAGCTGAAGCAGACGATCAAGGAGGCGAGGGCGTATCCGCTGACGCTGGCGTTCCTCGGGAGCTATCTGGTCTTCACCGATGGGATCACGACGGTGGTGGCGGTGTCGGCGCAGTATGGCAAGGACGAGCTGAAGTACAGCACCCAGGTGCTGATCGTCACGATCCTGGTGATCCAGTTCCTCGCCTACGCCGGAGCGATGATCCATGGGGCGATCGCGGCGCGGTTCGGGGCGAAGAAGACGATCTTGGGCAGTCTGGTGGCGTGGGTGGTCGTGCTGTGCTTCGCGTTCTTCATCGAGGCCGGTGAGCCGTTGCAGTTCTACGCGGTGGCCGTCGGGATCGGGTTGGTGCTCGGTGGAACGAACGCGTTGTCGCGTTCGTTGTTCGGGCAGATGATCCCGGAGGGGAAGGACGCGCAGTACTTCTCGTTGTACGTGGTCGGTGAGCGGGGGACGTCGTGGCTCGGTCCCCTGTTGTTCGCGGCGGTGGGTCAGATCACCGGGTCGTTCCGGTACGCGATCGTCGCGCTGGTGATCTTCTTCGTGCTCGGTTTCGTGTTCGTGTGGCTGGTTCCGGTGCGTCGGGCGATCGAGGCGGCGGGCAACCGACCACCGGCGGTGCTGTGAGCCTGTGGTGTGCCGATAGGGTCGGGCGTCGTGACCGTACTGAAGGAGAGTGGCCCGGATCCCACGGACGCGTTGTCGTCGGTGCCGGTGGCGGGTTCACGGCGGGGTGTGCCGGTCGTCGGGAAGCTGAAGTTCTGTTACGGGCCGATGGACTGCGGGAAGTCGACGCTGGCGTTGCAGATCGACCACAACCACGCGCGGCAGGGTCGTCGCGGCTTGGTGCTGGTGCGGCATGACCGGTCCGGTGAGCCGCAGATCACCAGCCGGATCGGGTTGACGCGGAAGGCGACCGAGGTGGGGAACGACACCGATCTGCGGTTGCTGGTGCGTGAGCAGTGGGCGGCGGGGCGGCATGTGGACTACTTGATCGTGGACGAGGCGCAGTTCTTGTCGCCTGATCAGGTGGATCAGCTGGCTGAACTGGCCGATGACGTCCAGATCGACGTGTACTGCTTCGGGATCGCGACGGATTTCCGGAGCGTGTTGTTCCCGGGTGCGGCGCGGTTGTTCGAGTTGGCGGACGAGCTGCAGCCGGTTCAGGTCGAGGTGTTGTGTTGGTGCGGGCAGACGGGACGGTTCAACGCGCGGGTCTCCGACGGCGAGGTGTTGCGGGCCGGGGACACCGTTGTGGTGGCGGATACCGAACAGTCTGTAGTTGAATCTTCAGCAACATCACGGTCTGAGGGTGGCTCGAATACGGTCCGTTATCAGGTATTGTGCCGTCGGCACTTCCGCTTGGGCGACCTGGGCCCCAGCTCTGCCCAACACGGTCAGTTACGGTTGACGTGACAGGCGTACTACTAGCCCATCTGGGGGATATCCGCACCAAGATGGCCGTATTGACGTCATGCCAGAGCGCGAAATCACTCCTACTAGGAGAAGCTGTTGCCACCGGGTGACACAGCTCATCGTGAGCAAGGACATGGTGTCCAGGGAATCCTCTGGCCCTCCCCGTCGTTGCATAGGGTGAGCATCACCCTGGCTCCACCCGGAGCTGACTGAAAGGACCCCCATCATGGCCGACCGTGTTCTCCGTGGAAGCCGGCTGGGAGCGGTCAGCTACGAGACCGACCGCAACCACGACCTCGCGCCTCGCCGCACTGTGCGCTACGCCTGCCCCAAGAACCACGAGTTCGAGGTGCCCTTCTCCGACGACGCCGAGATCCCCTCGGTGTGGGAGTGCAGGCTGCACGGCAGTGAGTCCGAGATCGTGGACGGCGGACAGCCGGAGCAGAAGAAGGTCAAGCCCCCGAGGACGCACTGGGACATGCTCCTGGAGCGTCGCTCGATTCCGGAGCTCGAAGATCTGCTCAACGAACGTCTCGCCGAGCTGAAGGGACGCAGGACCACCCGGTCCGCCTGACGCACGGCACAAGTAGCTAGCCCCACCACGCAGACGGCGAAGCCCCCGCGACCTCCCACCGCGGGGGCTTCGCCGTGTCCGGGGTCAGCCGGGGATCAGGTCGGCGACGAGTGGTGCTAGGGCTTCACGAAGCCGCCGCAGGTGCTCGGGTGGCGATTCGAGCAGCGGCAGCCGGACCGTGGCGTGCGGGATGATGCCGAGTTCGGCCAGTGCGGCCTTGGCCATGATCGCCCCCTGCGAGGTGCGCATGATCGTCTCCGTGAGGGGCTGCAGTGCGGCGGAGAGCCTCCGCGCGGTGTCGAGGTCTCCCCCGCGTACGGCACGGATGAGTTCGGCGTTGCGGTCGGCGAAGGCGTTGCCTACGACGCTGACCACCCCAGTGGCGCCGCACGCCAGATACGGCAGGTTGAGCTCGTCGATGCCGCAGTAGTAGGCCAGTGGCGTGCGGGCCATGACCGCCATCGCCTCGAACAGGTCTCCCTTGGCGTCCTTCACCGCCCGGATCCTGGGGTGGCCGGCGAGTTCGGTCAGGGTGGCCGCTTCCATGGCCGTCCCGGTGCGGGCGGGGACGTCGTAGAGCATCACGGGTAGTTCGGTGGCGTCGGCCACCGCCAGGCAGTGCGCGACGATTCCGGCCTGCGTCGGCCTGGAGTAGTACGGACAGACGAGCAGAAGCGCGTCCGCTCCGGCCGCCTGGGCTTGCCTCGCGCGATCGATACAGGCGGAGGTGTCGTAGGTACCGACTCCGGCGATCACGCGTGCGCGGTCTCCGGTCCGGGTCGCCACGGCGCGGACGAGCCTGGCGGCTTCGGTGTCGGTGAGGGTGGGCGCTTCGCCGGTGGTGCCGCCGACGACGATGCCGTCGCATCCGGTGGTCAGGAGGTGGTCGACCAGGCGGGTGAGGCCTGGTTCGCTGACTGCGCCGCCGGGTTCCATCGGGGTGACCATGGCGACGAGGTTGGAGCCGAAGAGCGATTCGGTCATGTGCTCGATCCTGTCGACGCCCATACCTGCGGTCCAGCGATGCTTTTTTGCCGGCATTGCGTAGCCTGGCTTTATGATCGAGATCGGGGCCTTGCGGGCGCTGCGGTCGGTGGCCGCTCTGGGGACGCTGGCGCGGGCGGCGGACGAACTGGGGTTCACGGCGTCGGCGGTGTCGCAGCAGATCAAGCGGCTGGAACGCCAGATCGGGACGCCCGTACTCGCTCAGGCGGGCCGCGGCGTCGTGCTCACTCCCGCCGGGCAGGCTGTCGTGGAGTCCTCCCTGGAGGTGTTCCAAGCGCTCGAGCGCTGCGCCGAGGCCGCCCGGTCGGTCGCGGAAGGCACGCCGCGCGGGGTTCTGCGTGTGGCGGCGTTCTCGACCGCGATTCGCGGGCTGCTGGCGCCCATTCATCCGCGACTGCTGGCGCGCTACCCGGATCTGCGGCTGCACATCACCGAGCAGGACCCCGACCAGGCGCTGCACAGTGTCGACGCCGGAACCGCCGACCTCGCGCTCCTTCATGACGCCGACGGGCTGCCCGTCCCCCTGTCCCCCGCTCTGTCCCGGCGGCTGGTGCACACCGACCTCGGTGACGTCGTCATGGCCGTGACCCATCCGCTGGCGAGTGCCGAGCCCCCGCTCGACGGCGCCGACCTGGGCGGGTACGCCTGGGTGACGAGCCCTCCCGGCACGGTGTGCCACCAGTGGTTCCGTCGCCTGTTCGCCGGTCTGGCCGAGGAACCCGACGTGCGGCATCTGGTGGACGACTTCTCCACGCAGTTGTCGCTGGTCGCCTCGGGTGAGGTTCTCGCGTTGATCCCGCGGCTGGCGCGTCCGCCCCTGAGCGAGGGGCTCGTGGCCCGGCCGTTGCGGCGCCCGCCGACGCGCGAGGTGCACGCGGCGTGGCGCCGCAGCGCCGAAGCCAGCCCGGCGATCCGGGCGGTGCTGGCGGAACTCTAGGCGGCTTGGTACCCGGGGATGTCCTCGACGCGGTGATACACCACCAGGCCGCGGGACAGCGCGATGGCGACGTCCTGGTCGGCGCCGGCGGATTCGCCCGGCAGGCGCAGGACGGCGTCGCAGTGGTGCAGCAGCCGGTCCGCGGTCGGGTACATGACCTCCTTGGCGACCGGGTCGGCCACGGTCTTCCCGCCCGCGCCGCGCAGCACCGGGAGCGCGACCCATTCGCCGATCATCGGCACGTGCCCGCTGCGGAAGATCGGCCAGGCGGCTTCTTCGAGCCGGGCGAGGTTGCGCGCGAGCAGTTCGGGGTCGTCCCCGGTGCCGGAGCGGAACGGGCCGGCGATGAGGATCATCAAAGGTTTGGTCATGAACCGGAGCCTAATGTGCAACAATCGGCAAGAACAAGGAGGAACGTGCACATGCTGGCTGCGCAACGCCGAGACCTGCTGCTCGAACGCCTGAAGACCGAAGGCCGGATCGTGGCCAAGGATCTCGCCGCCGAACTCGGCATATCAGAGGACAGTATCCGCCGTGACCTGCGGGATCTCGCGGACGCCGGACTTTGCCAACGGGTCTATGGCGGAGCTTTGCCGGTTTCCCCCGCCACCGCGGACTACGCGACGCGGATGGCGGTCAGTGTCGCGGGCAAGGAACGCATCGCGAAACGTGCAGCAGCGTTGATCCGGCTGGGGTCGACCGTCATCCTCGACGGCGGCACGACCGCGCTCGCGCTGGCGAAGGCGCTCCCGGTCGATCTCGAAGCGACCATCGTCACGCACAGTCCCACCGTTGCGGCCGCGCTCGTCACGCATCCGAAGGCCGAGGTGTTCCTGATCGGCGGACGGCTCTTCAAACACTCCGCCGTCACCTGCGGGGCGGCCGCGGCGGAGGCGGCGATGCTGGTCAACGCCGATCTGTTCTTCCTCGGCGTCACCGGCGTGCACCCCGAGACCGGGCTCACCACCGGCGACGCCGACGAGGCCGCGATGAAACGCACCCTCGCCACCCGCGCCGCCGACACCTACGTGCTGGCCAGCTCCGAGAAGATCGGGGCGGCGTCGCCGTTCACCGTGCTCCCCCTGTCCGACGTCGCGGGCGTGATCACCGACGCGGCGCCGGACGAACCGACGGTGAAGGAGCTGGGGAAGCTCGGGGTGAGCGTGCTCGGCGTCAGCCCTTCTTGGCCAGCCCGCGAAGCTGCTGCCAGCGACGCTTGATACCCCACATACCGACCAGGACGATGGCCTCACGCACGACCGAACCGCTCATCTTCGACTGGCCGATCTCCCGCTCGGTGAAGGTGATCGGCACCTCGACCACCTCGAACCCGGCGAGCTTCGTCCGGAACGCCAGATCGATCTGGAAGCAGTAGCCGCGCGAGGCGATCTCGTCGAGCGGGAGCTTCTCCAGCACCGACCGGCGGTACGCGCGGAAACCCGCGGTGATGTCGTTGATCTTCGTGCCGAGCGCGATCCGCGCGTAGAAGTTCGCCACCCACGACAGCGCCTTGCGCTGGAACGGCCAGTTCACCGTGCTGCCGCCGGGAACATAACGGGAGCCGATGGACAGGTCCGCGTCCTCGAGCGCCGCCAGTACCCGGGGCAGATCCTCCGGCGCGTGCGAGCCGTCGGCGTCCATCTCGACGATGGTGGCGTACTCGCGGGAGAGACCCCAGCGGAAGCCCGCGACGTACGCGGCGCCCAGACCCGCCTTCTCGGTCCGGTGCATGACCTGGATCCGCTCGTCGGCCTTCGCGAGCTCGTCGGCGACGTCGCCGGTCCCGTCCGGGCTGCCGTCGTCGACGACGAGGGCGTTCACGTCCGGGAGTGCCTTGAGCAGGCGTTCCAGGATCGGGCCGATGTTCTCCCGCTCGTTGTACGTCGGGATCACCACCAGCACCGGGTCGATTCCCTGGGCCCCCCGCGGCGCCTGCGCCATCCGCTTTTCCTCCGTGTTCCGGCGGGTCAGCCCGCCGCTTCCCTCGTTGCCTTGGCGGCGCTCGCGCGCCGGGTGCGGAAACGGAGCACGTACCCGCCGGTAATCCCGGCGATCGCCAGGGCCAGCAGTCCGTACTCCGTCGTCACACCGAGTAGATCCGACAGCGTAGTCTGCTGCCTCAGCGGTACGCGCCCCACCAGGGAATCTGCGGTGAACAGGCTGGTGGAGGCCATGATCGAACCGTCAGGCGCGACAATCGCGCTGACTCCGCTGGTGGCGGAGACGATCACGGAGCGGCCGTGCTCGACCGCCCGCAGCCGCGACATCGCCAGCTGCTGATAGCTCATCTCCCCCGGTCCGTACCAGGCGTTGTTGGTCGGCACGACGAGCAGTTCGGCACCATCGGCGACCGATTCCCTGCCCGGGTAGTCGAACGCGGTCTCGTAGCAGATGAAGACCCCGACCTTGGTGCCCGCGACCGACAGGGCGGCGTTGGCGCCGTCACCCGGGGTCATGTTCGCGACGCTGTCGACGAACGGCGTCACCAGCTTCGCGAGCTCACGGGCGGGGACGTACTCACCGAACGGGACCAGTTGCTGCTTGGCGTAACGCTGACCGGGGCCAGTGACCGGATCCCAGACGAGCGCGGAGTTCTGCGCCGTGCCGTCGGGCATCCGGACGAGCGCGCCGATGATCGCCTGTGTCCCGTAGTCCCGGACCATCTGGTCGACGCCGGCGTCGCCGGTCTTCATCGCCATCGCGGTCTCGGGCCAGATCAGCAGATCAACCTTGGTGTTGCTCGCCTTGAGCCGTTCGAGCAGCCGGGCGCTCTCGGCGAGATGGTTGTCGCGGAGCTCGTTGCGGCGGCCTTCCAGCGCCAGCCCGATGTCGGGGGCGTTGCCCTGCACCGTGGCGACGGAGAGTTCGCCGTCCTGTGCCTCGGTGCCGATCGTCGGCCACACCGCGAGACCGGCCACCACCGGCACCAGCGTCAAGATCGCCGGAGCGATGATCGAATGTCGCGTGAAGGACTCCTTCCCTGCGCTGAGCCGAGGGAAGGAGTCCTTCACGCGCAAGCAGACGGCGGCGAGGCCGAACCCGGTGAGCACGACGGCGAAACCGACCAGCGGAGCGCCACCCACCGAAGCCAGCGAGAGAAAGGCACCTTCGGGTTGGCTGAACGCGACACGGCCCCACGGGAACCCGCCGAAGGGGAACCACGCGCGCGGTGTCTCCAGCGCGATGATCACCGCCGCCGCCCACAGCGGCCCGAGCGGCAGCCTCCACACGACGGTGGCGAAAGCCCCGCCGAAACCGAGATACACCGACAGCGCCATCGCCAGCCCGAGCCACGGCCACGGACCGAAATCCGGGCCGAGGAAGTCCTGCAGCCAGGTCAGAAGCGGCAGGAAGAACGCCACCCCGAACACGAACGCGTAGCCGAACGCGCCGCGGAACCGGCGTCCGTGCACCACCAGCGCGAAACCGGTGAACGCCAGCGGCGCGAGCCACCACAGCGGGCGTGGCGCGAAACTCAGGTACAGCGTGAAACCCGACGCCGCGGCGATGAGGAAACGCACGAGCCAGGCGCGGGAGAACCGCTTCCGGGGCGCCGCCTCGGGATCCGGATCGGTCACGGTCGTGGACACTCCTGAACCCTAGGCCGTGCGGGTGAACGCGTCGTGGATGACCTGTCCGTCGCGGACCGTGCGCAGGCAACGCGGCAGCGGGGCGCCTTCTTCGAGGTTCGGCAGCGGGGGCACGCCCGCCCGCGGGTCGGTCGACCAGCGCTGCACGCGCGAGTCCGGCGTCGCGACGACCAGGTCCGTGGCGTCCCACACCGCGTAGTGCGCGGGAGCGCCCGGGACCAGGCTGCCGGTGACGCCGTCGTTGACCCCGGCGGCGCGGTGCCCGGCACGGGTGTGCGCGGTGAAGGACGCGCGAGCGGACAGTCCAGAGCCGGGGGTCCGGTGGTAGGTCCCGGCGCGGACTCCTGCCCACGGGTCGACCGGCGTGACCGGGGCGTCGGAGCCGAACGCGAGCAGGAGCCCTTCGGCGGCCATCGCGGAGAACGGGTTGAGTTTCGCGGCCCGTTCGGCACCGAGACGGTCGGTGTACATGCCGTGCGCGCCACCCCATTCCGCGTCGAACTGCGGCTGCACGGAGGCGACCACACCCCAGCCCGCGAGCGCCCGCGCCTGCTCGGCGTCGATCATCTCGACGTGTTCGAGCCGGTGGTGCCGGGCCGCGAGCGCGCGTTGGCCGACGGTCTTCTCCGCGAGACGGAACCCTTCGACGACCTCGGCGACGGCGGCGTCGCCGATGACGTGGAACCCGGCCTGTAAACCGGCCTCGGTGCAGGCGGCGACGTGCTCGGCGATGGCGGGGGCGTCGAGGTAGAGCGTCCCGGAGGTGCCGTGCGCGTCGGCGTAGGGCTGGTGCAGGGCGGCGGTGCGGGAGCCGAGGGCGCCGTCGACGAACAGGTCACCCGCCACACCCCTGGCGCCCAGCGCACGGGCGCGGTCGATTCCGCCGCGCTCGCCCCAGTAGCCGACGACCTCCGGCAGTCCCGGTCCGGCGGCGAGGGTGAGCAGATCGGTGAGGTCTTCGGCGCCGGAGATGTCCGGGCCGGCGCATTCGTGGACGCTGACGACACCCCGCGCGGCGGCTTCGGCGAGGAACGCCCGCTGGGCGTCGCGGCGCTGGCCGGGGGTGATCGCCTCGCGCATCGCGGCGCGGACGCGGTGGTGCGCGTCGCGGGTCAGCGGTCCGTCGGCCGACCAGCCCGCCGCGTCGTGTATGCCGGGCGCGAGGGCGACGAGAGCGCTGGAAACGAGCGCGGAGTGGACGTCGACGCGGCTCAGGTACACCGGGGTTCCGCTCGCGGCCTCGTCGATCTCCGCGCGGCTGGGCAGCCTGCCGTCGGCCCAGCGTGACTCGTCCCAGCCGTGCGCGACGAGCACCTGGCCGGGTCGCACGGCGTCACGGACCGCGGCCAGCAGTTCGGCGGCGCCGCGGATGTTCGCGAGGTTCAACCCGGTGAGGTGCAGCCCGGTCGCGGTGGCGTGGACGTGCGCGTCGACGAACGCGGGTGCGACGAAGGCGCCGTCGAGGTCGACCGTCTCGGCGTCGGGATGCAGTGCCTTGGCCGGGCCGTCCTGCCCCACCCAGACCACGGTGCCGTCCGTGATCGCCATGGCGGTGGCATCGGGCGCGGACGGGCTGTAGATCCGCCCGCCGAGCAGGAGTGTGGTTCGCACGTTGGTCACGCTTCCGAGTTTGCAGCGTGCGGGTGATCACGATGTGGTTAGGGTCGGTGAAATGAGCTGGGGAGCCCGATACACCAAGTCAGCAGCCGATCGTGCCGTCGTCGGGACCACTCTGTCCGCGGCCCTGGGACTCGGGGCGGTGGTCGTTTTCACCGCGGTCCGTGACACCGCGATCCTGCGGCCGTTGATCGCCTTGGCCGCGCCGTCGAAGTGGCCGTCGGAGCTGGTCGTGCCCTCGCTGCTGCCGGTGGCCGCAGTGCTCGCGGCCGTGTTCCTCACCCGGTGGTGGCCGTGGCTGCTGGTGGCGGGAGTCGTCCTGTCCTCGCCGACCGCCGTGGTGCACCTGGTTCCGGAGCTGGGCGCTCATCCGTCGCTGGTGACCGTCGCGTTGGCCGGTCCGCCGGTGGTGCTGCTGGCCGTGCTCGCGGCCGCGCAGGACCTCCTGCGGCGTGGCGCCAGGACCGCCGGGCTCGTGCTCATGGGGCTCGCCGTGGGGGCCCAGTTGTTCGCCGCGAGCCTGGCGGGCGCGTCCTGGCTCATGCTCGCGACCGGCGGCCTGGTCTGGCATCTGGTCCTCACGGCGCTGAGCCTGGCCGGAGCGGTGCTGGCGGTGCTCACCCGTGGTGCACGCGCCCAGGATCCGGAGTGGCCGGCGCCGCGTCCGCTGTCGGCACGCTTCGGTGTCGCCGCGGTGCTGGCGGTGCTGCTGCCGATGGCCGCGCACCTGATCGACGTCGAGACGGTGAGCAGGGTGCTCGACGTCTCCGCCGCGTCGATCGCCAGGCATCCGGACGTCACCGTGGCGATCGGCGGTGTGGTCGTGCTCGTCGGCGGGGTCATCGCCTGTGCGGTGTCCGGTTCGCGGGCGTTCTTCGCCGCGGTGACGTCGGCGAGTGCGCAGGTGGGCGCGATGGCGCCGCTGCTGCTGGCCGTGTACTCCGTGGCGTTCCAGCCGGTGCTGAGCTGGCTGGCCGCCGCGGTGGGCGTCGCCGCCGGCTGCCTGGCGGGAGCGTCACGGTGGCGGGTCGGATTCGCCGTTGGCGGGGCGGTGCTGTCCGCTCTCGCGCTGGCGGTCCTGGATCTGGGGACCGGTGGAGTGCCGGAGAAGCTGATCGACCACGAGGCGGTGATCCCCGGCGCGCTGCTGCTGGCGCTGCTGTGCGCCACCGTCGTCGCCGTGATCGTCACGACTGGGCCCCGGCTCGCCGAGCACAACGCCGTCATGCCCGCTCTCGGGCCGCTGGCTTCCGTCCTGGTCTTCGGTGGCGCCGCGGCGATGCTCGCGCTCCAGGCGCGCGACCAGGACGAGACGCCGACTGTGCTTCAGCCGGTCCACCACCTCGGTTTCTCGGCGGGCCTGCTGTTCCTCGCCGCCGTGCTGGTCGCGGGCGTGGCCGCCTTCGAGCACCTGCGCACCCGATCACCGGCGGAGACGGCCACCGGCTGACACTCCACGATTGGCAGGAATATTTACGTCTTCGGAACGATGTGACAGGATATTTTCACGCGTTTCCGACGACGAGGAGTACAAGTGACTGCGATCCAGCAACCGACCTCGCCGGTGGCCGCCTACGATCAGCCCTACGACTACACCCGAGTCGAACTGATCGAACCCGACTGGCGCCGCTTCCCCGGCTGGCACGACGTGACCGAGGCAGAGTGGCGAGACGCGCAGTGGCAGCGAGTGCACTGCATCCGTAACGCCAAGCAGCTGCGTGCCCTGATGGGCGACCTGCTCGAGGAGCGCTTCTACGAGGACATGCTCGCCGACCAGCGCGAGATGGCCACGATGTCGATGCTGCTGCCGCCCCAGATGATCAACACGATGGCACCCAACGCGGGTACCGACCCGGCGAAGGTCACCGAGGCCTGGTACGCCGACCCGATCCGCCGCTACATGCTTCCGGTGCGCAGCGACCGCGACACCGAATGGCCGAGCCACCCGCACTCCGAGCGCGACTCACTGCACGAGGCCGAGATGTGGGTGGTGGAGGGGCTGACCCACCGCTACCCCACCAAGGTCCTCGCCGAGATGATCTCGACCTGCCCCCAGTACTGCGGGCACTGCACCCGGATGGACCTCGTCGGCAACTCGACCGAACAGATCGAGAAGCACAAGCTCTCGCTCAAGCCGGTCGACCGCCAGGACGCGATGATCGACTACCTCAAGAAGACGCCCGGCGTGCGGGACGTCGTGGTCTCGGGCGGCGACGTCGCCAACGTGCCGTGGCCGCAGCTGGAGTCGTTCCTCATGCGGCTGATGGACATCGACACCGTCCGCGACATCCGGCTCGCGACCAAGGCGCTCGCCGCCCTGCCGCAACACTGGATCCAGCCGAAGGTCGTCGAAGGCCTCGAGCGCGTCGCCGGCACCGCGCAGCGCCGCGGCGTCAACCTCGCCATCCACACCCACGTCAACCACGCCCAGTCGGTCACCCCGCTGGTCGCGGAAGCCGCCAGGACCGCGCTCGACGTCGGCGTCCGCGACGTGCGCAACCAGGGCGTGCTGATGAAGGGCGTCAACGCCACCCCGGGCGAACTGCTGGATCTGTGCTTCGCGCTGCAGGGCGAAGCGAACATCCTGCCGTACTACTTCTACATGTGCGACATGATCCCCAATGCCGAACATTGGCGGGTTTCCGTGCACGAGGCACAGGAACTGCAGCACGCGATCATGGGCTACCTGCCCGGCTACGCCACTCCGCGAATCGTGTGCGACGTGCCTTATGTCGGCAAGCGCTGGGTGCACCAGCTCGCCGAATACGACCGCGAGTTGGGCATTTCCTACTGGACCAAGAACTACCGGACCGGGATCGAGCACGAAGACCCGGAAGCCTTGCAGCGGCGGTACCCGTACTACGACCCGATCTCCACCCTTCCCGAATCCGGCCAGCGCTGGTGGCGCGACCAACCGCGCTGACTATTTCGAGCACGCACATGATCCGGTGAGTCCGGTTCGGCAAAAAGGCGTGCCCTGAAGGCCTTCTCGGTGACCTCGGGTTGTGCATGAAGGAATCGGGACGCTCGATGTCCCGATTCCTTCATGCACGGACCGTCGTCAGCGAGCCGTTCCCGCGTCCAGATCGAGCAGCCGGCGACCCGACGACTGGAAGATCAGCACATTGTTGATGTTCACCGTCCACTCGTCGACGAACCTGTCCGGGTGGAAGTAGGACAGCCGGACCTCCTGCAGGTTCGCGGCGAGCATGCCGCTGGCGACACCGGTGAACGCCGGCTGACCGGGCATCACCTCGAGCAGCACCTCGTCCGCCAGCACCAGCCCGGGCCGCAACGACACGATCAGCGTGGGCGACACGGGAAAATCCGACCGGACGAGCACTTCCACTTCGAAACCGGACGGCCTACCCGAAGCCGGCTTGATCCCGCCGAAGACGACTGTCAACGGGCCGAACCGCAGTGGTCCGGGCGCGGTCGGCCGGACGACCACCTGCGCGGTCCTGTCCAGCCGCTCGTCGTCTTCGTAGCCCGCGGGCAAGAGCAGGTCCACGTCGGCTTCCGGCCCGCGGTCCTGACCGAGCCCGCGCGCGAGGGCCTCGGATTCGGCAAGCAGGTTGAGGGAAAGGTCCACCACGCCGTCAACCGCGTCGACGAGGTCGCTGCCCAGCTCGTCGATCCGCTCCTCGCGCCTGCTCCGCAGGCCCAGCCGGCTCGACCGGGAGAGCTGGCTGCGGGCCTGCTCATAGGCTTTGGGGCCGAAGAGCGGAAGCGACGTGGTCAGCGCCCGGAACGCCGCGCCGTTCAACGTGCTCAGCGCCGCGGGCACGGCGTCGGGACGGCCGGCGGACAGGGAGCACAGCGCCACGTACCGCTCGGCCACCGCGATCTGCAGCGGGGACTTGGCCGAAGCGGCCGCGGCGGCCTCGCGGAACCAGTCACGCGCGCGGGTCAGCTCGGCGGCGCGCGAGTTCGGCTCGGGCGCGGTGCCGGCGTCGCGCAGCGCCCGCTGCCCGGCTGCCAACGCGGTCGTGTACCGCTGGTCGAGCAACTCTTCGAGCTGACTGCCGATGGCGGCCAGCTGCTCGCTCAAGCGATCTTCGCTGGCCACCAATTCGCCCAGCAGTTCCGAAGCCAGCCCGCCGAGATCGTCGTTCCCGGTGAGCGCCCCGACCAGCTGGGAAGCGCCGTATTTCGCGGCGATCGCGGCGATCGCGGTCAGTGGCTCCATCTGGCTCACCTTAAACCCCTGAGGGTTCTGGCCAGTCAGTCCAGCTGGTAGTGGCAGATCAGGAACGCCCGTGCGAGCCGGACATCCGGGAACCTGAACACTCCCAGTTCCTCGTCCACGCGGCTCCGGTGCGGCAGCCGCAGCGAGACGTCCAGGACGCCGTGGAACAGCGCCGGCCACTCGGCGCTCGCCACGCAGTGGAGGTCACGCCCGGCGCAGCGGCACACCTCCCCGCCCTCATGCCGGCGTTCGTGCTCCGCGACGAACCGGACAGGCAGCTCACCCCGGTCGCTCGGGTGCTCCAGCTCCGCGAACAGTTCCAGCCGGGTGACCCGCGGCTCACGGCGGCCAGGCAGGAACGGGAAGTGCTCGCGGCCGAGCTTCAGCGGCAGCAGGTGCTTTCCGCCGGGCGCTTGGTCGATGAGCCGGTACCAGTCGTCCGGGAAGTCGTGGCGGATATCGAACAGCCGTGCTCCGGCACCGGGCAGGTGCCGTTGAGCGCAGTCGTTCGCCGCCTCGCGCAGGACGTCGCCTCCCTCCCGCGCGGTGTAGTTGAGATGCAGGACGACGTCGCCGAGGGTGTCGAAGTCGAACCGGTTGTTGTCCGGCGGCAGCTCGATCCGCCACCGGCTGACCGCGCCGGCGAACTCGAAGGGCAAGTACCGTTCGTCCCGGAAGTTCAGCTCGAACAGCCCGGAATCGTTCTGCCCGCTCGACGTCGCGATGGCCTCGGTGGCGGCGAACCCGTGCACCAGCCGGGGGTCACCGGGGATCGGCCGGTAGCCCGCACCGCACCGGCACCCGTCCTCTCCTGCCCCGCAGCAGCACGCCACCGGGCCGCTCAGCCGCGGGTCGACGCGGGTGGTGCTGCTGAGCAAGGTGAGGCGGCAGTGAACGCCGATGTACGGGCCGACCACGCAGGGGATGCTGAGCGTGACGTTCTTGATCCGGCGCAGATAGTGGCCGGGGTAGTCGAGGTCGAACATCCATTCCGGGATCTCGATCTCGGCCGACCCGGTGGTCTGGATGCGCAGGAACGCCGCCGGGAAGTCCAGCCGCAGCGAGACGTGTTTGGTCAGCTCGTACTCGCGGCAGTTGACGTCGGTGTAGGCCAGCTCCATCTGCCGCAGGGCCACCTGGAGCCGCTCCCCCGCCAGCAGGTCCTCGTGCAGGGTGTCCCAGGTGCGCTCGGGAAGGAACTTCCTGGTGAGGTGGCCACGCTCGTTGTTGAAGGCGCGTTGTGCCTGTCGTCCGGCGCGCCATGCCAGCTCGTACAGTTCCCGGTGCAGTGCCGCGGTCTCGGCCTGAAGGTAGGTGTAGAGCTCACCGCTGGTGAACTTGTCGCGCAGGAAGTCCTGCACCTCCGCTGAATGCTCGACCTGACGTCGATGGCTGTTGAGGTCCCGGAGCGCCGCGTCGCGACGCCGTTCGGCGGCCAGGATCTGGCGTTCGATCTGGTCGATCTCGATGGTGATGACGTCGACCTGGTGCTGCCACTCCTCCAGCCGCCGCTGCCAGCCCGCCTCGGTGAGGTTCAAGCCCGCGGTGGTGTTGGCGATATCGGCGAGCGCGTTCATGATCCGCGCGGCGGTGGCGAAGGTGGCGTTCGCGAGTTTGGTGCCGATCGGCAGCTGGTTGGCTTCCAGCGGCCCGAGCCCGGCGACGCCGATGTGGATGTCCGGGATCAGCCCGATGCCCTGCGCGATGGCCTCCGACACGTTGCCCGCGGTGCGCGAGATCGTCGATACGCCGGTCAGCGCCTCATACCCGGTCTCTCCCGCGTTCAGCCCCCGCACGATGAGTTGCTGGAAGTACCGCAGGCGGGTCAGTGCGCCTTCCTTGGTCTTGCCCAGCGCCTGGACCTGCCACTCCGCCTCCCGCCACTGGAACTGGCGGGTCTGCGAAGCCAGCTCCAGCAGTTGACGCTCGTGGCCGGAGCGCAGGGTGGCGAGTGCTTCGGCGTCGCCCTTTTCGTACGCCGACAGCAGTTCGGCGCCGAGGCCGCGGACCTCGCTCGCCAGCTCGATGGCCTTGCCGATCAGGTAGGTGAACCGATACGGCGTGGCACAGCACAGGCATTCGCGGTCGCCGTCACAGTCCCCGTCACCGACGCCCGGGGTCTCCCGCCAGCCGTCCCGAAGCGCGTCCTCACCCCAGAACTCGTTGTCCGACAACTGTTTCCGGCTACGCAGCCGCTTGCCGTCGAGCGCGTACCGCACGGCGGCGAGCCGGTCCGCTGACCTTTCGTACAGCGAGACCAGCCTCGGGTTGAGGGGCGCGGGCGACGGGACGAAGGACGCGACCCGCTGCGGGGCGCCGCCGTCGTCGTGCTCCTCCACCAGCCGCGGACCCGCGCCGAGCAGACGGCGCAGCGACTCGAACACCACGGCCGCCTGCCTGCTCGCCTCCGCCGAGTTACGGCACAGCAACGTTTCTCCCCACTTGAGGAGGGTTTCGAGGTAGGAGAGCAGGATCGCGCGGTCGCGTGCCCGGCCGTCGTCCTCGTCCGGTGTCCAGGCGTTGTCGCGCACCAACGGCGCGTACGCCAGCTCGTACCACCGCAACGCCGCTTCGAACCCGCCGTGCGTGCGCAGCGTGGCCGCCACGGTCGACGCCACGGAGTGCATCGACGGCGGGAGAAGCCGGGCGCCGGGCGAGACGTACGCGAAGAACGGGTACGCCGCGAGACCGAAGTGCGGTGCCGGGGTGGACGTCGGTTTCGCCACCAGCGGCAGGACGACCGCGGAGTCCGCCGCCAGGTCGTAACGGAACCCGGGAAGTGGCGCGTCCGGGTACTCGCCATAGCCGACCGGCTTGACACCGACGTTCCGCGTACCGGTGAGGTCGGTGACCTCGAACCGCAGCGAGTCGCCGGTGCGGCCGTCGAACTTCAGCCGGAGTGACCCGTCGGTGGGGTCGCCGACGACGAACAGCCCTTCCGGCGAACGTCGCGGTGGCTCGAACTCGCCGTGGTGGTAGCGGGACCAGTACAGGTGCACCAGCGGTTCCGGCTCCCAGTTCAGCAGACCGGGCACCTTGTCCTGGCGATGCCAATCCGAGGTCTGCTCGTCGGTCCGGCTCCGGTCGGCGGCCACGACGATCCCGGCGTCCGCGTTCTGCACGGCGCCCGTGTCGGCGAAGAAGCCGGAACCGGCGATCCAGAAGTAGTACTCGTCGACCTCCGGCGGGGTGTCGGGGGTACCGAGGTCCGCACGCGGCTCGAACCGGGCCGCCGCCGCGGGCAGTCCCGCGGCGGCGAGCCGGACGAACCCCGAGCCCAGCCCTTCGGCGGCGCGCAGCCACAACGGAAGCCGGGCCGTGACCGTCTCTTGTGCAGTGTCCACTCTCGACACTTTGGTGGTCGCGCGCGCTGCGGACGCCTTCTTGCCGGCGGCAGCGGTCTTGCGTTTGGTGGCCGCCTGGGGAACGTCGTCATCGTCCTGGCCCGCGAGGAGAAACGACACTGGCGCGAGCCAGGACGGCCGTGCACCGTGCTCGGGCGCCCCGAGCAGTCCGAGCCCTTCCGGCGCGGTGCGCTGAAGCCGGATCTGCGCCGGTTCCAGCGCCTGCCGCGCGAGCAGCCCCGGTTGGGCCGGCGGACGGTGAGCGACGGTCTTCGGCCACCACTCGAGCCCACCGGGGACGGGCACGGTCAGCGCGGTCCGGCGCAGCTCGTCCTCCAGGAACCGGAACGCCTCCGAACGCCGGGCCACTCGCAGGTCGTCCCACTCGATCCAGTTCTCCCGGTAGATCTCCCGGCGTCGCGCCGCCGTCCAGGTACGGAACGTGCCGAACCGGTGTTCCCACACGGCGGTGAACCTCGGCGTCACGGCGAACGTGGATTCGAGCCCGAGCCGAGCCCGCTGCACGAACGTCTGCACGGCGGTGGCGGCGTCCTCGATCCGCGTGGCCCGCTGCGCGATTCCACACTGGACGTCCACCAGCAGCAGGTCGGACAGGTCACCGGGCTCGGTGGCGAACCGGACGGCGGCCCACGGCAACGGCACCCGGGACATCCCGCACAGATACGCCAGCAGCGCCTCCCGCGCCCGTTCCCGCAGGCCGTTGTTGAGCTGTTCGAGGTTGTCGTAGCGGCGGGGCTCGCCGCGTTCGAGGTAGCCGTCCTGCACGAACCGGGTCAGGTCAGCGTTGCCGGAACGGGGCGGGGAGACCAGCGGTGGAGCGTCCAGTTCGGCGGACGGATCGTCCGCCGCCCACAACGCGGGACGGGCGAAGGAGATGTCCGCGGGCACGAAATGCCGGCGCAGCCTGCGCACCCAGCTCTCGGCATGCCAGACCCGCACGGCCCAGCGCTCGTCGGCCAGCTCGTCGCTGCCGGGCAGGCCGACCGGGTGGATCGGCGGGGTGCTGTCCGGGTCGAAGTAGTTGAGCACCAGCGGGGCGTGCCGCAGGTCGACGCCGAGGTGCCGCAACAGTTCCGCGGGGTTGTCCGGCTGCTGCTCCAGGACGTCCGCGAACAGCAGCCATGGCGGCCGCTCCAGCGCCCGTTCGGTCTCCGCCCGCAGACGGGTGTAATCGAAGACGCGTTCCCACCAGTCGAACAGCGCAGCCTGACGCCGGGGGCTCGGCGCGGACCGCTGGTCGGCAGGCGCCGACTCACGCGGGTGGAGTGTCTCCGGCGGGTAGGGATCCGACACCGGCAGCAGGTTCGGGGCGAACCACGCGTGGTGCGTCGCGAACGACGTCGCGCCTGTCCGGTAGTGAGAGGTGCCCTCGAACGCCTTCGGGTGATCGAGGAGGAAGCCGAGCTCGGACTGCCGGTACCCGGCGACCGGATGCGCGGACAGGCGGAACCGCTCGGTGAACAGCAGTGCCTTGAACGCCCGCTGGTAGGTGCGCCGCATGTCACGAAGGGTGGGCGGGTAGTGCTCGACGAGGTAGGCGGCGGCTTCTTCCTCACCGCCGATGGCCAGGTCGGCGGCGGTGGTCGGGTGACGTCGTACGATGCCGGCCCCGAGACTCGCGTCCTTGGTGTCGCGGAAGAGCCGGTCGAACGGCAGGGCCACGGGCTCGCCGCCGCTGTCCGGCCCGGAGTACTTCAACTCGAAGCCGGTACGGGCGGCGCAGTCGTCCTCGGGGCGCGAGAAGTCCGGCTCGGTCTGTTCGAACTCCACGGTGATGCGGTAGGCGCCGCGACGCAGCGACACCGGTACGGAGTGGTCCGCCGGTGCGTGCTCGCCGGGCCGTCGGTGGTTGAGGATCGTCCACGTCTTCTGTCCACGGCCCAGGGTGACCCGCCAGCGGTTGTGCCGGGCGTCGCAGTCGGACGGCAGAGCCGCGTGGAAGCGGTACTCGCCGCGTTCCTCGATCAGCAACACCCCGGACCAGGTCACGGTGAACGGCTGCGCGCCGCCGAGCGGATCACCCGTGCTGTCGCGCAGCGCGAACCCGTTGCGGATGCCGACGAACCGCAGCTGCTCAGGCGTCAGCTCGAAGTCCAGCGCGGGCAGCACGGTCGGCACCGGCGCGTTGAGGGAGTCACGGACACCTCCGAACGCGCTGAGCGGACCACGGGTCTCCCGCCACACCAGTTCGCCGTCTCCCCCATCGGAACCGCGGACCTCGAACTCGCCGAGCAGTCCAGTACCGGTGAGCCCGAGCAGCGCGGCGAACGCCCCGCCGCTCGGCAACGGACCCCAACGGGTCGCGGGTGGCTCACCGGAGTCGTCCTCCCACGGTGTGAGCGCGAAGTTCTCGTCCGCGAGCAGCGTCCGAAGCAGCCGCCACGCGGCCGCGCTGTCCTGTTCGCCGGGCTGCGCCCCGGTCGCCGCGCCGACGTGGGACGCCAGGTGCGCGGCGATGACCCCGCAGCGACGGTGGAACAACGCGAACTCGCGCCGGAAGAAGGCGAACCGCTCGTGCTCGTCCGGCTCCTGGACCAACCGGTCGACGGCGTGGTCGAAGTTCCCGAACAACGCCGCGAAGGGCGCCAAGGCCGCGCGGGGTGAGAAGTACAGGTCACGGACCGCGGTCTGCTCGTGTTCACGCAGCGGCCGCAACTCGCCCAGCCGCTCGATCACCGCCGAATCGGTCAGGGGAAGGCGAGTCCAGAGCTCCTCGGTGCTCTCGTCGTAGCCGAACGGCCCGTCCGGTGGCGCGATCCACATCCGAGGCGAGGTGTCGGCCGCGGGCAGCGAGACGCGGTATTGGCGGTCGCGCGGTTCCACCGACTGACCGCACCGGCGCAGTTCGGCGGCGAAGAAGTGCTTGCCGAGGTCGAGCAGCCGGTCGGTGGAGCCGTCCTGGCCGTAGCCGAACTGTTCACGAAGCGACGCGACGATCCGTTGCCAGCTCCAGCTTTCGGCCTCCTGCTCACTGACCTCGACGGCCAGCAGCGCGCGGCGCAGGGCCCAGAGCGAGAACTCGCCGTCGCCGTCGGTCTGTCCGGCTTCGGGCAGCGACAGCGGGTCGTCCACCGACTCGATGCGGTCTTCCAGGGGAAACGGATCGTCGCCGTCGAGGTGCTCCCCCGTGGTGAACAGGAACAGGATCTCGCCGACCGAGAAGTCCGAAGCGTAAACCTTTCCCAGGATCTCGACGAACCGCAGCGTATGCGTCGGACGCGCGGACCACGTGTCGTCCGGCGAGGCGGGGTCGAATCCGGCCAGCACCGAAAGCCGGTCGAGGTTCTCGGCGATCACCTTCAGGAACTCCGGTTCCCTGTGGCGACAGTGGAACCGTTGCTCTGCGTGGTCCTCGACGGCGTCGAGCAGGAACGTGACGGCGGCAGCACGTTCCACCGGATCGGCGGACTCCCACAGCGACAGCAGCGGAAGACGTCCGGCGAACCGGAGCCGCAAGTCCCGCACCAGCAGCAGCACCGCGACGAGCTGGCGGAGAAAGTCCGGGTTCACGTGCGCGGCGGCGTCGAACAGGCGCAGGACGGCGGCGTAGTCGGCCAGCTGGGCGAAGGTGATCCCGTGGTCACGGGCGTGCCGCCACAGCCGGATGAACACGACGAGCTCGCGCAGTGCGGTCGCCGTGTTCTGTTCGCCGAAGGAGATGCGGAGATCGTCGAGGTCGCACGGCTCGCATTCGGGGAAGCCGCCGTGACCTCCTTCGTCTTCGCCGCCGGTGCGGCCGTTCGAGCGGGCGCGCGTGAAGTCGACGAATCCGGACTGCTGGAGGTCGAGGAACTCGCAGTACGACAGCCCGGTCCGGCGAAGGAATTCGCCGACGCGGGTCACCACGACCGTCCACGATCGACGGTCCACTGTGGCCGAGGTGAACCCGTACACCTCGTGCAGTGCGGGCCTTCCCTCGGCCGCTTTCTCGCCGAGGTCGTGCGCGAACAGTACGTCGTACTCCTCGGCCGAGACACCGAGGTACTCGAGGGCGACGTCGAAGCGGACGGGGTAACGCCAGACGGTGGCGTCGAACCCTGCCGGTTCGTGCACCGGGTCCAGCACGAACTCGGTGATCTTGCGGCGGAAGTGCCGCATCGCCGAGAAACGGCTGGTCCGCAGCTCCCCGAGGTACGAGCGATTCACGTCCAGTGGCTGATCGTAGGGCAGGATCGGCGCGGTGAAGTCCTTGCGCAGTGCGGTATACGCGCCCACTCCGGCGGCAGGGACGTCGACGGACGCCGGCGAGGAGTGCTGCGGGATCGCGGCGAACAACGTGGCCGGGTCGTGCCCGTCCGGAGCACCTGCCCGGCGCAGCGAGTGCCCGGCGAGCTCGTCGGACGCCGTGTCGTGCACCGCGCCGCCCGCGACCGGGTCACCCTTCGCCACCGCGGCGGTCAGTACTTCGAGGCTTTCGTTGACCAGATCCAGCGCGGGAAGCGGCGTTTCGGTGTTGGCGTGCGTCGCGTGGAGTTCACCGAGGGAGCCACGCCGCGAGGCGACGAGCGTGCCCAGCGGTGAGGGGGCGTCGGGCACCGTCGGATGGCTGGGCGTGGAGGCGGCGGAGGCGAGCAGCAGTTCGTGCAGGTACGCGACCGGCCCGAACGGCGAGAGGTGCGACGGCGGGAGGCAATCAGTGAGCGAGCCATCGGGGTCGACCGGGCGGAAGGTCCCCGGCTCGACCGGGTCGGGCGCGGTGGAGCCGCCTGCCACCGTCTGGATGGCCGAGGCGAGCGGGTAGGCGACGGTGCCGGTCAGGGCCGCGGCGAAGTCGTCCGGGGTCGGTGCTTGGACACTCGCCTTACTGACGAAACCTCTCGCGTACAAGGCCTCCATCACGGAGAAGCGCAGCTCGGGGTCCGCGGGTGCGCTCAGTTCGTAGAGCACCTGGATGAGGTCGAGCGTCTCGGTCAGCCACGCCTGAGCGTCCGCGTCGTCCGGGAAGGTGTCCACGACGGCCGCCGCCGACGCGGCCGTGTCGCGAGGGCCGGTGAAGGAGAACGCGCCACCTCCGTGTGCGGCGTAGGCGCTCGCGAATCGCGCGAAGACATCCACAGTGGACACTCCGAGCGAGGGCGGCCCGGACGGCGCCGTGTCCGCGGCGGGGACTATTCCCGGTGGCACGGTGAAGAACTTGCGCAGGTGCCGGATGAACGCCTCGACCCGTTGCGCGGGTGTGCCCGGCTGCGTGAACGGTGGCAGCAGCTCAAGTTTCGGCACGGGCAGGCCGAACAGCGCACGCCAGTCCTGGTCGGTCAGCTTGACCAGCTTGTCCACCGAGGTGATCTGCCTGGCGGGCGTGGTGATCTCGGTGATCAGCGGGGCGAAGCTCTGCGTGACCACCTGGAGGACGAGGTCGAGGTACGCCTGGGCTTGGGCCTGGATCTCTGGCTTCCAGAACTTCTGGTCCAGCTCGGGAGTGGCGAGGGTACTCCCGAGCCAGTCGGTCACCAGCACCTTGAACGCCGAGGTCTGCTGGTTGAAGGCGACCTCGGGCAGCGAACCGGCGATGGTGCCGAGCGCGTGCAACCGCCGGGCCGCCTGCGCGGGGGTCACGGTCGCACCGGACGGCGAGGTCGCCGGTTTCTCGGCGGCGAGGACCGAACCCGCGTCGATCGCGGTTTGGAGCTCCTGCAGCACCTTCGGCTCGGTGTCGAACCGCGCCATGTCGTACCGCTGCCCGATGCCGACCTGGACCGGAAGTGCCACCGCCAGCGCGTAGAAATAGGCGGCGGGGACGACGAACAGGCCGGTGATGGTCGGCGTGGCGGGCCTGAGGATGACGGCCGTGTCCAGCGGAGCGGCGTCGCCCGCGATGACGGGGAACGGGAAGACCGCCAGCGGCGCGCCCACCAGATCCTGCCCGGACGGCCCGCCCTTCACCACCGTGCCCCCGGCACTGAGCCGCTCACATTGGACCGCGGCCGAAGCCGAGTAGACGAATTTCGCCAGCCGCGCCGCTTCGGCGTCGTGCGTCGCGTGGTAGCCGGTCAGCTGCCCCTCGAACTTCTTCCTGTCACTGTCGATATTCTGGTCGAGGTCCTTGTCGTCCGGCTTGGTGTAGAGCACTCCGAGCGGGCGAGGTTCGGCAGGCGGCGGGTAGACGGCCCGGTCCCAGACCAGTTCCGAGGCGATCTGAAGGCTTTGCGCGGCGGTGAGCTGGCCCCGATCGGCGAGCTTGCGGCCGTCGGCAGGATCCTTGGCGAGTACCTCGTCCACCGCGGTGATCAACGGCCCGAACGGCGGGGCGGTCCCGTCCTGGGGAACCTCCACTCGGGACTTGCCCTGGTTCGTCGGCAACGTCGCGTAGGCCGACGCCGCCATGGCGAGATAGTCGCGCTGGTCGTTCGACAGAGCCGCGATGGTGACCACAGCGATGTTGAAGTCGATCGTACGGTCGATGATCGGCGTGCCGTCGCGGCTCAACTCCAGCCGGAGGTCGTAGGTGTTCGCCCGCGGATACTCCGGATGCGGAGACGGCGGATTCACCACGATCACCGCGGTCGCGGCCGACAGCAGCGACCGGATCACGGTGTGCGGCGTGATGGTGACGGTGGTGTCCGCGTAATGCTGGACGATCTGTGTGGTGGTGAGATCGACGCTGTTGTCGACCGGGTTCAGTCCGCCGGGTGGGATGTGCGGATCCGCCAGCCCCTTCGCCGTCCCGAGCGGCACGCCGGTCGTGCTGTCGCCGAAGGTCAGGTCGAAGGCGGTGACGGTGAGCCCGCTCAGCGCCTGCCTGAACGCCGACGCCGTCACCGGCTGCGTCGGATGGAGTTTGACGATGATCAGGTCAGGCATGGTTCGGACTCCCCATCGCGTCGAGCTTCGATCTATACTTCAGGATTTTGCAGGCCAGTGCTCGAAAAATTCTATGTGCGACGTCACGGCAATTGTTCCCTGCTTTCAAGCCATGGGCCGAGACGCGGGTACCGAGTTGCCAGCTCGTCGTTCCAAACTCTGGCGAGAAGCCCCAATGCGGTTTTCGCGGCCCGCAGTTCCTCCAGTTTTTCTGATGGCAGTTCATTCCAGCCACCTCTTGTCGACCCGAGTACTTCATCAAGCGGAATCGTCAAGAAATTGGAACACCAGCGCGCGATAAATTCGGGATCCAATAAGGTGCCTGCACCCCCTCGACCGATCGACTTGATCAGCCCTGACCGGAGCGACATGGCGCGCACAGTGTAACGGCCCTTCGCTCCCTCGTGGTGTTCCGCGGCAAGCGACTCGTAGAGCTTCAGTGCGATACGGCCCCAAGTCACGTCGGGAACGTCGAGGGCTCGGCGAGCTGCGGTAAATGCCAGGACTTCCCAATTGAAATCTTGGCCATGCACTGGGGCGGCGGCTTGTACAGTGTCCAGCCAGCTCTCCACCCGCTCTGCGGGCCAGCTGGTGATCTGGTTCAGAAGATCGGCGTTGTATTGACTGCTCATCAGAACTTGATCCCGTACTTCTCGAAAGCTTTGCGGCCGATCTCGACAACGTTCTGGTTCGTCTCCGCCGAGTTGCCGAACATGTAATGGCCGCTGTGTGGGGTGATTTTCACGCCTTGCCTGAGACTGCCGGAAACAGCGACGTCTGCTTCGCCAGCAGCTATTACCGGCTTGCCTCCGGCGGCCACGCTGTGGGCGATCTCCTGCCCTCGCCATTCTGCGGGGACGACCAGCAATTCTCCATTCTCGGTCACGACCCATTTGATCTTGCCTTCATTGGCGTAACGGGTGAACTTGGGGTCAGTCACCTTGACGGGAGCGACACCGACCCGGCGCGCACTGGCCAGTTCTTCACCCAGATGATTCGGAAGCTGGTTGGGGAATGTCCTGGGCTTGGGCGAAGTTTCTGTCGGTGTTCCACCTGAGGACGTGGAGGGAGCCTCGCCCGCCGGTGGCGGCTCGCTCTTGTTACCGTTGTTTGCCGCCATCATCACATGAGTGCCGACGGAGACCTGACGGGCGCCGTTGACCACTTCATTAGTGCGGCTGACGGCGGTGGCCGTCGTGGCGAGCCGGGGCCCCGCCGTCGCCAGTTGCGCCGCCGCCCGTGGTCCCCCCGTGACAGGGCCGGTCGGGGTGACGAAGCCGAGTCCGACGTCCACTCCGGTGGCGAACCGGTCGGCGTTCTCCCGGGATGCGCCGACTTCTTGCGCACCGGCGGAAACCACTTGCTCGATCGGACTCCGTTCCTGACGACCGGAGACGATCTGACTTAAGCCTGCGACCATGTCCGAATAGCCATGCACGATCGCCACTCCGCCCACGACTTGCGCTGCGACTGGCACTTCGACCTGCACGAAGACCGCCACACCCACGACCGCCTGAGCAGCGCCACCCACGACCCTTACCGCTCCCCAAAGCCGGTTGCTCCAGGAACTTTCTTCCTTGCCGTCGGGGTCGTAGAAGCCGACGGGGTTGTCCAGAACATAGTGGTATGGGTTCTTCTGCCCAACCGGATCGATTGCCGTCCAACGACCGAGCCAAGGCATGTAGTACCGGGCACCGTGGTAGTACAGCCCGGTCTCCGAGTCCCGCTCCTTGCCCGTGTACCGGTACCGCTTCGGCGCCTCGGTGGCCGACCGGACCGCCTGGTACGCCGTACTTCCGTACGGGTGGTACTCCTCGTACGAGATCACGCGACCGACATCGTCGAGTTCCAGCACAGCAGAGCCGAGGTGATTGGCGAGCTGGTAGCGGAGCAGGGTTTCCGCGCCCTCGTCGGTGCCGACCGTCCGGGTCTCGACAAGCGCGACGCGCTGTTTGTCGTCGAGGATGTGCAGGGTTTCGCGCTCCAGGCTCACCTGACCGTCCGCGCCGTACTCGCGGTAGACCTCGAACGAGCCGAGATAGATCCGTTCGGCCTTCCGCCTCGGCGTCTCCCCGCCCAGCTCGGTGACCTTGCGGACGCGCTGCCCGGTCGCGTCGTACACGTAGTAAGTCGTCTCCGGCGTCCCGTTCCCGAGCGCCTGCCGGGAGGTCGCCTGAAGCCGGTCCTGCGGGTCCCAGCGCATCGACGGCAGCTCGGGCATCGCGGTGATGTTGCCCTGCTCGTCGTAGCCGAACGCCTGCGGCGTGGTGACTTCGGTCTCGGAGGCCGTGTGGCTCAGCCGATTGCTGACCCGTCCGGGCTCCAGCAGGCTCGGTTCCGCGTAGGTGTAGTCCCGCGTCCAGCCCGCGTCACCTGCCCGATGCGCCATCCGCAGGATGTTGCCGACGGCGTCGTACACGTACCGCTGGACATAGCGGGCCATCGCCGCGCCGTCGCCAGGGTGACTCAGACCGGCCCGGGGTGCGTCGGCGGAATCCGGCGTGGTCTGCCCGAGATGTTCCCTGCCTGTCGCCGAAATCAGGTGATACACCGCGTCGTAGGTGTAGGACGCGCTGGGATCGACGACCCGGTTGCGGAAGAACACCGTCTGCTGCGCGTCGTCCCGCAAACCGGTGACATTGCCGACAGGGTCGAAGGTGTAGGTCAGGTCCTGCAACCGTTCCGCGCCTCGACGCGTCCGCAGCCGGGTCATCCGGAAGGTCAGCGGGTCGTACTCGTACCTCGTTTTCGCGCCGTTCCCGAGTTCGACGGCGAGACGCTGTCCGCGGGCGTTGTAGTCGAGGTTCGTCACGAAGGTCGTGACCTCGCCGGAGTCCCGCAGCTCGGCGTCGAGCCGTTCGAGCAGCGACGCCTCGTTGTAGCTCGGGCGGACCACACTGCCGTCGGGGGTGGTCACGCTCGTCGGGCGGTTCAGCGCGTCGTACCGCGTGTGCCCGGAGTAGACCTGGTCCTCCAGCGGGACCTGCCCGTTCCAGTCCGGCAGCTCACGATACCCAGCGGCCAGTTGCCTCCCCACGTCGACGAGGTTGCCCTTGAAGTCATACGCCTCGTGCGTGCTGACACCGGCATCGTCGAACTGCCGGACGACCTGACCCCGCAGGTTCTTCGCCTCCGCGTCCGGTCGTCCTTCGCCGTATTCGGTGCGCTGGTGCAGTAGTTCACCCGCGAGACCGGGTCCGCTCAGGTAGGACCGCACGGGCCGCCGCAGCGGGTCGTACTCGGTACGGAAGCGGAAACCGCGGGAATTCCAGCTGTACCGGGGCTTGCCCAGCACGTCGAGCAACAGCGGGCCGCCGCCGGTGTCCATTCCGGACCGCAGCACTCGGCTGCCGAGCATGTCGTGGCCGTACCGCATCACGACCCTGCCGAGCGCGTCACGGACCTCGCGTTCGTTGCCCTCGATGTCCAGCCGGGTGCGGGTCGCGTACAGCTCCTCGACAGGCGAGCCGCCACGGAGGAATTTGTTGTGCTCCACGGACAGGAAGGTCCGCCCGAGGGTGTCGAACGAGACACGGACAGGAGTCGACGCGTGGATCGCGGCCTGCTCGGCGGCGTGCTGTTCCGCCGGGCCGAGGTCGCCGTCGACGCGGCGGGCATACCACGTGGTCCAGCCGCCGATGCCGGCCAGATAGCTTCGGACGTATCCAGCGGTGTCCTGGTCCTCGCCGGGATGCTGGAGCACGGTGTCGTTGCCGTCCCAGGTTTCCTGGTGCCACGGCCCGAAAAGCGTCTTGAGGTATGTCGAGTCCGGTTGCAACGTGACGATGACGCGATCCATCGGGTCGTAGAACAGCACCGAGCTGACCCCGGCGATCTTCGCGAACTCGAACCGTGGCGTCGCGGTGAAGAACGGTTCGTAGGTCCGGACGGGCTTGCCCTTGTTGTTGAAGATCGTCCAGCCGCTGCCGACCCAGCGCGCCGCGCCATCCGGCCCGGGTTCGGCCTGCGCCTTCTGCTGGATATCCCGGCCGAAACCGTCCGAAAAGGACAGATGGTGCCGGATGCGGGTGCGCTCGCCGGACTCCAGGTCGCTGAGGTGTGTCTCGCGCGCGAGAGTGGCGGTCGGACACGGAGTGGGCTCGGGAGTGCGCCAGAACGCCAGCTCGTCGTAGATCACGCGGGTGCTCGCGCCGCCCAAGAGGGCGCCCGGATCATCGAGCGGATCGGCGAAGTACCGGTCGATCTCGGTCTGGTCCAGATCCGCCCGGAAGCCGTCGAGCGAGTCCCCCAGCTGTTCCTCCCGCTTGCCCATCACCGCCGTACCGGCGACCCGGCCGTGCGCGTCGTGGGCGACTTCGGCCCGGTTCCGGTTGGCGTCGGTGACCAGCCGTGGCTGGAGGACTCGGTAGTCGTTGCCGTTGTCGAGAAGCCGCCCGTCCGTGTCCCGCTCTCCGACGGTCGTCACATTGCCGACAGCGTCCGTGCTGCCCGTGACGAGCAGGTCGTACCGGTCGTAAGCCACCGTCGTGACACCGCCGAAGGGGTCGCGGAACCGGTGCGGCAGGAAGAAATGCCGTCGCGCGAACTCCAGCTCCGCCACCGGGCCGTCACCAGGGTCCGGCGAGTAGTGGACCCGGCCGGACGGGATCCACCAGCCGCCGTCGATCAGCACGTAACCGGCGTCCACCAGAACCTTCGCGTCGACGCGGTCCCCGTACAGCTGGGTCACGAGCCCGGTGGTGAACGCCTGTCGGTAGCTCTCGAAGGGCAGCGCCAGGGTCTCGAGCACGCCCAACGGGAGCGGGCCGGTCAGATCGTCGCGCCGGAACAGCGTGCGGTCGTGCTCGATCAACCGCCTGCTGGCCGGACCGGGTTCGGGATCCTGATCCTCATAAGGCAGTTCGACGCGGATCTCGTCCAGCCCGGCGCACAGCTCGCCGAAAGAGAACAAGGCTTTCGCGGGCGAGACCCCGAGCACCTCGAAGGCCCTGGTCTCACAGCGCAGCGGGAGGCGGTGGTCGTCGGGACCGTCGACCACACTGGTGAACTCGTTCTCGGTGACGACCACCCGCAGCCGCCGCTGCTCGTCCTGCTCTGCCGGGGCGAGCGTCCCATCGGGTTCGCGGCGGCCGTAGGCGATGGCGGCGGAGCGCAGGACGTTGCCGAAGGCGTCGACGTCGAGCACCAGTTCGTGCCCGACACGCGGGTCGGCCTGCCGTTCATAGCGCGCGGTCAGCGTTTCCCTCGGCGTGGCGAGGAAGACCGCGTGCCGCATACCGTCGTTGTCCGGCGTCCGCTGCAAGGCGTGCTGGAGCAGCACGACAGCGTAGTTGTGCTCGGTGACCAGGTACGGCTTGTCTTCCGCGTCGCTGCCGTCGAGGGCGTAGACCTCTTGACGCAGCGGCATCCCCTTTAGCGCGCGGTGGGCCTGGCGCGCCTCGTCCGAGGTGAGGCCTGCCGGTATGACCGAGTCGGGCAGCGGGAGGTCGTCGGGGAAGTATTCGTGCGCGAACTGCCGGGAGATGCGGTGTTCGTCGAGGAACGCCCCGGTGTGGAACCACGTCCGGGTCAGCACCGGCGGAACGTGCGACTCGGCGCCGAGGTTCGCCGCGTCGGGCAGCAGGTCGCCGTGCCCCAGCACCGCGAGCTGCTCCGTGTCACGTTGCTCGACCATGCCGAACCCGCGGAACTCCCGCTCCACACCGTCGAAGTGACCGTGGTGGTAGGCGTAGACGGTGGTGAACCGGTTGCGGCCGACGAGGTCCACCGTGTCGACGCGCTCGACGACCTGAACCGGGAACGGCAGCCGCGTCACCCACGGCCGCCCGGCCGCCTGGTCCGCCGCGGAGAACCGCGTCGACGGCGCGTACGCGACATGCGTCTCCGCGCCCATGTTGTTGCGCGCGGAAACCAGCAGGTGCGGTTTGACGCCGCCCATGAGGTCGAGGAACTTCAGCGGCAGGCCGGCGTCTCCTGGCAGCGGGGACGACCATACGAGACACGCCGTTCCGGTACCGAGCAGGTCCACGACGCTGACCTGCGTCGCGTTGTCGACCCGCGGGAACGAGACGCCGAGGTCGCGCGGCGCGCTCCAGCTGTTGCCCGACTGGTTCCGGTAGAGCCGCGTGCCACGTGGATGTAGATAGATCAGGTCGGTCGTGCCGGAGCCGTCGACGTCGGCGAGCCGCAGCCGCGCCGGGTCGAACTGGGCCGTGTCGTCAAGCCAGGGCGCGTCGTCCATCGCGACCTTGGCGCCGAACCGGCCGTAGCCGAGGTTGGGCCAGTAACAGATCTCGCCGTTGCGGACACGGACGAGGTCGGTCAGTCCGTCACCCGACATGTCCGCGAGGTGGATCGACTGGGTCTCCTCGGCGAAGACCAGTCGCGGTCCGGCTTCCTCGTCGTCGGGAAAGAACGTCCGCCCGGCGAGATCGAAACCGTCCTCGCCGAGCGAGCGGTACCAGGTGAACGTCTGTTCGCCGGTGATCAGCACGTCCGCGTGCCCGTCGCCGCTGAGATCGACGAACCGCAGGTTGGCGTCGTTCCAGTCGAGCTCGGGGCGCGCGGCGAAGGCCCGGAACAGCCCCCAGCCGTGGTCGTCGGTGCGTTCGGTGAACCCGGGTATGCGCCCGCCGAACTCGACCACGTCGAGGCTGCCGTCCCCGGCGAGGTCGAGCAACTGCTGGCGCCCGCCGTTGAGCGCTGCCTGCGTCGGCCGCCGCGTCGTCTGGAGCGGGCCGAACCGGCCGTCACCGAGATTGGGCTTGTAGAACCAGACACCGGCCTGCTCGGTGAGGACTCCGGAACGACCTTCACCGTCGAGATCGACCCAGCGGTACGCGGGTTCACCGAGTCCGACCGGCAGGTTGGCGAGCGTGTCGCGGTCCAGCGAGCGGACGCGGGTGTCGATCACCGCTTCGCTGTAGTCCAGCTCCAACGGCGGCAGCGACCGTTTGACGTACCCGCCTTCCACGCGCCGGAAGCCGTGCCGGACCACGGAACCCAGGACCGACAGCACCTCTTCGCCGCGGACGACGTCGCCGCGGTACCGCAATTCGGTCGCCCGGACCAGGCAATCCCGCCCGACACCCGGCTCATCCGGGAAGTGATGGAACATCAGCACCCGTCGGCAAAGCCGGTAGTCGCGGACCTCGAACCCGGCGCGATAGCCGGAGAACGGGTCGAGCCGGACCGACCACGGCCGGTCCTCGACGGGTGTCGGGCTATCGGCGTCATGCTCGCCGTAGTCGAACACGACCTCGAAGTGCCAGTCCCCGCCTTGAGTATCGCCGGGCGTCCGGTTGCCGTACCTGATCCGCTTCAGGTACCGCTGGGCCGTCCGGGCGGAGGAGTCACGGTTGCGTTCGTGGCTCGCGCGGACGTCGATCCCGGCCGCGTCCTCGGACTTGTATCCATAGTGGACTTCGTTGCCGAAGGCGTCCTGACTAGCGCAGATCAGCCAGGTGAACACCCGGCGCGGGTCACGCGGATCGGCGACACGGCTCTCGGCGGTACGGCCGTAGAAGGTGGTGACGTCGTCCCGGCTGATCGAACGCCAGTGTGTTTCGCCGGTGTCCACCGCCGTCCACCACTCGATGCGGGCGAACAGACCCTCGATCCGCGGACGGTACCGCCGCACGATGTAGCCGCTGCCGCCCTCGTCTCGGTGGTAGGTCGCGGCCACCCCGCTCGAGGTCAGCTCTGGTACGAGATCTTCCGCGCCGGACAACAGGAACGTGTCTTCGGAGTCCTTTGCGGGCCCCTCACGGTAAGTCGGCAGGCCCTTGTCGGTCTTCCGGGTGACCGAAGGGAGCCCGAGCCGCCAGCCGAGCCCGAACGGTCCGTTACCCGCACCCGAGTCGTAGCTGAGTTCGAGCGCCGGACCGAACCCGTTCCGGCCGGGGCTCGGCTCCAACGGGACGGTCAGCGAGCCGGTGCCGGTGGCCGGGTTGGCGCTGAATTTCTCGCCGATACCGCGGATCGCGCCGCCGCCCTTGGGCACCGAGATCGACGGTGCCGTGGGCACCGCCGTCGCCGCGGTCCCGCTTTCCGCCGGTGATGGTGTCGCGGGCGCGACCGGCATCGGGGTCTGCGGGGATTCCTGCGCCACGGCCGCATCCACCTCCATCGGAGACACGGCACCCTCGGTGTTGGATCGGGAGTCTCCGTGGCAAGAATGGCCGCGACGGTCCGCGGTGTCTCCGACCGAACGCGACGCCGAGCAGGCAGCCCTTCATTCGCCCGCCCAGACGGCGTCAACTGCCCTTTCGAGCAGTGACACCGCACTCGCGTGCTTGAAGAAGGACTCCTTGAGGGGCTCGCATTTGCTTACCCACTGGCGTGGAGCTTGGACGGGTTGCCGGTGCGGTCCGAGTGGGGAAGATTCCGGCCGTTGAGCGTCCGGAATCTTCCCCGCTCGGTCGCCGGTCCACGCCGGTCGTGATCAAGAGGTGAGACCGGGCGACGATGCCCGCGGAACCACCCTCGTCCAGGTCAGGCGTAGGTACACAAATGCGGGCTCTTCTTGAGGGACTCAGAGTCCCTCAAAGTTCGCCTCACCCGTTGCGGACGGCCTTCACACGCTCCCCAAGTACATGAAGGACCCCGTCCTGTACCTAGGCGCAAGGAAGGGGGCCATCATGTACTTCGCCGCGAGCCAGGGCCGCAGGCCACGAGCAGGTACCTGAGAAAGGGTTCGTTACTCCCGGGGGATCCGCAGATAGAGACATCGATCAGACGCGCGCTGCAGGTAGGGAAGGAGGCCTTCACACTCGTCAGGCGAGTGCCGTGATCAGCCCGATCGTCAGCGCTGTCCGTTCCGGGATGTGCGACACGAGGACATGCTCGTCGCGTGCGTGTGCGCCGCATCCGACGGCGCCGAGCCCGTCGAGCACCGGGCGGCCCAGTGCGGAAACGAAGTTGCCGTCGCTCGCGCCGCCCACGGCGGTCTCCTCCAGTTCCCAGCCCGCCTCGGCGGCCACCTTCCGCGCCGTCGCGAACAGGGCCCGTGATGGGTCGTTCTGTGTCATCGGCGGACGGTTCCACTCTCCGGTGACCGAAACGGACACGCGAGGATCGGCGGTTTCGAGCCCGGCGAACACCGCGTCGATCCGGTCCATTTCGGACGGTTCGGCCACGCGGACGTCGACGCCGCAGACCGCCTGACCCGCGGTGACGTTACGGCCGGTGCCACCGGAGATCGTCCCGACGTTGACCGTGGTCCCGTGTTCGCGCGAGCCCGCCGCGGCGAGCCGCCCGACGATCTCCGCGAGGCCATGGATCGCGCTCGCGCCCGCGTAGGGGTCCAGGCCCGCGTGCGCCTCGACACCGGTGGCGGTCACGTCGAACAGGCCGACGCCTTTACGCGCGGTCTTCAGCTTCCCGTCCAGCGACGCCTCGAAGACGAGGGTGCCGAGCGCGCCGTCACTCGCGGCTTCGATGTACGGCCGGGAGTGCGGGCTGCCGATCTCCTCGTCGCCGTTGAAGAGGAACTTGACCGACGGATGCGGAAGCCCGAGTTCGCGCAGGCCCCGCAGAGCCCAGACCGACTGCACCAGGCCGAGTTTCATGTCGAACGCGCCCGGCCCGGTGATCCGGTCGCCGTCGGCGGTGTACGGCCATCCGGAGAGCGTGCCCGTCGGCCAGACCGTGTCGTAGTGGCTCAGCAGCAGCACCGTGCCCGGCGCCGTCCCCGCATAGCCCAGTTCGAGCACGTCACCGCGCACCGCGTCGACGTGCCGTGCCTCGGTACCGGGCGCGCCGAGGCGCTCGAAGACCCAGGTCCGGAGCGTGTCGAGGCCTTTGTCCAGCATCGGCTTGTCGTAGCTGTGCGTCTCCAGTTCGACGATCCGTCGCAGGTCGTCGAGCATGGACGGCAAGGCCTTCCGGGACCAATCCGAGTGTGACAAGGGAATCCTTTCTACCGAACGGGGGCGCCGGGGCCGAGCGGGATACCGAACACCCAGAACACGAAGAACAGCAACGTCCACACCACGAGCAGGGCGAACGAAAGCGGGACCGTCATCGAGAAGAGCGTGCCGATGCCGGCGGACCGGCGGTATCGCTGCAGGAAACCGAGCGCCATCACGAAGTACGGGCTCATCGGGGTGATGGCGTTCGTGCACGAGTCCGCGATGCGATACAGCGCCTGCGTGGTCTCCGGCGGGATGTCCAGCAGCATCAGCATCGGCACGAACACCGGGCCGATCAACGCCCATTGGGCCGAACCGCTGGTGACGATCAAATTCACCAGCGTCACCACGACGAGGATGCCCAGCATGATCACCGGCCCGGACACCCCGGCGGTTTTGAGCAGACCGGCACCGTTGATCGCGGTGATCTCCCCGATGCCGGTCCATTTGAAGTAGGCGAGGAACTGGGAAATGGCGAAGAACAACACCAGGATCGGCGCCATCTCCCGGAAACCGTGCGCCATGAACCCCGGGATGTCGCGGCTGCTGGTCACCGTGCCGGCGACCTTGCCGTACGCCCAGCCCGCGGCCAGGAAGCCCAGCGCGAGGAAGATCGAGATGGAGCTCAGCAGCGGTGACTCGACAATGCTTCCGCCCTTGCCCCGCAACGGGGAGGACGCGGGCAGCACCGCCAGCACCAGCGCGGCCACGAAGACGACCAGGGCGATGAGCGCGGCGCGCAGGCCTCGTCGCTCCTGACGGCTGAGCTGAAGCGAGCCGAGATCGTCCTCGTCCGCGTCGTCGTCGACGGGCATCGCCTCCGCGCGTCGCGCGAGAACCTTCTCGGTCACGAGCGTGATCACCACGGCCAGCACGAGCGAGGAAGCGAGCGAGAAGAAGTAGTTGGCCAGCGGGGTGACCGAATAGGACGGATCGATCGTCTGCGCCGCCGCCGTGGTCAGCCCGGAGAGGATCGCGTCGGTCGGCGTGATCAGCGGACTCGCGTCGTAACCGGCGGAGATGGAAACGAACGCGACGACGATGCCCAGGATCGGGCTCCGGCCCACCGCGCGGAAAGCCAAGGCCCCCAGCGGAATCAACACCACATACGCGGCGTCGGACGCGACGTGGGACACCATTCCGGTGAACGCCAGCGCGAAGGTCACCCACCGCGGGGAAACCTTCGAAACGCCGGACCGGAGCACGGCCGCGAGCAGACCGGACCGCTCGGCCACCGCTACGCCGAGCATCACCACCAGGATCGTGCCCAGCGGCGGGAACGACGTGTAACTCTTGACCGCGTCGGTCACCATCATCCGCACACCTTCGGCGGACAACAGGTTCTTCGCCTCGACAGCCTTGCCCGTCGCCGGGTTCTGCGCGGACACCCCTGCCGCGTTGAGCCCCCAGCTGGCCAGCGCCAACACTCCGCTCAAGATGACGAAGAGCCAGAACGGATGCGGCAACTTGTTGCCGAGCCGCTCGACACCGTCGAGCGCGCGCAGCAGGAGGTTCATCGGACGTGAGGTGGTTCTTGCCTGACTGGAACTCACCGGCGCGGCTCCTTTCCCGATCGGAGGCCCATTACAAACTCAAGCGAACGAATAGTGCAAGCCTGATTCCGGATCTGCACAGATCAGTCACAGCAAGAGGAAAAATGACTGATACAGTCAACTCATGCTGACCGAGCCGGAACTCGACCTGATCGCGGCACTCCAGATCGCGCCACGAGCTTCGGTCGCCGTGCTCGCCGAAGCGCTCGGCGTCTCCGCCAGCACGGTGGGGCGACGGCTGACCCGCCTCGAAGAACAGCGAATTCTCCGGGTGATCGGCCAGGTCGACTGGACGGCGAGGGCGCGCGGGAACCCGCGGCACGTTTGGGTCACGACCGAACCGGGCGCGTCCGGTTCGGCGGCGAAGGCACTCGCGCGCTTCCCCGAGGTCCAGCTCGCGGCCGAGACGGCCGGCCGGTCGGACGTCTATCTGGCCGTGCACGTTCCAGACCGCGCACAGGCGCGCGAACTGCTCGCCGACCGCATCCCCGGTGTGGCCGGCGTGGCGGGTACTCATTCGGAACTGGTGCTGCGGGCCCTGACCAGAGCCGACTCCTGGCGTTTGCACCGGCTGAGCGCAGACCAGCAGGAAATCCTGTCCCGAGAACAGGTGACGCCGGACGGCTTCGACGCCGGCGACGTGGGCGCGGACGAGCGGCGGCTCATCGGGCTGCTGGCCGCGAACGGCCGGATGACCGCCGCGGAAGCGGCCCGCGTCCTCGATCTCAGCCAGTCCACCGCCTACCGGCTGATCCAGTCGACGCTGCGGCGCGGCATCGTCCGGCCGCGGGTGGAGGTCGAACCCGCACAGCTCGGCTACGAACTGGAAGCGGTCATCGCGCTGACCATCACCCCGGGCGCCATTCAGGCCGTGGCCGAGGAGCTCGCGCGGCATCCGTCAGCGCGGTACGTGTCGATCGTCGCCGGCACCGCTTCGGTCATCCACCAAGGCGTGTTCCGGAACGAGGACGAGATGGCGGACTTCCTCACCCGCGACCTCGCTCCCCTGCCCGGGATCACCGCACTGCAGGTCTCCGTGGTGCTGCGCATGCTGCGCCGGTACTGGCTGTACCGCGAGGACGGCAGGTTCGCCCCGGACGGTACCTGAGTCCGCGAGCTGAGTACGGGCGCCGGAAACGCCGGTCCAGGGTCAACGACCACGGAAACGAGCGGCCAGCGCGGCGACCCGCGACCGTCGTGCCCGTACCGGGAGCCGGCCGGAGGTGATGTCCTCCAACAGGGTCGCGACGGTTTCCCCCGCACAGGTGCGGTTCGCGCCGATCCCGCCGGAGGGACCGCGTTTGATCCAGCCGACCACGTAGGCACCGCTGTGTCCGTCGACGCGGCCCGCGGTGTTCGGAATCGTCCCGAGCGCTTCGTCGAACGGCAGACCCGGCACCGGCGTTCCGCGGTACCCGACCGCGCGCACGACCTGCCCGGCCGCGATCTCGACCGGCCCGTCCGGACCGGTGACACGGAGGCCGCGCACCTGTGTGTCACCGACGATCTCGGTCGGAGCGGAGTGGAAGCGCAGGACGATCCGGCGTGCGTCCGCGACCGGCGGCGCGGTCCAGTCGACGGTCTCGCGGCCGAGACCGCGCAGCAGCTTCGCTTTTCCGGTGCCCGCCTCGATCGCGGCCGTGGTGCGGGGGTCCGCGTCGTCGACGACGAGTGGCACGCCGGCGCGTTGTGCCAGCGCGAGCAGCTCCGGCGAGGTGTAGGCGGCGTCCTCCGGCCCGCGCCGGGCGAGCAGGACGACCTCACGGACCTTGCTCGTACGCAACCGTTCCAGCGCGTGCGCGGCGATCGTGGTGTCGGCCAGACCGTCGGGGTCGGCGGTGAGGATCCGGGCCACGTCCAGAGCGACGTTGCCAGTGCCGACCAGCACGACTCGATCCGCGGACAGCTCCACCGCGTTCGCGGGCACGTCCGGATGGCCGTTGTACCAGCCGACGACGGTGGTCGCGGGGATACTTCCCGGCAGGTCCTCGCCGTCCAGGCCGAGGCCGCGTGCGGAGGAGGCGCCGACGGCGTAGATCACCGCGTCGTGGCGCTCGGCGAGTTCGTCGACGGTGACGTCTCGTCCGACCTCGGTGCCCAGGCGCATCCGCAGTCGCGGGTGCTCGTGGAAGCGCGAGAAGGCCTCGCCGATCCGTTTCGTGGCAGGGTGATCCGGGGCGACACCGAAGCGGACGAGCCCGCCCGCGACCGGCAAGCGGTCGATCAGGGTGACCCGCGCGTTCGTGTGCAGGAGCAGATCTTCGACGGCGTACATCCCGGCCGGACCGGTGCCGACGACGGCGATGTCCGGCGGCGCGAAGTCGCTCGGAATCGCGCGGTCGAACGTCGGAGGGCTCCAACGGTGGAAGTTGGGCGCCGGGTCGGCCGACGCCACGACCTCGCGGTCGGAGTAGTACTGCGCGTTGAGCCCCTCGTAGACCCGCAGCGGCCCGGTCAGCAGGTCGACCGGGAAGATCGCGTCCACCGGACAGGCGTCCGCGCACGCCCCGCAGTCGATGCACGAGGCCGGATCGACGTAGAGCATCTCCGTGGTGCCGAAATCGGGCTCGTCCGGTGTGGGGTGGATGCAGTTGACCGGGCAGACCGACACGCAGGTGGCGTCGTTGCAGCAGGTCTGAGTGATCGCGAAGGCCATGTCAGATCAGGTTCGCCCGCTTGTAGAAAACCAGCGCCGGCTTGGTGAGCAGACCGCACGAGCCGAGGAACTCCATCAGCCCGGCACAGCTCGACCGCATCATCGCCTTGTGGTGCTCGTTGGCCTTCGCCTCGCGCAGCGCGCGCCGGGTGTCGAGTCCCGCGTTCTTGTAGACGTCGCGGTTGACCATGCTGCTGACGATGAAGTACGACGCGATCGCGATGACCAGCGCGTTGATCCGGCGGCGCAGGAAGCCCGCGCCCTCCAGCTGTTGACGGGTCTCCTCGCGGGCGAACTTCATGTGCCGGGACTCTTCGACGACGTGGATGTTGTTGATGGTCCGCACGAACGGGACCACCCGCTCGTCACGCATCCAGTCGCGCTGCATGACGTCGAGGACTTCCTCGGCGACGAGGATCGCCGCGTACGCCGCCTCGCCGGTGGCCGTCGCCTTGAACACACGGCCGAGTTCGACGGCGAGCCTGCGGGGGCGATACGGGGGCGCGCCGAGCTTCTCCGCGCCGCGAGCGAACATGATCGAATGACGGCATTCGTCCGCGATCTCGGTCAGTGCCCATTGGAACGCCGGATCGGTCGGATCCTTGGCGTAGAAATCACGCAGCACCATCTGCTGCAGGATCATCTCGAACCAGATGCCGGTGCTCGCGACCGAGGCGGCCTCCTGGCGCGTGAGCTCCTTCTGCTGCTCCGGCGTCATCTCGGCCCAGTAACTCGTCCCGTAGAGGGTGCTCCACTCCGGGCTGGCGCCGTGGAAGCTCTTGTCCAACGGCGTCTCCCAGTCCACTTCGGTGGCCGGGTCATAGGACAGCATCGCGGAGGAATCGAGAAGCCGCTGCGCGGTCTCGTGGCGGCCGGTACCGGCCGTTCCCGCGGTGCGCGGCACATCGGTGCTGGTCATACGGACCTCCCTGACTACGTCGGCGGGGTGTAGATTTAGACGTTACCGTGGTTCACTGTTACCCAAGGTAACACCTAAATGGTCCCGTCGCGAGTGGGGCGACGGGCCGACTCCACGGCCACCCAGGAGACCGCTCATGACCACGCCGCGCCGCATCGCCTCGTTCGATCACGACGGGCTCGTCTTCGACGTGCGCGACACCGGCCCGCTCGACGGCGCCGTCGTAGTGCTGCTGCATGGCTTCCCGCAGACCAGCGCGTCCTGGGCCGAGACCGCCGCGCTGCTCAACGAACGGGGATACCGCACGATCGCGCCCGACCAGCGCGGCTACTCACCCCGCGCGCGGCCACGCGGGCGCTTCGCCTATCGGTCGAGCCGCCTCGTGGCCGACACCGTCGCACTGATCCACGCCATCGGCGCCGGACCGGTCCATCTGGTCGGACATGACTGGGGCGCCAACGTCGCCTGGGCGACCGCGGCCCGGCGGCCGGACCTGGTGAGGTCGCTGACCACCGTGTCGGTCCCCCACTCCGCGGCGTTCCTGCGCGCGATGCTGACCAGTGACCAGCTCATCCGGTCCTACTACATGTTCTTCTTCCAGATCCCCTGGCTGCCCGAACTCGCCATCCGGCTCCAGCCCGGCGTTCTGGATCGCACGCTCGCGAAAACCGGGATGACAGCGGCTCAGATCGATCGGGTCCACCAGGAGATCCTCGTCGGTGGCGCGTTGACCGGCGGCCTGAACTGGTATCGCGCGATGTTCCTGCAACGCCCGACGTCTCTGCCCACCCGGGTCTCCGTGCCGACCACGCACGTGTGGAGCGACGGCGACACAGCCCTGTCTCGTCGCGGCGCCGAACTCGCCGGCCAGTATGTCGACGCCAGTTACCGGCTGGAAATCCTGACCGATGTCAGCCACTGGGTGCCCGAAGAGGCGGCCGCGACACTGGCCCACCTCATCGACCGCACAGCCGGCCGCAAGCACCTTCAGCCCGAGTGACCCACGCCAGAGGGGGGCATGGGTGGCAAAGAGGGTTCGGTCACCGGTACGCCGCGCCCGGACACGACACCTCGCCTCACCCTGAGCAACAAACTCGCGCTCAAGTTCCAGGAGCATCCCGCAACCACCGCTCCGCCCTTCGCCAGATGACCCCCGGATCGGCGTCGGCGGTACTCCAGGTGGTGGCGCGGGTGGTGCCGAGGTCGCGGTACTTCCGCATGATCGCCACATGGGCGGGCAGCCCGACGAAGCCGCGCAGGCCATCGCGATCGCGCCATACCGAGACCGATCCCAGTCGCCGTCGCAGCGGTTCGGCCCACAGCCACTGGCCGATCGCCCCGGACAGCCGGGGCCACTCGCGGCTGAGCAGGTAGCCGGCCCGGTAGGCGCCTGGCGTGCTCCAAAAGCCGTCGAGCGTCAACGCGGTGACGCTGACCAGCACGTCTCCGGAATGATCCGCGCCCTGACCGGTGATCCACTTGCTCTTGATCATGCTCGCTCCTCGCCTCAGCCCCAGATGACTGCTCCTCGCTTATGATACGCACATGCTTATCGTTCGGTCGTGCGCCGCCTACCCGTTGGCGCGCGGATGAATCCGACGGGACCGGGTGAACGACCAAGTGCATGCTTCCCGGTGACAGCGCCCCGGTGAGGCTGCCGACCCCGTCATCGTGTCGAGAAAATCGGGCATGAAGATCAAGTACCGCCTGTCGGCGCTCGCCGTGGTCATCGCCGTGACCCTGGCGACCGCTCCCCCGGCCTCCGCCATCGGCAATCCCCGGCTGCTCCTCGGACAGGACTTCCCCGACCCCGACATCGTCAAGACCGACTCCGGCTACTTCGCCTTCTCCACGAGCACCGGCGCGGTGAAAGTGCCGTACGCGAGCGCTCCCGGGCCGGAAGGTCCTTGGCGGGTGGCCGGTGACGCGCTGGCCGCGGTTCCGAAGTGGGCCAAACCGGACGGCGGGTTCTGGGCTCCCGACGCCACCCGGCTTTCCGACGGCACGTTCCTGCTCTACTTCTCGGCCGCGGTGGCTCCTGGAGGGGAAATGTGCATCGGCGTCGCGACGGCGGCGAAAGCCGAAGGGCCGTACACGCCCGCCGGGGAAAGCCCGCTGATCTGCGTACCCGGCGACGGCGGTGACATCGACCCACAGACCTTCGTGGACTCCGACGGTTCGCGGTACCTGCTCTACAAAAGCGACGGCGCGGCGGTCGGCCCGCCGGCGGCGATCTGGTCGCAGAAGCTGCTCGCCGACGGACGGACCCCCACCGGCCCGCGTACCGAACTCCTCCGGGCGGATCTCAGTTCCGAAAAGGCGGTCGTCGAGGCACCGTCGGTGGTGAAGACCGCGAGCCGGTACTTGCTGTTCTACTCGGCCGACACCTTCCAGAGCTCCGGCTACCACACCGGATACGCCTCGGCGCCCGCGTTGAACGGACCGTTCGTGAAAGCCGACGCACAGTTCCTGTCCACCGATCTGCTCGGCGGCAAGGTCGACGCACCTGGTGGGGCGGACGTCGTCGACGGCCATATCTACTTCCACGGCTGGCTCGGCGGTGGTCGCACGGCGCGTGGACTGTTCCAGCTGCCCATCGCGTTTCCTAACGATCTTCCCCAGCTCGGCTGAGTGGCGCGTCCCTCCGGTGGACCACGAACCACCCGCGTGGCCGAACACCGCACCGGCCGGCCCGCCCTACGCTGAGGAGGCGTGCCCTGGACCGCGGCCGAATCAGCGAAGGTGAATCCGGCCGGGCCACAGGAGATCGATCGATGACCACCACCAAAGAACTCGACGCCACCCGGATCGACGAGATCGGCGAGGATCTGGACACGCTTCGCCGTCGCGTCGTCGACGACCTCGGCGCGGCCGACGCCGACTACATCCGTACCGTCGTCGCGGTACAACGGCTCTGCGAGTTGTCAGGGCGGACGCTGCTGTTCGCCGGCTGGTTCCCGCCGGCCTGGTTCGCCGGCGTCGGCGCGCTGGCGCTGTCGAAGATCCTCGACAACATGGAGATCGGCCACAACGTCCTGCACGGCCAGTACGACTGGATGAAGGATCCCACCCTCAATTCGCGGACCTTCGAATGGGACATGGTCTGCCCGAGCGAGCAGTGGCGCCGCTCGCACAACTTCATGCACCACACCTACACCAACATCCTCGACAAGGACCGCGACGTCGGCTACGGCATCCTGCGGATCACCGCGGACCAGAAATGGCATCCGTACTACCTCGGCAATCCCCTCTACGCGGCCGCGCAGGCGCTGTTCTTCGAGTACGGCATCATGCTGCACGACCTCGAGGCGGACAGGATCGTGCAAGGACGCCGGAGCTGGTCGGACATCCGGCCGCTGCTCGGTCCGATGCTCCGCAAACTCGCCAGGCAGACGGGAAAGGACTACCTGGTCTTCCCGTTGCTCACCGGCCCCTTGGCGCCGCTCACCCTGACCGCGAACGCCGCCGCCAACCTGACCCGGAATCTCTGGGCGTTCGCGATCATCTTCTGCGGGCATTTCCCCGACGGCGCCGAGGTCTTCACCGAGGAGGAGAGCGAGAACGAGAGCCGCGGGCAGTGGTATCTGCGCCAGATGCTCGGTTCCGCGAACATCTCCGGAAGTCCGTTGTTCCATTTGCTGACCGGGAATCTCAGCCACCAGATCGAACATCACCTGTTCCCGGACATCCCCTCCCGCCGCTACCCGCAGATCGCCGCCGAGGTGCGGGAAATCTGCGAGAAGCACGGCCTGCCCTACCACACCGGTTCCCTTTCGCGACAGCTCGGTTCGGTCGTCCGGAAGATCTTCCGGCTCGCTCTCCCGGGAACATGAGGGTCATCGTTCGGCGACGCGCTCCACCTTTCCGACCAGGAAGACGTAGGACAGGATCCCGGCGATCGTGATCACGGTCATGTAGGCGAAACCGGGCGCGAAACTGTCGTCGGTGACGATCAGCCCGATCACGATCGGCGTCGCGATCGACGACAGGTTCCCGATGAAGTTGAACATCCCGCCGGTGAGCCCGAGCAGCCGCCGCGGGGCCAGCGCCGACACCAGCGACCAGGTGATCGAGGCGAGTCCGTTCCCGAAGAACGCCACCGACAGGATCACGATGACCATCGCGGTCGAATCGGTGAAGCTCGCGGTCACCATCACCGTGCTCAGCAGCAGTCCGGCGATGATCGGGCCCTTGCGCGCCGCACCGAGCGAAGCGCCGCGCCGCACCAGGAAGTCCGACAGGACACCGGAAGTCAGCACCCCGGCCAGCGCGGCGATGAACGGCAGGGACGCCAGGAAGCCCGACTTGATGTAGTCCATCTCCCGGTACTCCACGAGATAGGTCGGGAACCAGGTGAGGAAGAACCAGAGCGTCGAAGTCAGGCAGAACTGGCCGAAATAGATGCCCCACAGCTTGCGTCGGCTCAGCACGGTCGCGAGATCCGACTTCGTGATCCGCGTCCGCTCACGGGGCAGGTCCACCAGTCCGCCGCCGGACCGGATCAGCTCGACCTCGGCGTCGTTGGCCCGCGAATCCCGCGGCTCCCGGTACCCGGCGTACCAGAGCACCGCCCACAGGATCCCGACCAGCCCGGTCGCGACGAACACCCAGTGCCACGACAACATCGTCTGCAGCCACGACAGCGCCGGGGTGAGCAGGGCGAGACCGATGAACTGGCCCGAGGTGTAGAAGCCGATCGCGGTGGCCCGCTCGCGTTCCGGGAACCAGACGGTCGCGATCTTGCTGTTGATGGGATAGGCGGGTGCTTCGAAGGCGCCCACCATGAGCCGCAGCACGATCAGCGCCACGAAACCGCCGATGATCCCCATGAAGAACGTCGCGAGCGACCACAGGACGAGGCAGACCGGGTACAGCAGCCGCGGCGGCATCCGGTCGACCAGCCAGCCGCCGGGCAGTTGCAGCGCGGCATAGGTCCAGCCGAAGGCCGACAGGAGCAGCCCCTGCTCGGCCTTGGTCAGCTCGAGTTCACCGGCGATCGCGGGCATCGCGATCGACAGATTCGATCGATCGAGGTAGTTGATCACCACGGTGACGAACAGCATCACCGCCACCAGCACCCGGAACCGGGACGGACGAGTGGCGAGAGCGGCACTGGCGGGCGAGGTCCGGGTCATGGCGCTCACCATTCCGCGAACGAGCCGTCGGCGTGCCGCCACACCGGGTTTCGCCAGCGATGCCCCTCGGCGGCCCGTTCGGCGACGTACTCCTCGTTGATCTCGATGCCGAGCCCCGGCCCACGGGGGATGGCGACCTGGCCGTCGTCGTAGGTGAACACCGCCGGATCCGCCAGGTAGTCGAGCAGATCGTTGCTTGTGTTGTAGTGGATACCGAGGCTCTGTTCCTGGATCGTCGCGTTGTGGCATCCCGCGTCGATCTGCAGGCAGGCCGCCAGCGCGATCGGCCCGAGCGGGCAGTGCAGGGCAAGCCCGACGTCGTAGGCCTCGGCCATATGCGCGATCTTGCGTGCCTCGGTGATCCCGCCGCAGTGCGACGGGTCGGGCTGGATGATGTCCACCGCGCCGGACGCGAGCACGGCTTTGAAATCCCACCGTGAGTACAGCCGCTCGCCGAGCGCGATCGGGATCGGCGATGAGCGCAGGACGTCGGCGAAGCCGTCGACGTGCTCGGACAGTACGGGCTCCTCGACGAACATCAAGCGGTACGGCTCCAGTTCGCGCAGCAGGACCTTGGCCATCGGCTTGTGCACGCGACCGTGGAAGTCGACCCCGATCCCGACGTCAGGCCCGACGGCCTGGCGTACGGCGTCCACATTGGCCACACACCGGTCCACCTTGTCCCAGGTGTCCAGATAGGACAGTTCCTCGGTGCCGTTCATCTTGACCGCGGTGAAACCCCTGTCCACCACCTCGCGCGCGGCGCGGGCCGTCTCCGCGGGACGGTCGCCGCCGATCCACGAGTAGACCTTGATCCGGTCGCGGACCATGCCGCCGAGCAGTTCGTGCACGGGCACGCCGAGCGCCTTGCCCTTGATGTCCCACAGCGCCTGGTCGATACCCGCCAGTGCGCTCATGTGGATGCCGCCACCCCGGTAGAACCCGCCGCGGTAGAGCACCGTCCACAGATCCTCGATCTGGGTGGGATCCCGGCCGATGAGGTAGTCGGAAAGCTCGGCCACCGTGGCGGCCACCGAGGCGGCGCGGCCCTCCAGGACCGGTTCTCCCCAGCCGGTGACGCCTTCGTCGGTTTCGATCTTCAGGAACGACCAGCGAGGCGGTACCTGAAATGTCGTCATTGACGTGATCTTCATGATTTTCCCTACTCCTGATGCCAAATCCGGGAGAGTGCGGCCGCACGGACACCGACTTCCCCGGCGGTGTCCCCCGGCCGGTAGAGGCAGGTGCCCAGTCCGGCCCCGGCCGCCCCGGCGGCGGACCAGGCCGCCAGGTTGGTCTCGTCGATCCCGCCGACCGGCAGGAGGCCGACGTCGGGCGGCAGTACCGCGCGCCAGGCCTTCATCCCCCCGATGCCGACCGCGTCGGAGGGGAAGAGCTTCAGATTCCGCGCTCCCGCGGCGATCGCCGCGAAGGCCTCGGTCGGCGTCGCCACGCCCGGGTACGGCGTCAGACCGGCGTCGACGGCGGCGGCGATCACCACCGGATCGCAGTTCGGGGCGACGATCAGCCGAGCACCGGCGTCCCGTGCGCGGACGACGTCGTCCGTGGAGAGCACGGTGCCCGCACCGATCGAGCACCGGTCGCCGAGCGCGTCGGCGAGCAGCCGCACGCTCGCGAACGGCTCGGGTGAGTTCAACGGCACCTCGATGGCGGGGAACCCCGCGTCGGCGATCGCCCGGCCGATGCCGACGACTTCGCCCGGGGTGACACCGCGCAGGATCGCGATCAAGCCGGTCACGGTTTCACTGTCCTTTCGAGACGGTCTTCGTCCTTACTGGACACCAGCCCGGCGGCCGAAGCGATCCGCCACAGCCCTCGGGCGGTGCACTCCTCGGTCAGCACCGTGACGTCCACGCTCCTGTCGGCGAGCGCGAGCGCGTAGCGGCGGCACAGCTCGGCCGCCCCGCACAACACCAGCTGCGCGTGCGAATCCGGGAGCAGATGGGAGACCTCGTCGGCGATGAGCACACCGGAGAGGTAGTCGGCCACCGAGGAGGGCTCCAGGACGCCGTCGAGGACGAGGGGGCGGGCGCCGAACGCCTCCGTGGCGAGACCTCGTGACCGCCGACCTGCGGCGAGCCCACGGGCGAACGCCGCGTCGTCGCGAACGGGTTCGCCTGCCGTGCGGGCGAGAATGCCGTGCGCGGTCAGCAGGCCGTAGAGCTCCCCCGTCATCGCGGTGGCGAACCCCGTCACGGTGCCGCCGTCGACGCGGACCCATTTGCTGTGGGTCCCCGGCAGCACCACGGTGACCGGCCCGCCGATTTCGCCGAGCAGGTCCAGCACCCCGACGAGCTGGGTCTCCTCCCCGCGGATCACGTCACCCGGCGTATCGCCCGAAGCGATCCGCAGGCCGGGGACGAGATGGACCACTCCGTCGCGATGAGCGACCGGCACGAGCTCGGTGAAGTCTGGAACGGTGGGCACGGTGCGATATCCGGTATCGGCCCAGCCCTGCGCGCTGCCCACCATTCCGCAGGCGATGACCGGCACCCCGGGGAACGCGCCGAGCCAGTCGCCGCAGATGTCCCGGAACGCCGCTTCGTAGGCGGCCGCCCTGGCATATGGATCGTCGAGCTCGACGTCCGCCGTCGTGACGATCAGCCCGCGCGCCGACCGGCGGGCGTCCAGGACCTCCCCGTCGGCGTCGAGAAGCCAGGCCCGCTGGCCGGTGGTTCCCCAGTCGAGGGCGACCAGACCGGGCTCCATCTCCGTCATGGGACGACACTGTGCGGCCCGATTCCCGATAATGCGAACGGCGTCCCTATATGTAGGATCGCCCCGTGGCCGAAACAGCACCGCCAGGAACCCAGACCCTCGCCCGCGGCCTCGCGGTGATCCGCGCCGTCGCCGAGGGTGCGACCGATCTGCGTTCCCTCGTCGACCGCACCGGACTCGGGCGCAGTACCGCGCACCGGCTGGTCCAGCTGCTGGTCAGCGAGGGCTACCTGCGTGGCGGGCGCGACGGCTACACCCTCGGCCCCACCCTGATCGAACTCGGCTTCCAGGCGTTGCACGGCAATCCGTTGCCGGTGGTGGCCAGGCCGGTGCTGGAGGAGTTGTCCGCCCAGCTGCGCGACACGGTGCACCTGGCGGTCCGGGACGGAGATTCCGTGCTGTACCTGGACAAACTCCCGGGCTCGCGTGGTGCGGAGATGCGGTCGCGGATCGGGCACCGGATGCCGCTGACCCGCACCGGCGTCGGCATGGCACTGCTGCTGGACTCGGCGCCGGAATGGCGGACCCGATACGAGGCGGAGGCGCCCGCGGAACCCGACCAGGTCCGGCCCAAGAACCTCGAAGCGTTCCTCGAGCGCATGCGGGAGTACGCGGAGGCCGGGGTGGCGCTGGATCTCGAAGACAACGAACCGGGGATCCGCTGCGTGGCGGCGCCGATCCGGGACGCGACCGGCGAGATCGCCGGCGCCGTCAGCGTGTCCGCGACCCGGCCGTACATGCCCACCGCCCGGATGCGGGGCCTGACCGGGGTGGTCGGCCGCGCCGCACAGCAGGTTTCGGCGGGATTGGGCTATCGCGGACGCTGAGGCGGCTCCCCGGAAAGCGAACCGTACCGGGCCCCTTCCGCTGGGCGTCTACTTTGTATACATTGCATGCAATGGATGTCTATCAGGAGGTCCGCGGCCTGATCGTGCTCGGCACGTATCCCGCCGGCCGGCCGGTCACCGAGCTGGAGCTGTGCGAACGGCTCGGCGTCAGCCGCACTCCGGTGCGGGAAGCGTTGCGACGGCTGGAGAGCGACGGCCTGGTACGTCCGGCACGGCGCGGCGTGACAGTGGTCGAGCTGGACACCAAGGCACTGCGGGACGTCTACCTCATGCGCGCCTCTTTGGAGGCGTTGACCGCCGAGCTGGCCGCGCGACGGCAGCGGGACGGCGAGCTGTCACCGGCGAGCCTCGCCCGGCTCGCCGAACACGCCGATCTGGCCGATCAGGCGACGCGGCGAGGGGATCTCGTCGCGGGCGTCCGGCACAACCAGGAGTTCCACCGGTACGTCGCCACGCTCGCGGACAACCAGGCGGTACTGGAGGTGCTGGACCGGATCTGGGACCAGATCACCGTCTCCACGCGGGCCTCGTTGTCCGTGCCCGCCCGGCCGGTCCTGGTGGACGGCGAGCACCGGCGGTTGATCGAAGCCATCACCGGCGGCGATCCGGCGGAGGCCGCCGCCCAGGCGCGTGAGCACGTCCTGGCCACGATGTCCGTTCTCACCGAACAAGGAGCAGAAGAGTGAACAGGCAGCACGACTATCGGGTCACGGTGCGCTGGAGCGGCGACACGGGGGCCGGGTACCGCGGCTACGGCCGGGACCATGACGTGATCGTCGACGGCAAGCCGCCGCTGAAGGGCAGTGCCGACCCCGCCTTTCGCGGCACGCCCGAGCGGTGGAACCCGGAGGAGTTGCTGGTCGCCTCCCTGTCGGAGTGCCACATGCTCACCTTCCTGTCGCTGTGCGCGCGGGATGGGGTCGCGGTGACCGGCTACGTGGACGCCGCCAGCGGTGTCATGCGGGAGGAGCCGGGCGACAGCGGCCGGTTCACCGAGGTCGTGCTGCGACCGGAGGTGACCCTCGCCGACCCTGCCGCGATCGAGCGGGTCGAAGCGCTGCACAAGCAGGCGCATGACAAGTGCTTCATCGCCAACTCGGTGAACTTCCCCGTCCGGCACGAGCCGGTCATCGCCGTTTCGTGAGCGGGTGCGGGTGCCGGCCGAGGTATCGCCCGGCACCCGCGCTTCGTCAAGACCGGCTAGGTGCGAGCAGCGGTCCTTCGTACCGCAACGCGTCGCCCTCGCCGTACACCCGGACCGTCAGCTCGGGTGGCTCCCACGGCGCGAAGACCTCGTCGACCGTCCGGGGTGCCGGACCCAGATCCACATCGACGGCGAAGGTGTGGGCCACGATTTCCGCCGGGACGACGACGCCGTCCGCGTCGGCCACCTCCAGCCTGCTCACCCCTGCGTCGACCGCCCCGAGCACACCAGGCCGCGAACTCCACACCGCGAAGCCTCGCTCGGTGGTGTCGTTGCCGTATCCACCACTCATGATGTTGAACAGGGTGCGCTCCCCCTCCCGGAAAACGCACTCCGCCTCGGGACCCGAGTCGTGGTAGGCCAGCAACCGTCCGTTCCCCGTGCTGGTCCCGATCCGTGCGCCGGTATGCCACCCTTCGTGCGACACCGCCGCCCCTGAACCCGCTGCCTCCGCCGCCCGGTAAAGCTCGGTCAAGGCCGTCAACTCCGCGGTCCACCTCGCGGTCTCTTCATCCCTTGGTGGGGTCACTACGCGTGTACTCTCCTTTCGGCACTGTCCACAATGGTCACCATCGAGGCTGACACAGGTCGATGTCGATCACATCGGGGTTTTCCCGGAGATCACTCGGGGCCGCTACACGATTCCGTGCAACCGTCCGCGCCCAGGTCCGACCGAACCAGCCCGTTGGGCCGAGCGGTGCAATCTCACGTGTTCTCCGTCATGAGGTTCGCCATGGCGAGTCGCACTGTCGCCGAGTAACCGGCGACACATCGACGCAGAGAGGTCGGGCTGATGACCGCGCAGTGCACGGACGAGATCGGCGAAATCGGGGTCTGGCTGATGGGCGAGTTCGGCGGACGCTTGCCGGCCGCGGTGATCAGCCGGGTGCTCAACGCGAGCAGGCGTGACCTCGAAGGGCGGATCGACGCCGAGGAGCTGGGCGAAATGTTCCACGCCCTCTGCCGCTTCCGGCTGCAGCGGATCGTGGCGTCCGACCGGTGGATCACGGTCAAGGTCCCCGGCGCTCACGTCTCGTGAGTAGTGATGACGGTTGGAGCCGTCGGTGTTTTGGTAGCTACGGGCAGGCGAGCCGGTAGCGGACGGCAGGGCCCGGCAAAAAGTCGCATAACTACTGGTCGGCTCGACCATTAGGCCGTGTGGTGGCGGAACGGGCTCCAGCACCCGGCTCTTGACTGTCCATAAGGGACACTTTTCGAGACATATGTGCCCGATTTGGGCAACTTGCGCGGTTTCCCAAGGGGGTCGTGAGTGCTAAGTGGTGTTCTAACCCTAATTAGCACTCACGACCCCACTCGAAACCGCGCATACAGTTAAAAATCGGACACGGAGTCGCCTGACAGTGCTCCTTTAGACATAAAGGACGCGCCATGCCTCAGCGGAGGGGACCTGACTGCAACCAGGTAGCGAAGGCCTCCTCACCACCTTCAGGGCCAATGCCAGGAACTTAAGCGACAGTGCCTGAGGTTTCCCTGATCGTCCATAAAGGACGCTTACCGTGGTAAATTGTCCGTTTGAGTAGCATTTGCCCGTATTTCCAAGTCTGTGAAGGCCTCCTTGAGGGACTCTGAGTCCCTCAAGGAGGCCTTCACGGACCCACCAACCCTCGTCCGCGAACCAGCGCCGCCCGAACGCCCGGTACCCGCTGGAGCCGGACCACCCGACCAGTGAAAACACGCCAAAACAGCATCACGCCACCGACCTTAAGTTCCTGGCATTGACCTTCAGGGCGAGCAAGGGGACCTTCACGGCAACGAGCCGATCACGCCATATTCGCCCTCCCTGTCAATAACCCTCATTAGCACTCACGACCCCTCGCAGAAACGTACATAGCGACATCAATCTGACCCTTAATCGCTCGACGATGCCCGTTGTGGACGGCTAAAGGCCCCGCCAGCGTCCAGAATCAGGCGTACCCACCTCGCCTTCGCCGGGACCCTGTACCTAAGAGCAAGGAATGGCACCATCACCACTCACGAGTCCGCTGGGCGGCGATGTCACGCAGGGTGTGCGAAGGTGACGTCATGGCCACCACCAGCAGCCGATTCCCCGTGTCCTGGACGACCCTCACCCCGGTCCTCGCCATAGTGGTGCTGGCACTGAGCTGGGGCCGTGAGCTGGGCGCGGTTCCGGTGGCCATCGTCGCGATCGCCCTCGGCGCGACCGTGCTGGCCGCGGTCCACCATGCCGAAGTGGTCGCGCATCGCGTCGGGGAACCCTTCGGCTCGCTGGTGCTGGCGATCGCGGTCACGGTCATCGAGGTCGCGCTGATCGTCACGATGATGTCCTCCGGCGGACCCGAGGCCGGAACGCTGGCCCGCGACACGGTGTTCGCCGCGGTGATGATCACCACGAACGGCATCGTGGGCATCTCGCTCATGGTCGGCGCCCGCCGCTACGGCGAAACGCACTTCAACCCCGAAGGCAGCGGCGGCGCGCTCGCCACCGTCGCCACGCTCGCGTCGGTCACCCTCGTGCTGCCGACGTTCACCTTCAGCACCCCGGGCCCGGCCTTCAGCGGCACGCAGCTCACCTTCGCCGCGATCGCCTCCCTGCTGCTCTACGGTCTCTTCGTGCTCACTCAAACGGTGCGCCACCGCGACTTCTTCCTGCCGGTGGACACCGACGGCTCCGTCAAGGAGGAAGTGCACGCCGAGCCGCCGACGAACAAGGCCGCGCTGGCCAGCCTCGGGCTTCTCCTCGTCGCGCTGGTCGCCGTGGTCGGACTGGCGAAGGTCGAATCGCCCGCGATCGAGGCGGGGGTCCGCGCGGCCGGTTTCCCGCAGTCGTTCGTCGGTGTCGTGATCGCCCTGCTGGTGCTCCTGCCCGAAACACTGGCCGCGACGCGGGCCGCCCGGCGCGACCGGATGCAGACCAGCCTCAACCTCGCGTACGGATCGGCGATCGCGAGTATCGGGCTCACCATCCCGACCATCGCGCTGGCGTCGATCTGGCTGGACGGACCACTGCTGCTCGGCCTCGGTGCGACCCACATCGTGCTGCTCGCGCTGACGATCGCGGTCAGCGTGCTCACCGTGGTCCCCGGACGCGCCACCCGTCTGCAGGGTGGCGTGCACCTGGTGCTGCTGGCCTCGTTCCTCGTGCTTGCCATCAACCCGTGACACGTCCTCTTCGGACGCTGTTCTGTCGGAGGTCACGGGTAATCTCTGCCCCGTGAACGCTCGGGACCGCATCCAGGAACTCGCCGATCAGATCGTCGTCCTTCGCGACGCCTACTACCGGGGCTCGCCGAAGGTGGCCGACGCCGACTACGACGCGATCGAGGACGAATTGCGGGGGCTCATCGAGGCCAACCCCGAGCTGACCCCGGATCCGAACCCACTCGACCAGGTCGGCGCGCCCGCCGTGCTGCACGCCCCCATCCGGCACTCGCGTCCGATGCTGTCGCTGGAGAAGGCGACCAAACCCGAGCAGGTCGCGGCGTTCTTCGCCCGCTTCCCCGGCCAGTCCGTGGTGGTCATGCCGAAACTGGACGGCCTGTCGCTGGCACTGGTCTACGAGAACGGGCGGCTCGCGCGAGCGGTGACCCGGGGTGACGGGACCACCGGCGACGACGTGACCATGCTGGTGCGGGCGCTGACCGACGGCGTCCCGGACAAGGTCGACGCGCCCGGCCGGGTCGAGGTGCGCGGCGAGGCGGTCATGCTGCGCTCCACCTTCGCCGCCTACAACAAGGCGCATCCGGACAAGCCGCTGATCAACCCGCGCAACGCCGCCGCTGGCACCTTGCGTGCCAAGGACCCGGCCACCGTCGCCGAACGACGTCTGCGGTTCTTCGCCTTCGACCTGACCACCGAACCCGAGAGTGCGGAAACCGATCTGGACGGTGCGCTGCGGACGCTCGGGTTCACCGCCGCGGACATGCGCCACTGCGAGGACGCCGAGGCGGCACAAGCCGTCATCACGACCATCGAACAGCAGCGCAACGAGCTCGACTACGACCTCGACGGTGCCGTGCTGCGCCTGGCGGATCGCGACGCCTACGCCGCCGCCGGGACCCGGTCGAGTTCACCGCGCGGCGCGATGGCCTTCAAGTTCGCCGCCGAGGAGAAGACGACCGTGCTCACCGATGTCGTCTGGGATGTCGGCAAGACCGGCAAAATCGCTCCCGTGGCGTGGCTGGAGCCGGTGTTCGTCGGCGGGGGCACCGTCACCCGCGCGACCTTGGCCAATCAGGAGGTCATCCGGGCCCGCGGGATCAAGATCGGCGACACCGTGCTGGTGCGCCGCGCCGGCGACGTCATCCCGTTCGTCGCGGGTGTCCTGGACGCCGCCAAGCGCACCGGCGAGGAGCGCGAGATCGTGCCGCCGTCGGTGTGCCCTTCCTGCGAAGAGCCGTTGACCGAACAAGGCAACAGCCGGGAGTTGTTCTGCACCAACCTCGCCTGCCCCGCCCAGACCGTGCGGCGGCTGATCCACTGGTCCTCGCGGGCCGCGGCCGATATCGACGCGATCGGCGGAGTCTGGATCGAGCGGCTCGCGGAGGCCGGCATCCTCGAACACCCGTCGGATTTCTACCGGCTCACGAAAGAACGGCTGCTGGAGTTCGACCGCATCGGCGAAATCTCCGCCACCCGCATGATCGAGTCGATCGACGCGAGCCGGGCCGTCGGCCTGCGCCGGGCGCTGATCGGGCTGGCGATCCCGATGGCCTCCGAGGGTACGGCCGCGCGGCTGTGCCGTGCCGGTTTCGGTTCGCTGGAAGCGGTCGTCGAGGCGGGCGAGGAGGGGCTCGTGGCGGTCGAGGACATCGGCCCCAAGGTGGCCGCCTCGCTGATCGAGCACCTCACCCGGCTGCGTCCCGAACTCGAGCGGCTGCGGGAGGTCGGTGTCTCGCTGGACGTACGCGAAGAGGACCTTCCGCCGGTCGTCGTGGCCGGCGCGCCGCTGGAGGGCAAGACCGTCGTGGTCACCGGGTCGATCAGTGACCCCCGCTCCGGCGAGAAGGTGCCGCGCCCGACCTTCCAGCGGTTGTGCGAGAAGGCGGGCGCGACCACCGCGTCGTCGGTTTCGGCGAATACGGACATGCTCATCACCGGCGCCGACGTCGGGGCGAGCAAGATCACCAAGGCCGAGAAACTCGAAGTCGAGGTAGTGGACCAGGGGGTGATCTGGCAGCAGCTGATCGCGGCAGGCGTCGTCTAGCTGGGCTTCGTCCGGTACCGAGGGCTCGTCGAGTGCCATTCGAACCCGCCGCCCATCCACCCCCGCAGCCCACGCAGAAACCGTTGCAGTTCAACGGAAGGAACCCCGCTCAACCGCTCGTGCGCCGCCTGGAAGTCGCGGACGACGTCGTTGTGCAATTCGACGGTGATCGCCGTGGCCTCCTCGATCGAGCATTTCCGGTCTCCGGCGATCAGCAGGACAGCGTTGCAGGGCGGCGACTCGTCCTCCAGGTCCTTGGCGACCGAATGCACGTCGTTGACGAGCACGGCCGCCGTACCCGCCTGGATCGCCGCCTCGCGGACCCTCGGGTCGTAATAGAGATTCGACGTCAGCTCATAGCCGCCGAGGACGTCGATCAGCGTCATCGACGTGTAGAAGCTGTCGTGCTGCCGCGCCGCGAGGTACTCCCACGCCGGCGGGTATTTCCCACTGTGGCGCCATGCCGCATAGGCGGTCCAGCTCACGAACATCGCGAAGGTCGAATAGCAGACGCGCTGAACCTGGGCGGCGGTCCCGGCTCGCCGCAGGAAGTCCGTCCCCGAGTTCAGTGCCACCAGAACCCGGTCGTTCCGTAGCGTTTCGTCGAGGTCGCGGCTGAATTCGCCCAGCGACGGCACCGGGTCCATGGCGGCCATCGCCAGCGCGAGCTTCGGCGGCAGTTCCGCCGGAACCGCACCGAGCGAGGTGTCGTCGGCGTACAGATCGTCCGCCGCCCACCAGGCCGCGTTGAGCCGCGCGGAGATCAGCAGCCGGTCGGGATCCTCGCAGTCCGGGTGGGCGAGCATGACCAGCCTGCCGAAGCCCGCCTTCCCGATCTGCTCACATTCCTCCTCGTCGAAGCCGCACTCCCCCGCCCACGCGACCAGCCGCCGGTCGACCTCCTCCGCGAGCGGATCGTTGATCCGTTCGGTGACGGGGCAGTACAGCGGCGGCGCCGATCCGTCACCCCACGGCCGGTACGCGTACCCGGGGTCCAGCCCGGTTTCGGGCCCCGGCGGCAGCGGGGTCTCCGCCACCGCCGGGGTGGGTGCGAGCCGGGCGGCCAGGCGCGCGGCGGACGTTCCCAGTCCACTCGGCCCGGCCAGAAGCGTGGCCAGGGCGCCATGTTCCGTCATCGCAGTCACTCCGATGCTCTCGGCAGGGTTCAGACCCGGTCCGCGGCGATGAGCAGATAGTGGAAACTGCCTTCGCGATAGGCGTCGAGGAACGGTCCCTCGATCCCGGTCGCCACCGACGACTTCGCCCGCAGCTCCCAGTACGGGATCGTGTCCGGTGTCAGGTCCACCACCGAGATCGGCACCAGACCGTTCGCCGTCATCGCCTTGAAGTACTCGCTGCGCGGATGGATGTTGCACGTGTAGTGCTGGTCGATCTGCGCGACGGCCTTGGATCGCCCACCGGTCACGTCGTTGTAGCACCCGGTGATGGTCACGTAGCGACCGCCGAACTCCAGCTGCCGCGCGTGTTCGGCGAACAGCTCGTGGAGATCGACGTACATGGTGCTTTCGTTGTTCCAGATCGCCTTGCGCGAGCCGGTTTCGAAGCCGGTGTCGAGCATGTTGCGGAAGTGGTAACGCACCTTGTCGGCGACCCCGCGGATCTCCGCCTGGTGGTTGGCGAACTCGACCTGCTTCTCCGAGATCGAGATCCCGTCGACGTGACAGCCGAACCGTGCGTTGGCCATGATGCTGGACCCGCCGCGTCCACAGCCGGCGTCGAGGAGCCGGTCGTCCGGTTTGACGTCACCGAGGTGATCGAGCAGGACGTCCGCCTGCGCGGTCTCCAGCCGGTGCATCTCGGCGATGATCCGCTCGTCGCGGGTGCTCTCCGGTCCTTCCAGCACCGACCAGTCGACCTCGCCGATCCCGTAGTGGTGGTGATAGAGCCCGTCCACGTCGCCCAGCCGCAGGTTGACCGGGTCCTTCTCCTTGTTCCAGTACGACGCCACCGACTTCTGGTATTCGGTGCGCAGAACCTTGGTGGGAGCGGGGATACGAGCGACTGTCACGTGTGTGGTCCTTTCTCGGGCGTTCAAGTTCGGTGTCGACGTGGATCGAGGGGTCACCGCGCGACCTCGACGTTCTCCAGGACACCGAGCGCGTCGGGCACGAGCACGGCGGCGGAGTAGTAGGTACTGACCAGATAGGTGGCCACGGCCTGTTCGGTGATTCCGTCGAAGCGGACGTTCAGGCCCGGCTCGTACTCGTCGGGCAGGCCGGTCTGGTGCAGCCCGATCACGCCGTTGTCCTCCATGCCGGTCCGCATGGCGAGGATCGACGACGTACCCGCGTCGGTGATCGGGATCTTGTCGCAGGGCAGCAGCGGCACCCCGCGCCACGCGGCAACCACCTTGCCGTCGACCGTGGTGCCCTCCGGGTACAGGCTGCGGCGCGTGCATTCCCGGCCGAACGCGGCGATCGCGCGCGGATGGGCGAGGAAGAACTTCGTCTTGCGGCGGCGGCTGACGAGTTCGTCCATGTCGTCGGGTGTCGGCGGGCCCGACCGGGTCTGGAACCGCGACTTCAGGTCGGCGTTGTGCAGCAGCCCGAACTCGCGGTTGTTGATCAGGTCGTGCTCCTGCCGCTCCCGCAATGCCTCCACGGTCAGCCGGAGTTGCTCGTCGAACTGGTCCATCGGCCCGTTGTAGAGATCGGTGACCCGCGTGTGCACCCGCAGCGACGTCTGCGCGACGGCCAGGTCGTATTCGCGCGGCGAGATCTCGTAGTCGACGAACGTGCCCGGCAGCGGTGGCTCGCCGTCATGCCCGGACGACAGCCCGATCTCCGCTTCCCCCTTGGCGTTCTGGGGTTGGGTACCGCGCGCCAGCATGCCCTGCACATGACTGCGCATCGCCTCGGAACGGCCGTTGAGGTCGGCGAAGTCCTCGGCGCGCAGGGTCAGCACGGTCACCGGGGTGACGGCCTTGACCGTGTACGGCCAGTTCCGGTCGATCCCGGCGAGCATTTCCTCACCGAAGTGATCACCGTCGGCCATGCTGCCGACGGTCGCCTCGCCGCCGTACTCACCCGGCATCATCTTGGCGACCTTGCCGTGCGCGACCAGCACGACCTCGTCGAGCGGGGTGCCGTGGCCGACGATCGTGTCACCGGGCCGGTACTCGTGCTGCACGAAGCGGTCGGCGAGCGCGGTGAGCGTGTCCTCGTCGTCGAAACCCCGCAGCAGCGCCAACTCCGACAGCTCCTGCGGGACGACCCGGACCTCGGTGCCGACGTTGGTGAAGCTCACCCGCCCGTCACCGATGGCGTAGGTCAGCCGCCGGTTGACCCGGAAGGTGCCACCACTCGCCTCGACCCAGGGCAGCATCTTCAACAGCCAGCGCGGCGTGATGCTCTGCATCTGCGGCCGCGTTTTGGTGGTCGTCGCGAGGTTCCGCGCGGCCGCGGGGCCGAGGCTGAGCCGCCGGTCGGTCGCCGGTGTCGTGGCGGTCATCCTTCGCGACCGAGTTCGGCGGCTTCGAGCACGGCCAGCGCGTCCGGCACGAGAACCGCGGCGGAGTAGTACGTGCTGACGAGGTAGGAGATGATCGCCTGCTCCGAGATACCCATGAAGCGGACGTTCAGTCCCGGCTCGTACTCGTCGGGCAGGCCGATCTGGCGCAGGCCGACCACGCCCTGGTTCTTCTCACCGGTGCGCATCAGCAGCACGGAACTGGTGTTGCTCTGACTCACCGGGATCTTGTTGCACGGCAGGATCGGGACCCCCCGCCAGGACGGCACCTTGTGCCCGCCGAGGTCGGCGCCGGTGGGGTAGATACCCCGTTTGCTGCATTCGCGGCTGAACGCCGCGATCGTGCGCGGATGAGCAAGGAAGAAGCCGGGTTCCTTCCACACCAGCGCGAGCAGGTCGTCGAAGTCGTCCGGAGTCGGCGGGCCGGTGCGCGTCGGGATCCGCTGGGCGAAGTCGGCGTTGTGGAGCAGGCCGAAGTCCGAGTTGTTGATCATCTCGTGTTCTTGCCGCTCACGCAGCGCCTCGATGGTCAGGCGGAGCTGCTGCTCGGTCTGGTCCATCGGCTGGTTGTAGAGGTCGGAGACACGGCTGTGTACCCGTAGCACGGTCTGGGCGACACTCAGCTCGTATTCCCGCGGTGAGGTCTCGTAGTCGACGAAGGTGCCCGGCAGCAGCGGCTCGCCGTCGTGGCCGGAGGAGATGTCGATCTCGGCCTCGCCGAAGTCGTTGGCGCGCCCGGTGTCCTGCGTTGCCTGCTCGATCTGGGCCTGCAGTGATTCGGACTGCTCCAGAATCCGTTCGAAGGCCTGGCGGGTCAGCGTCAGCACGGTGCAGGCGGTGGCCGCCTTGGCGGTGAACTCCCAGATGCCGTCGTCGGCGACGAGTGTCTGCGCGCCGAAGTAGTCGCCGTCCTTGACCACGCCGAGCGCGGTCTCGTCGCCGTAAGGACCGGGGCCGGTCTTGGTGATCTTGCCGTGCGCGATGAGGTAGACCCGGTCGGCGCGGTGCCCGAACTCGACGAGCACGTCGCCGGCGGCCACCTCCTGCTGTTCGAAGCGGCGGGCGAGTTCGGCGAGGACCTCTTCGTCGTCGTAACCCTTGAGCGGCTTCAGTTCCCCGAGTTCCGCCGGGACGACGCTCACTTGGGACCCGGTCTTCGAGAACGACACCCGCCCGTCGCCGACCGCGTAATTGAGCCGCCGGTTGACCCGGTAAGCTCCGCCGTTGACCTGAACCCATTCGAGCATCTTCAGCAGCCACCGGGACGAAATGCCCTGCATCTGCGGGACGGATTTGGTCGTGGTCGCCAGGTTGCGCGCGGCGGCCCGGCCCAAACTCAGCTGCGGATTTCCCGGCCCCTGGACACCTTCGGCGGAAGTGTCCGATTCGGTCACGGTCACAGCAAGGTCCACCCTTCGATAGTCATGCGAACAAACAAGATCCACAAAACGCGGAGTGCCGATATTCCCCGAGGTGACGGCCCCGCAGGGATCAACATAGCAAGGTGTTTTGCCCGCACAAGCGCACTTTCGGGTAATGAAAAAAGGCCACCCGAATGCCGAATAGACCATTGTCGCGAAATATTTCGGAAACGTCACTCGCCCATAAAAACGGCTCACGCACTTAGCCCAGAGATTGTTCTCAGGTGTTATGCGACACCGCCGCGCAACTCCCGGCGGTGTCAGTCGTGCGGCCGTTTGAGTGGGGCGGACGATCTCTTTCGGGTCACCTCTCGGTACGTGTCCGGCGGCGACTTGACAGACAGCGACGAGACAGAGGGTCGCGTTCGGACACTCTGTCGGGTCAGTCACCCTGAGGTGGTGCCGCCGATCCTGTACGCGCCGATCATTGTTCAGCGCTTGCTGACCTATCAGTGTCCGCTGTACTGTTCTGGCTGTGCTGACGTGTGAAACCCACGGTGCCGCGCTCGCCCGGCTGGGCCGTGCCCTCGCCGACCCGAACCGGTGCAAGATCCTGGTCGCCCTGCTCGACGGTGTGAGCTACCCCGGTCAGCTGGCCGGACAGCTCGGACTGAGCCGGTCCAATGTGTCGAACCACCTCGCCTGCCTGCGGGGCTGCGGACTGGTCGTGGCCACCTACGAAGGACGGCAGGTCCGCTACGCACTGGCCGACGAGCATCTCGCCCGCGCACTCCGTGAACTGGTGCAGGTCGTGCTCGCCGTCGACACGGCCGAGCCCTGCGTCGACGACGACACCAGCCTCCGGGTGCTCCGATGACCGAGCGCGCTCTTCCTCTCGAGACCGGTGGCTGCACGGATGGCTGCTGCACCACGACATCCACGCTCGCCCCGGACCGGCGCGCCCAGCTGTCGCGCCGGGTGCGGCTCCTGGTCGCGGCGACGATCACCTACAACGTCATCGAGGCGGTCGTCGCCATCTCGGCAGGCACCATGGCCTCCTCGACCGCGCTGATCGGCTTCGGCCTGGACTCGGTCATCGAGGTCGCCTCCGCCACGGCGGTCGCCTGGCAGTTCTCGGGCGCGGACCCCGAAGCCCGTGAACGCACCGCGCTCAAGGTCATCGCGGTGTCCTTCTTCGCGTTGGCCGCGTACGTCACTGTCGAGTCTGTGCGCACCCTGTTCGGCGCCGACCAGGCCGAGCACTCCACCGTCGGCATCGTGCTGGCGGCGATCTCGCTGGTCGTGATGCCGTTCCTGTCCTACGCCCAGCGTCGCGCCGGAAGGGAACTCGGCTCCGCGAGTGCCGTCGCCGATTCGAAACAGACCTTGCTCTGCACCTATCTTTCCGGTGTGCTGCTCGTCGGGTTGCTGCTCAACAGCCTCCTCGGCTGGTATTGGGCAGACCCGCTGGTCGCGCTCGTCATCGCCGCCGTCGCCGTCAAGGAGGGCCGCGAGGCCTGGCGCGGAGAGCACTGCTGCTGAGAGGAGCGCCATGACCCGGCCCGCGCGGTGGAACCGGTACTGGGACGGCAAATCCCGGAACTACGACCGGGAGATGCAGTTCCTCGACCGGAAGCTGTTCGGCGATTCCCGGGCATGGGCCTGTGGCCAGGCCACCGGCGACGTCCTCGAGGTCGCCGTCGGGACAGGGCTGAACCTGCCGCTCTATCCCGACGGCGTCACCCTCACCGGCATCGACCTCAGCGACGGAATGCTCGCCATCGCCCGCGGCCGCGCCGAACGTCTGGGCCACCCGGTGACGCTGCGGCGGGCCGACGCCCACGACCTGCCCTTCGAGACCGGTTCGTTCGACACCGTGGTCTGCACGCTCGGGCTCTGTGCCATCCCCGACCACGACAAGGCGTTGCGGGAAATGAGCCGCGTCCTCCGGCCAGGTGGACGGCTCATCCTTCTCGACCACATCGCGAGCTCGTCGCGGACGATCCGCGGCCTGCAATGGCTCACCGAGAAGATCACCGTGCCGATGGCGGGTGAACACTTCCTTCGCCGCCCGGCGGAGAAGCTCGACGCACTCGGCCTGACCGTCGAGAACCGGGAACGGTTCAAGCTCGGACTGGTGGAACGACTCGTCGCCCGCAAGTGAACGGCTGTCATGGGAATTTCATCCGACGGAGGGCACGCGTGCTCTCCGTTCAGTCACGCGTGCCCTCCGTTCAATCACGCGTGCCGCCCGATGTAGGTACCTAAGAGGTCCTAACAGAATGACCTTGGGGTGTGGTTTGATGCCGTGTCTCGTTGATCTTCGGTGAGAGGTGGGCTGGGTGGGGCAGCGGCGTCCG
>NZ_JBVIRO010000004.1:0-15702 GCF_055575975.1 Amycolatopsis sp. NPDC033938
AAGCGCGTGAAGGCCCCCTTCCCTCGGCTCAGCCGAGGGAAGGGGGCCTTCACGCGCTACGGGGACTCTAGTGAGCCGCGGGACCGTCGATGGCCTCCTTGGCCAGCCTGTCGGTCTCGCGCTCCAGCGAACGCTTGATCTCGGCCTCGGCGTCGGCACGCCCGACCCAGGACGAGCCTTCGACGCTCTTGCCCGGCTCCAGATCCTTGTACACCTCGAAGAAGTGCTGGATCTCGAGCTTGTGGAACTCGTTCAGGTGGTGGATGTCGCGCAGGTGCTCCAGGCGCGGGTCGTTCGTCGGGACCGCCAGGACCTTGTCGTCCGGGCCCTTCTCGTCGGTCATCCGGAACATGCCGATCGCGCGGCAGCGGATCAGGCAACCCGGGAAGGTCGGCTCCTGGACGAGCACCAGCACGTCGAGCGGATCGCCGTCCTGACCGAGGGTGTCGTCGATGAAGCCGTAGTCGGCGGGGTACTGGGTGGCGGTGAACAGCGTCCGGTCGAGTTTGATCCGACCGGTCTTGTGGTCCACCTCGTACTTGTTGCGCTCCCCCTTGGGGATTTCGATAGTGACGTCGAATTCCACGCCGGCCTCGCTGCTCTCGTCTTTGGTACGCCCCGCCGTCGCGACGGCTCACCGAAATCATGGTCTTGTCTTCACTAGTGTGGACCACGGGGGCTCGGACGGTCGCATCGATGTGGCCGTATGTGAGCTTGGCCCCTTCCCCGGGCGGTGGATGAAGGAGTGTTGAGTGCCGGAAAACGATGACCCCAGGTGGCCGTCGGACGACAAGGACACCTCATCCACCGAGCCCAAGGGCGCCGAAGGGAACGGCGAGTCCACCGTTTGGCTGCCCATGACGGGGCTGGCGAGCGGCAAGACCGAAGAGCTGTCCGTGCCGAAGGTCACACCCGAAAGTGGCTCCTGGTTCCAGCCCGTGGTCGAGGTCGAGGACGAACCGGACGTCCCCGAGACCCCCACCCCGCAGTGGTTCGCCTTCGCCCCGGTGACCCCGGTCGAGCCGAAGGAGCCCGAGGAGCCGAAGACGCTCTTCGTCAAACCTGTCCAGCAGCACGCGGAGGAACCGGACTGGGACCAGTTCGACCGGAACGCCCGCACTCCGTCGCGTGAGCCCGAGCCGAGGCCCGAGTCCCGTCAGGAACCCCAGCGCCAGGAGCCGCGTCTGCAGGAGCCCCCGGCGCCTCCGCGGCAAGAGCAGCCCCAGCGCCAAGAATCCCAGCGCCGTCCCGAGCAGAACCGGGTCGAGCCGCCGCGTCCGGCGCCGGTCCCGTCGGCGAGCATGCACGCGCGGCCGGTCCGTATCGAGCCGGCCGAAGACCGCTTCGACTCCGAAGCCACCGTCGGCATGAAGCAGCACGAACCGCCTTCGGAGACGCCCCCGGCCGCCGAGACCGAGACCGAGGCCGCACCCGCGCCGCAGCCGAAGAAGCGCAAGCGCAAGGTCCTCGTGATCACCACCGTGGTCGTCGTCCTGCTGCTCGCCGGGCTCGGCGGGGCCGCCGCGATGCCGAAGGTGTCGAACCGGCTCGGCCTGCCTTGGGCGCCGAACGCGCCGAAGGGCGACATCCCGAAGCCCGCCGGAGTCACCCGCGTCCTGCACGGTCCGGACGTCAACGGCTCCGGGCCCACGAAGGAAGGGCTCGCCGCCGCGCTCAAGGGCCCCGCCGGTTCCGCCGACCTCGGCACGCTCACCGGCACCGTCGTGGACGCGGCGACCGGTACCGTCCTCTGGGACAAGAACTCCGGCACCCCGCTGACCCCGGCCTCGACCACGAAGCTCCTCGTCGTGGCGGCCGCGCTGCTGTCACTCGATCATGGGACGCAGATCTCGACGAAGATCGTCCAGGGCGCGGATCCGGGCACGGCCATCCTCGTCGCGGGCGGCGACCCGACCCTGACCGCGCTCCCGCTGGGCACCGACTCGCCGCTGTACCCGGGCGCCGCCCACGTCGACGACCTCGTCGCCCAGGTCAAGAAGGCCTCCGGCGGCAAGATCTCCAAGGTTCAGCTCGACGCGAGCCTGTTCAAGGGGCCGGCGGCCGCGGTGGGCTGGGATCCCGAGGACACCGCCGCCGGGAACACCTACATGGCGCCGGTCGTCCCGGTGATGGCCGACGGCGGCCGCACCGACCCGAAGAACGACCACTCGCCCCGTGTCGCGAACCCGGCGATGGCGCTGACCCAGAAGATCGCCGGAAAGCTCGAAGCCCAAGCGGGCGGTACGGCGACGGCGCCGAAGGACGCGAAGGTGCTCGGCGAGGTCAAGTCGCAGCCGTTGACGGAGTTCGCCAACTCGCTGCTGCAGCTTTCGGACAACATGCTCGGCGACGCCCTCGCCCGCCAGGTCGCGCTGGCGAAGGGCAAAGAGCCGTCGTTCGCCGGTGGCGCGGCCGCGACGATGGACGTGCTGAAGCAGGCCGGTTTCGACCTCACCGGTGTCCAGCTCAACGACGGCAGCGGGCTGTCCGACCAGAACAAGATCCCGGCGAAGGTGCTCGGCGAGATCCTCACCGTCGCGGCGGCGCCGGACGGCCAGGATCCGAGGACGGCCAAACTGCGGCCGATGCTCGCCGGTCTCCCCGTCGCGGGTGGCAGCGGGACGCTGGAGAAGCGCTACGGCGATCCGGCGTCGGCGGCGGGCCGGGGCTGGGTGCGCGGCAAGACCGGGACGCTGTCCGGGGTGAACACCCTGGCAGGCGTGGTGCTCGACACCGACGGCCGGATGCTGGTGTTCGCGCTGATGTCGTCCGGTTCGGATCAGAACAAGGGCAGGGCCGCGCTCGACGTCGTCGCGGCGACACTGCACAAGTGCGGCTGCCGCTGAGCGCACGACCGGAACCGGAGCGTGAGGAAGTCGCGGCGGAATCCGGCCTTTCAGCGGGTAGCGTCATAAGAGTGACTGAGGAAACGCCGACCAAGACACGTTCGATGGTCGACTGGTCCCTGGCCGCCTCGACGGGCGCCCTCCTGGTGCGCGGCGGCCCGGTGGTCGATCGCGAAGAGGCCGAAGCGGCCGTCGCCGATCTGCGCGAGCTGACCAGCGAGGCGGAAGGACACGTCCGTGAGCTGACCGGGCTCGGCCTCGACCTGCCGCTGCTGCCCGCCGAGGTGGTCGACAGGCCCGGCTGGGTCCGTTCGGCCGCGTCGGGGCTCGACGCGCTCACCGGCCGCGCGCTGCCTCAGGCGCAGGGCGGGCCGCTCGGTCCCGTGCTGGCCTCCGGCGCCGGGGTCCAGACCGGTCTGGTGCTCGCGTTCCTCGCTTCCCGCGTACTCGGCCAGTACGACCCGTTCGGCGGGCCGGAACGCCGTGGCCAGCTGGTGCTCGTCGCGCCGAACATCGTCGCCGCCCAGCGCGCGATGGACGTGCCGGGGCACGACTTCCGGCTGTGGGTCTGCCTGCACGAATGCACCCACCGGCTGCAGTTCACCGCGGTCACCTGGCTGCGCGACTACTTCGCCGACGAGGTCGAGCGCCTGATCGGCGGCCTCGCCGGCCGCGACGCGGACGGACTGAGCGACCTGGTCGGACGGCTGCCGGACACCATCAAGCAGATCGGCAAGGGCAAGACGGGCGGCGCCGGTCTCGCCGAACTGCTGCAGTCTCCCGGCGAACGCGCGGTGTTCGACCGGCTGCTCGCCCTCTCCACCCTGCTGGAGGGACACGCCGACTTCGTGATGGACGCCGTCGGGCCGCAGGTCGTGCCCAGCGTCGAGCTGATCCGGTCGCGGTTCACCGCGCGGCGCAAGGGCGGCGGGCTGATCGATCGCGTGCTGCGCAGCTTGCTCGGGGTCGACGCGAAGATGCGTCAGTACGAACAGGGCGCGAAGTTCACCAAGCACGTCGTCGACGCCGTCGGCATGGACGGTTTCAACGCGGTGTGGACGTCGCCGAACACGCTGCCGACCAGGGCCGAGATCACCGATCCGGCGGCCTGGGTACGGCGTCTGCACGGGTGAGCGGACCGGATCCGGCGGTCGCGGCCGTCCGGACGGCCGTGCGGGACTTCCTCGCGTCGGCCGACGTCGATGACGAGGTGTGCGTCGCCGTGTCGGGAGGGGCGGATTCGCTGGCGCTCGCCGAAGCGGCCGCGTTCACGGGCTCCCGAGCCGGGCTGAAGGTGCGGGCGCTCGTCGTCGACCACGGCCTCCAGGACGGCTCCGCCGAAACCGCGGCGAAGGCGGCGAGCACAGCCCGGGAACTGGGCGCCCACACCGCGGAAGTGCTGAAGGTGCGGGTCGAAGGCGCGGGCGGTCCGGAAGCGGCGGCCCGCCGGGCCCGCTACCGCGCGCTGCGTTCGGCGCTGCCGGAAGGACACGGCCTCGTCCTCCTCGGCCACACCCTCGACGACCAGGCCGAAACCGTGCTGCTCGGCCTCGGCCGGGGTTCGGGACCGCGGTCGCTGGCCGGGATGCGGCCGCACGACCCGCCCTGGGGACGGCCGCTGCTCGGCGTCACCCGCGCCATCACCCGGCAGGCGTGCCGCGCGCTCGGCGTCGACCCCTGGCAGGACCCGCACAACCAGGACCCGCGGTTCACCCGTGTCCGGTTGCGAACGGAAGTACTCCCCCTTCTGGAGGAGGTGCTTTCCGGCGGAGTCGCGGCCTCTCTGGCCCGCACGGCGGCGCAACTGCGCGAGGACACCGAGGCGTTGGACACACTCGCCGGAGACGTCTACCTGCGTGCCTTCACCGAGGACGGGCTCGACGTCGCCGTGCTCGCCACCGAGCCGCCCGCGCTGCGACGGCGGGTCCTCCGCAGGTGGCTGCTGGACTCCGGCGTCCGCGAACTCACCGACGCCCACCTGCGTTCGGTCGACGCGCTGGTGGGGAACTGGCGGGGTCAGGGCGGAGTCTGGCTACCCGGCGACTTGGTGGCCGGGCGGGCGCATGGCAGGCTCTCGGTGTCAGTACCCCATTCCACCACCTAGAGGGGAACCTCCCGTGTACGAAGGCGAGATCGCCTCCGTGCTCGTCACCGAGCAGCAGATCAACGACAAGATCGCCGAGCTGGCCGCGCAGGTCGCCGCGGACTATCCGGCCGACGGACCCGGCGCCGGGCAGGGAGACCTCCTGCTCGTCGGGGTGCTCAAGGGCGCGGTGATGTTCATGACCGACTTCGCCAGGGCACTCCCTCTTCCCTCCCAGCTCGAATTCATGGCGGTCTCCTCCTACGGCTCGGCGACCTCGTCGTCGGGCGTGGTGCGGATCCTCAAGGACCTCGATCGCGACATCGCCGGCCGTGACGTGCTCATCGTCGAGGACATCGTCGACTCCGGGCTCACGCTGTCCTGGCTCCTCAAGAACCTCGCCAGCCGCAACCCGGCCTCGCTCGAGGTCGTCTCGCTCCTGCGCAAGCCGGAGGCGGTCAAGGTCGACGTACCGGTCAAGTACATCGGGTTCGACATCCCCAACGAATTCGTAGTCGGATACGGCCTGGACTACGCGGAGCGTTACCGGGACCTGCCCTACATCGGCACCCTGGATCCGCACGTCTACACCTCGTGAGAACCGCTTGCCCGCCGCCGCGGAAATGCGGAACCCTGAGCACCGAGAACGCGTCATAGGCAGCGTTCGAGTGCGTTAACCTATGCGAAGACCAATGCCGACGCAGCCGTGTGGCCTGGCCCGGGGGAAACGGAGAGAGCTCAGATGGGGAACAGCAGCTTGGCGGACGCGAACGCGTTCAAGAACGCCGCGGCCCAGGGTCAGGTCGGGATCGACCCGGACGCGGCCCAGACCGTCCTGAACAAGATCCGTACCGGCAAGGACGCCATCGAGGCACTGCTCAACCGGTCGGGGGATCTGGGGCAGGCGCCGAAACTGGGCGACAACCCGGTCGGTCACGCCATCGCCGCGAAGGTCGCGAACCGCGCCGACGGCGGAGGCGACTCGTACGCCGCCGCACTCCAGAACCTGTACCAGCAGTACGAGGCCGCCGAGTCCGGCATCGTGACCGCGATGGCGCGCTATCACGAGATCGACCAGGACGCGGCGCGGCCGTTCCGTAACGTCTGAGGGGGAGTCAGAAAGCCATGCCACCGAAGCACAGCGCCGACTCTTACGGCGAGAGCAGCACCACCCCTGTCCAGCTCGGCGACAGTGGGCAGTCCGAGGGCATCGTCTCGTCCGCCCGCGGCCGTTCGGACGGCTTCGAGATCGGCGCCGACCGCGCCATCACGAACCCGCCGAACTGGGAGAACGCCCCGACCAGCCAGGACCTGTGGAACCAGGCCAACATCGGCAACGACCCCAGCACGGCGACCGCGCTCAGCCAGACGTGGAGCTCGCACGGCGGCCAGCTGAGCCAGGCGTCGAACGACCTCTACAACGCGATCTCCGAACTGGGCGCCGCCTGGATCGGCCAGGGCGCGGCGAGTGCGCAGGGCGCACTGGTCGCCATCGCGAACTCGGGCTCGCAGGCCTCCGAAGCCGCGGTCACGATGTCGGACAGGCTGCAGAAGCAGGCCGACGCCGCGACCAAGGTCAAGCTGATGCCGAAGCCCACCGACTACAGCCCGGAGAAGGCGATGGGCCAGGCCCTCGCCGCGGGCCCGCTCGGCATGGTCACCGACCAGAAGCCCCTCGCCGACCAGGACAAGGAAGTGCGGGCGGAGCAGGCCAGGTTCCTCGAGGCCTACACCAAGGAGATGAGCGAGGTCGACAGCTCGACCCCGAGCTTCGGCCCCGAATCCCTCGGCATGAAGCCGACGGCCACGCACAACAGCGCCTCGTTCAGCGGCGTCGGCAACGTGGGCGGCGGCGGCCTCAACCCCGGCGCCGTCTCCGGCACCCCCGTCCTGGCCGGCACGCACGGCTACGGCGGCGTGCAGGGCGCCCAGCACGCCGCGGCCGTCCACGGCGGCCCGGACTCCGGCGTGTTCTCGCAGGCCGGTTACACCCCCGCCGCGCCCGCTCCGGGCGTCGCGGCAGGCCCTGGTGTCGGTGCCGGTGTCGCCTCCGGTGCCGGTGTCCCGATGAGCTCGCCCGCCCCGTCGGCGGGTGGCGGCAACGGGCTCGGCCAGGCACTCACCGCGGCAGCGCTCGGCGGCGGCCTCGGCTACGCCGGTGCGAAGGCGCTCGGGCAGGGCAACAAGTCCGGCGCCAAGGAAACCGACGGCACCGACGCCGCGGCGACCGACAACGCTCCCGCGCAGAGCGCCGCGTCCCAGGCCGTGCCGCAGCAGGGCATCGTGTCCTCCAGCGGCACCATCGGCGGTGGCGCCACCCCGCCGATGCAGGGCATGGGCGGCATGGGCATGGGCGCCCCCGGCGCGCAGGCCGAGCAGGAAGAGGAGCACACGCACGCGTCGTTCCTCATCGAGCCCGACCCGGACGACGCTTTCGGCGCCAACGAGGCGACCCCGCCGCCGGTCATCGGTGCCTGGACCGAAGACGACGATCGCTAGAGCGGTTTACACCGGGCGCGCGGCCGAACCGGCCGCGCGCCCGGTGAGCCCGCCCCGGCCGAAGGCCCCGCTATCGCGGTGGCAGGACGCCCTGACCCGCCATCGAGACGTGGAAGACCAGGCAGCGTCCTGCCGACGTCGATCGCGGACGCGGGTTCACCAACAGATACTGACCTGTATGGGGGCGTTTCATGGCGAACGGTGAACTGCTCGCGGGAGTCGAAATGGACTTCCTGTGGGAGAGCGCGAACGCCGGCGAGCTGCCGTACCCGCTGCGGCTCCGCTCGCACGGGGCGACCGTCGACGAGCGCGGCGCCCTGCGGCAGCAGGTACTCCAGTCCCTGAACCAGCGCCGTCTCGCCGACGAGCGCGGGCGTCCCGAACCCCATGTCGAAGACTTCTTCGGCGTCCTCGCGAGGCCGGACCTGAGCCTGGACTGTGTCCAGCTCAACAACCCCAACACCGAACCGCTGCTCGCGGTCGCGTCGATGCTCGGCGGCCAGGGCCTGCTGACGGTCCAGGACGCGCGCGGTTTCCACTTCCACCCCATCGCCCCGGACGGCCTCGCGAGCGCGATCGTCTCCCTCCTGCCGCCGGGCTCGCGCGGCACGGAAAAGTCGATCACCCTGCCGCTGGACGGACTCGTCGGCGCGTCGGGAGCGGACTTCCTCCAGCGGCGCCAACCGCAGGTCGACGGCCGGGTCACCTCCGACGAGGACCGCAAGGCCCTGTCGCGGCTCCAGGCCCAGCCGAGGTTGCGCGGCGGCCAGTTCGGTGCCAACGCGCGCAGCCGTCACGGCACGCGGAGCCGGTCCGCCGTGCTGAGCTGGTTCGACACCCAGTCGGGCCGGTACTTCACCCAGGCCACCCGCGGCTCCGATGGCCGGGACTGGATCACCGTCGCGCCCGCGGACCCGGCGACCCTGCGGCACCGGCTCACGGAAATGCTGGGAAAGATCGCTTCCGAAGCTTCTGTCGCGCTTTAAGTGAGGGACGTCGTGATGGTGGGCGGAGCGAAGGCGTCACTCGCGTGCTCGGACGCCGCACTCGGTGTTCCGGCTTCAAGCACGTGAGTGCGGTGCCACGTCACCCAGACCGCCGTCTCGTCCGAATCCGCCACCTTTGGCTTACCGCTCTGTAAGTACCTCTCGCGTGCCATGAAAGGTCCTTTCCTTGCAAAATTTGCAAGGAAAGGACCTTTCATGGCACGCGGCGGGCATCCGGCGGGCAACCCCAGTGCCCTTTCGCCCATCCGCCCACCGCCTGTCGTACCCCTTCGCTATCGTGAACCTTCGGGGCCGCCCTGACGCACAGCGACCAGCCGCGCACAAGGCCCCGCAGCAAGAGCCAAGGTGCCGGGAGGGCACGGAGCAATGCATCAGGAACACTTCACGCCGATGGCGTTCGACTTCCTCTGGGAGTCCGCCGAACTCGGCGACCTGCCGTATCCGCTGCGGAACCGCTCGCACGGCGCGACCGAGGCCGAGCGCCGGGCGCTGCGCAACCGCACCGACGTCGAGCTCAAGGCCCGCGGCATCCGCGACAGCCGGGGACGGCTGGATCCGAAGATCGAGGACTGGCTGTACCTCCTCGCCCGCGGCTCGCTGACCATCGACGCGCTGCACATCCCCGAGTTCCAGGCCCCGACGGTCGCCGTGCTCGGCGCCACCGACGGCCGCGACGGCGTACTCGCGATCCAGGACCAGACCGGGATCTGGCTGCGCGAGGCCCCGGCCGACGGACTGCCGACAGCGGTCGTCGACCTGCTGCCGCCCGGGCAGCGGGGCTCGGAGGCGTCCGTCACGCTGCCGATCGACGACGCCCGCCGCACCCCGCCGATCCGCGCCGCCGTCAACCCGACGAAGCAGACCGACGAGCCCGAAGCGGCGAAGGCCCGTCGCAAGGAGAAGCCGCGCGTCTCACTCAGTGAACGCATCGCCGCGGACCCACGCGAGGCGTTCGGCAAGCTCACCGGCCAGCCGCGGCTGCGCGGCGGTCAGCTGGCGGCGAACAGCCGGTCCCACGTGGGCGCCAAACAGCGGTCCCGCGTCCTCGGCTGGTTCGACACGGTCAGCGGCCGATACCTCAGCACGTCACAGGCCGGTCCCGACGGCCGCGAATGGGTCACCGTCTCACCCGCCGACGTCAAGGCACTGCGGACGAGGTTGGGCGAAATGGTCGCCGGTGTGGCGGTCGACACACGTTAGGGTGACCGGCGCATCCCCCACCCGGGAACCCTCGCGAGGGGTCCGCCGTTTACCTCCGAGAGGCTCACCACCCTCGTCCGTCCAGGCGGGCGGTATCCTGAGGGGCGGGTGTCGGAGCACCATGGGTCGTCAAGATCACGATGGCGGGTATCACAGCAGCCGCCCAACCAGGAAGGGTCGAGGCCACCAGGGCCGAGTCGTATGAACCGGAAGAGCGTGCTCAAGAACCCAGTGCTCTGGATTCTCGCGGCGGTACTGGCGTTTCTCGCGTACAACACGATCTTCGACAGTGATCGTGGCTATACCCAGGTGCCCATCTCGGTCGCGAACCAGCAGATCACCGCGAACAACGTCAAGGAAGCCTCGCAAGAGGACAAGGAACAGCAGGTCAAGCTGCTCCTGAACAAGAAGATCGAGGTCGACGGCCAGCAGGTCGACCAGATCATCGCCCAATATCCGGCGAACGTCGCGGGCACCGTCTACAACCAGCTGATCGCCCTCAAGAGCGGCGACAACCCGGTCAAGTTCACCACCAAGGTCACCCAGCAGAACGTCCTCACCCAGATCCTGATCTTCGCCATCCCCTTGGCGCTGGTGCTGGGCCTGCTGATGTGGATGATGAACAACGCGCAGGGCGGCGGGAACCGCGTCCTCAACTTCGGCAAGTCGAAGGCCAAACAGCTCAACAAGGACATGCCCAAGACGACCTTCGGGGACGTCGCGGGCGCCGACGAGGCCGTCGAAGAGCTGTACGAGATCAAGGACTTCCTGCAGAACCCGGCGCGCTATCAGGCACTCGGCGCGAAGATCCCCAAGGGCGTCCTGCTCTACGGGCCGCCCGGTACCGGTAAGACGCTGCTCGCCCGAGCCGTCGCCGGCGAGGCGGGCGTGCCGTTCTACACGATCTCCGGTTCCGACTTCGTCGAGATGTTCGTCGGTGTCGGCGCCTCGCGAGTCCGCGACCTGTTCGAGCAGGCCAAGCAGAACGCGCCCTGCATCATCTTCGTCGACGAGATCGACGCGGTCGGCCGCCAGCGCGGCGCCGGCCTCGGCGGCGGCCACGACGAGCGCGAGCAGACGCTGAACCAGCTCCTCGTCGAGATGGACGGCTTCGACGCGCGCGGCGGCATCATCCTGATCGCCGCGACCAACCGTCCCGACATCCTCGACCCGGCGCTGCTGCGCCCCGGCCGGTTCGACCGCCAGATCCCGGTGTCCGCACCGGACATGCGCGGCCGTAAGGCGATCCTCGAGGTGCACGCCAAGGGCAAGCCGATCGCGCAGGGCACCGACCTCAGCGGGCTCGCGAAGCGGACCGTCGGCATGTCCGGTGCCGACCTCGCGAACGTGCTCAACGAGGCCGCGCTGCTCACCGCCCGCGAGAACGGGCACGTGATCACCGACGCCGCGCTGGAGGAATCCGTCGACCGCGTCGTCGGCGGCCCCGCCCGCAAGAGCCGGATCATCTCCGAGAAGGAGAAGAAGATCACGGCCTACCACGAGGGCGGCCACGCGCTCGCCGCGTGGGCGATGCCGGACATCGAACCGGTCTACAAGCTGACGATCCTCCCGCGCGGGCGCACCGGCGGTCACGCCCTGCTCGTCCCGGAGGACGACAAGGAGTTGATGACCCGCTCGGAGATGATCGGGCGCCTGGTCTTCGCGATGGGCGGCCGGACCGCGGAGGAGCTCGTCTTCCACGAGCCCACCACCGGTGCCTCCTCCGACATCGAGCAGGCGACCAAGATCGCCCGCGCGATGGTCACCGAATACGGCATGAGCGCCCGCCTCGGCGCGGTCAAATACGGCCAGGAGCAGGGGGACCCGTTCCTCGGCCGCTCGGCGGGCCGCCAGGCGGACTACTCGCTCGAGGTCGCGCACGAGATCGACGAGGAGGTGCGCAAGCTCATCGAGACCGCGCACACCGAGGCGTGGCACGTGCTGAGCACCTACCGCGACGTGCTGGACGAGCTGGTCATCGAGCTCCTCGAAAAGGAGACGCTGACCCGCAAGGACCTCGAACGGATCTTCGCGACCGTCGAGAAGCGCCCGCACATCACCATCTTCAACGAGTTCGGCGAGCGGAAGCCGTCGGACAAGCCGCCGATCAAGACCCCCGGCGAGCTGGCGATGGAACGCGGCGAGCCGTGGCCGCCGCCGGAGGAGAAGAAGGAGCAGCCGGTGCTGCAGCCGGCGCCGACCCCGGTCGGCACCGCGCAGGGCGGCGGCGACCTCCCCGGTGGTCCGCCGTACGGCGCCCCGGTGCCGCCGCCGGACCCGAACGCCAACCCCTACGCTCCGCCGCAGCCGGGCGCGCACCCCAACGGTGGCCGCCCGAACGGTGGGCCGAACGGCACCGGCCACTGGCCGCAGGCATATGGTGGTCAGCAGCCGGGCGGTCCGGCAGGTGGTTACCAGGGTGGGCCCGTCGGCGGCCCGCCGAACTACGGGGCTCCTCCCGGATGGACCCCGGCGACCCAGCCGGGCGGCCAGCCGAACCAGCCCTGGCGTCCCGCCGAAGACCGCCCGCGTGACGGCTGGTTCGCGGACCAGCCCGGCCAGCCCGGCGGTCAGCAGCAGGACGAAGGACAACAACGGCGTGAATCCGACGGACAGGACGACACCAAGCGGTAACGGCGCGAGCCCGGTCTTCGACCAGGACCGGGCCGAGAAAGCCGTACGCGAACTCCTGCTCGCCTGTGGTGAGGACCCGGACCGGGACGGTCTCCTTGAGACCCCGGCCCGGGTCGCTCGCGCTTACCGGGAAATGTTCGCCGGGCTCTACACCGAACCGGACCACGTCCTGGACCGCACGTTCGACGAGGCACACGAAGAACTCGTCCTCGTGACGGACATCCCGATGTTTTCGACCTGTGTGCCCAGCAAGCAGACGGTGAACGCGGTCGGTGGCCGAAAACAAGCGGCCGAGGTCGAGGTCGGTGACAAGCTGTGGACTCTCGCAGGCGGCAAAGTGGAAGAGACCACGGTCACCGAGATCAGCTCGCATCAGACTCGCGATCTGGTCGAAGTCACCACCGAGGGCGGAAGTTTCAAGGTCACGCCCGACCATCCACTGGCGACGCCCAAAGGCTGGATGGAAGCCAAGGACGTCGAGGGCTCGTTCATCGAGTGGACGCACGCACGCAAGCTGTGCCGGGATCGGTGGAAGCCGGAGTTCGGGTACGACTTCGGCTATGTGATCGGCGCGACCTGTTCGGACGGAACGGTTTCCGAGCGTTACGTGTCTCTTGTGGTGAACGACCGCGACTTCGCGAAGAAATACGCAGAGTCGCTCTATCGTGCCTTCGGGATCGAGGCGAAGCTCGAGCCGGTGTCTCGGCCGTCTGGCTATCTTGCGCGTGAGGTGCCGGGATTCCGGGTACGAGTGGTCTCGTCGTACCTCGCCGATCTGATGCGGCAGTACGTCGGTGGGGACGCACACCACCAACGGCAACGGTTCCCGATGGTCGTCCTCAACGACCGGAGCACTTTCAACGGCTTTCTCGATGGCTACGTCGATGGGGACGGCTTCCGCAACAAGAACAGTGCGGGCAGCACCATTGTCAGCGCGAACGTGCCTTTCCTGGAGGACTTGGCCACGGTCATCGGTGCTCGTTTTACTCCTAGAACCAGTGGAGTCGCTTCACATCTCTACGTCGCCGACAGCTGGTTCCGGCGGCATGGTTTCCCTCAGGATGACTACACGACCGATCTGATCGAGTCGGAGTACGTCGAGGTCGAGTCCGTCCGACCAGTGAAGGCCACGGGAACCAAGCCCTACACGGTGTACAGCTTCAAATGCGAACCACATCCGACCTTCCTGATCGCCGGTCACCTGACGCACAACTGTGAACATCATTTAGTGCCCTTCCACGGTGTCGCCCATGTCGGCTACATCCCGAACGGCCACGGCAAGGTCACCGGCCTGTCCAAACTGGCCCGTCTCGTCGACCTCTACGCCAAGCGCCCCCAGGTTCAGGAGCGTCTCACCTCCCAGGTCGCCGACGCGCTCATGCGCAAACTCAATCCGCGCGGCGCGATCGTCGTGGTCGAGGCCGAGCATCTCTGCATGGCCATGCGCGGCATCCGCAAACCCGGCGCCAGGACGACGACGTCGGCCGTGCGCGGGCTGCTGCAGACTTCGGCGTCCTCGCGGGCGGAGGCGCTGGACCTGATCAAGGGCCGTCGATGACCGCCCTGCCGCGGCCCGGCCGGTGCGCGGTGATGGGCATTCTGAACGTCACCCCCGATTCCTTTTCGGACGGTGGCCGCTACCTCGGCGTCGAGCAGGCGTTGGAGCACGCGCACGAGATGTGGGCGCGCGGGGCGGATCTGATCGACGTCGGCGGGGAGTCGACGCGGCCGGGTGCGTCCAGGGTGGACGCCGACACCGAGATCTCCCGGATCATGCCGGTGATCCGTGCGCTCGCCGCCGACGGTGTCGCGATGTCAGTGGACACCACCCGCGCCGAGGTCGCGGCCGCCGCGATCGAGGCGGGGGCATCGGTGATCAACGATGTTTCGGGTGGGTTGGCCGATCCGAACATGGCCAAGGTCGCCGCGGAGACCGGTGTCCCGTGGGTGCTGATGCACTGGCGTGGGCACAGTAAGGACATGAACGCGCTGGCGTCCTATGAGGACGTTGTCGGGGACGTTCGCACCGAACTGCTGTCCCGAGTGGACGAAGCGGTCGCCGCCGGGGTCGACCCGGGTGCGCTCGTGCTCGACCCTGGGCTCGGGTTCGCGAAGAACGCCGAACATGACTGGGCGCTGTTGAACGGCCTGGATTCCTTTCTGTCCTTGGGTTTTCCGGTGCTCGTCGGTGCTTCGCGCAAACGGTTCCTCGGTCGCCTTTTGTCCGGAAAGGACGGAAAACCCGCTCCGCCGGACGGCCGGGAGGATGCCACCGCCGCCGTCTCCGCACTGGCCGCGTCGGCGGGCGCGTGGGGTGTCCGGGTGCATGAGGTCGGCGCGAGTCTGGACGCCGTGACCGTCGCGGCCGCTTGGCGTAAGGGGAGTCCCGATGTCTGATCGCATCACGCTGACCGGTCTGCGGGTCTTCGGCAGGCACGGGGTCTTCGATCACGAGAAGCGTGACGGGCAGGAGTTCGTCGTCGATATCGTCGCGTGGCTGGACCTCGGCCCGGCCGCCGCGTCCGACGACCTGACCAAGACCCTGCATTACGGCGAGCTCGCCGAACTCGCGGCCGGGATCGTGGCCGGTGAGCCGTACGACCTCATCGAGAGTGTCGCCGGGAAGATCGCCGACGAGGTCCTGCGTGACGAGCGATTGACCGCCGTCGAGGTGACGGTGCACAAGCCGTCCGCGCCGATTCCGCTGAACTTCGACGACGTCGCCGTCACGGTGCGGCGCGAGCGATGAGCCGCGCTCTGCTTTCGCTCGGGTCGAATCTGGGGGATCGGCTCGCGTTCCTTCAGTCGGCGGTCGACGCTGTCCGGCCCGCGGTCGTCGCGGTGTCGTCGGTCTACGAGACGAAGGCGTGGGGTGTCGAGGACCAGCCCGACTTCCTCAACGCCGTCGTCCTGGTCGACGACCCGGCGCGTGATCACTGGGACTGGCTGCGCACCGGACAGGCCGCCGAGCAGGCGGCGGAGCGCGTGCGCGAACTCCGCTGGGGTCCGCGCACGCTGGACGTCGACATCGTGACCGTGGACGGGGTGCGTTCCGACGATCCCCAGCTGTTGCTTCCGCATCCCGGCACGCCGGAGCGCGCGAGTGTGCTGATCCCGTGGTTGGAGATCGAGCCAGGCGCGGTGCTCCCCGGCCACGGTCCCGTCGCCGACCTCCTCGCGGCCCGTCCCGCTTCGGATCGCGACTCTGTCCGGCTGACCTCGCTCACCCTCGCCTGAGGTGACCGGATCTCTTAGGTACCTACGAAGCAAAGTCGAGGCAGGGCGGGCCTGCTTCTGGATGCCGGCCGGGCATCAGTGTCCACAAGGGACACCTTCTGTCGGCCTCGTGTCTGATTGATGACGCTATGTGCGGTTCCGCAGGGGGTCGTGAGTGGCAAATAGGGTTAGAACCCTCATTGCCACTCACGACCCC
>NZ_JBVIRO010000004.1:15712-34954 GCF_055575975.1 Amycolatopsis sp. NPDC033938
TGGGGGGCCTGGTTTCTTATTGATGCCGTTTTGGGGGGTCCCGGGGGGGGGGTTGCGTGCAAAATTGGTAACACCCCTTTTTGCCCACACCCGACCCCCCGCGCAAGACCGCACAAAACGCCCAAGTCGGACAAACCTCTTCGGAAAAGTGTCCCTTGTGGACACTGGGACGCGGCCCGGCTTCCGTCGGTCAGCCCGGCCCGCGCCGGGGCACGCCATCTTTGCCCCACCTCTCAATGGAACCCTCATTGGCACTCACGACCCTTTCCGAAGCTCCGCAAATCACCCGAATCAGGCGTCCGCGCGGCGAAGAGTGTCCCTTAAGGATGGACGACAGTCGGGCAGCGGGAAGGAGCCCTTCACGGCCCTACCGCAGTTAGAGGACGAAATGCGCTTCAGGCGAGCGCGGCGCGCAGGGCGGCGATGATCCATTCGGCCTGCGGCATCTGGGAGGGGAACGACGGCCAGCCGTTCATCTTCCCCAGCAGGAGCCAGTAGCGTTCGGCGCGGGGATCCATGCTGATCGCCATCCCGTCGGTCAGTCGCTTCCGCCAGGCGGGGTCGTTCGGGTCCCGCCCGTTCCGCGAAGACTGCGAGAAGATCGTCTCCGCGAGTTCCCGGCCTTCCGTCGAGTCCGGCGCGATGCCGGCTTCGAGTGCTTCGGACGCCTTCTCACTCCACGCCATCCACAGCTGCTGCTGTTTCGGGCCGAAGTCGGCCCCGTCCTTCTCGCGGAGATGGGAGTGCCACTCGCTCATCCGGCGGATGGACGCGCGGAACTCCTCGTCCTGGACGAGTTCGGCGAACTCGATCCAGGCCTCCAGTTGCTCCGGGGTCGGGTCGTCGGGCAGTTCCGGTTTCGCCGAGCGCATCCGCTCGTAGAACTCCGGATCCAGTTCGAGTCCTTCGACCATGTCCGCCCAGAACTCGTCCAGCAAACGTTTGCGGTCTTCGTCCGACATCGACGCGAGCTTGTTCATCAGTTCGACCTCCTCCAGTGGTGAGTCCCGTTTGGCCACCGCTCGCAGGACCGCCCGGCGCAATTCCAGCCGTCGGATCTGCTCGTCCAGGGCCGCGACATGCTGGACCGCGAGGTCGCCGATGGTCGCTTCCCTGGTCAGCGCCCGCTCCACGTCCGCGAGACCCAGTCCGAGTTCCCGCAGGGTCCGGACCAGCTCCAGACGCGCCATCGCGGTGGCGTCGTAGAGGCGGTAGCCGGAATCAGTGCGGTCCGTCGGCGGCAGGAGGCCTTCGTCCGAGTAGAAGCGGATGGTCTTCACCGGCAGGCCGGTCCGTTTGGCCAGCTCCCCGATGGTGAAAACCGCTGCGGTGCCCATATGCTTCATGTTCGACTCTCCAGTTGGTGGAGAGTCAAGCCTGCCAGGTAGCGTTGGACCATGCACTTCACCCGGCCACGCGAGCTGGCGGTGGCCGGCCTACTGGGCTTGGTCCTGGCCTACCTGCTCTTCCAGGTCGCTTACGGCGCCATCCCCGCGCTTCCGCTCTTCGCGGGAATGACGCTCCTCGTCCTCGCGCTCTGTGAGGTCGTGCTCGCCTTCATCATCCGTTCGCGGATCAAGGAGGGCCGGGTGATGGCCGCGATCTCCGTCGCCCGATCGGTGGCACTCGCGAAGGCCTCTTCGCTCGCCGGATCCGCCATGACGGGTGTCTGGCTGGCGGCTTTCGCGTATCTTTTTCCGCGACGTGACGAACTCCTCGCGGCGGGCGGTGATCTCCGTTCGGCGACGGTCGGGATCGTCAGCTCGGTGGCACTGGTAGCTGCGGCTTTGTGGCTCGAACACTGCTGCCGGACCCCCGAGGGCGGTGATCGGGACCCCGATCGGCAGCCGACCGGTTAACGCTTGAGAAGCACCGCTCGAAGTACCGACTAGGTCTCGTTCGGATTACTAGAAGGTACGGTGTTGGGCATGACCGGGGTGGGTGACGACTCGCGCGGCCGCCTTGCGGGTAGGCCGTGGCTTGTCGTCGGCTTGGTTCTCGCCGTCGGCGCGACTCTCGCATTGGTGCTTTCCGACGACCTCCGCTACTTGCGGCTGGGTATCGTCGCGGCGCTGTGGGCCGCCTTGATCGGGGCCTTCCTGGCGGTCCGCTACCGCAAGCACGTGTCGCAGAGCGAAGAAGCCGTCGCCGAAGCACAGGCCGTCTACGAGCTGGAGCTCGAACGCGAGATCGCCGCCCGCCGTGAGTTCGAGCTGGAGATGGAAGCGGAGACCCGGCAGGCCGCCGAGAGCCGCTCCCATGACGAGCTCGAAGCGCTCAGAGCCGAGGTGAGCGCCCTGCGTGAAAGCCTTCAGTCGCTCTTCGGCGGCGAGGTTCTTCTCGAACGCGTCGCGCTCACCGCGCAGGCCACCCGGATGCGGTCGCTCGACAACAAGCAGTTGATGAGCGCGGGCTCCGACAACGGCAATGGCAAACCCCAGCTCATGGCCGCCAACGGCACCACGATCGACGTCGACGACCGTGACCGCGGGCGGGAGCGCCCGACCGAGATGATCGACCGCGTCCTCGAACCCGCGTCCGCCCGTGCCGGCGCTCCGCCCGCGGCCCGTCGCAAGCCGTCGAACGGTCACGGTCACAACGGCGTGCACAACGGCACGAACAACGGCGGCGGTTACGGGCAGAACAACCAGGTCCCGCGACCGAAGCCGGTCGACGAGTCGACTCGCCGCAGCATGCGCAAGGCGGACGCCCGCGCCTCGAAGGCCGCCGAGGCGCTCGCCGCCGAAGCCGCTCGTCGTGAGCGGCTCGAGATGTCCAATCCCGGTATGTCGCCCGCCGAGGTCTCCCGGCCGATGCCGAGGGTCGACGCCAAGCGCAAGACCCCGCCGCCGGTGTCCCCGGCCGAGGTGTCCCGCCCGTCGATGCCGGGTGTTTCGCGCGCCGAGGTCTCGCAGCCGTCGATGCCCACCATCGCCCGGCAGCCCCAACGTCCTGAGCCCCAGCGCCAAGAATCCCAGCGGCAGGAGCCGCAGCGACGTCCGCAGCAGCCTTCGTTGCAGCAGCGTCTCGACGCCGGCACCGTCCAGCGGCCGCCCGCGCCGCGGCCGGAGGAACAGACTCGCAAGCAGACGCCGCCGGTGAAGCCGCCCGCGCAGGCGAAGCCGGTCAAGAAGGTCGAGCCGGACCGTCCCCGGCCGAACCGTGAGCTCGGCCTGACCAGGCCGGGGATGAAGCCGGTCGAACGGCCGCGTCCGGCCGGTGGCACGCCGCCGCCGGTGAACAAACCCGCCGCCGAGCCGGAGCCGATGGAGGCCACCGGCGAGTGGAAGCCGTCGTGGACGCAGGAGCGCCCGGTCTCCGATCTGAGCGCCGCGTTCCCCAGGAAGGACGACTTCCAGGACCGGCTGCGCCCCACGCCGCCGTCGAAGCCCCAGCCGTCGGCCTCCCTGCCGATGCCCCAGGCCGCCAACCCCCCGGCGCGTCCCGAACCGCGCCCTGAGCCTCGCCGCGAGCCGGAGCCGCCGACCCCGGTGTCGATCCCGGTCGTGTCCGAGCCGCCGCCGCGCCGCGCCGAGCCGGTGCGCCCGCCGGAGCCCGAACCCGTGCGCCCTCCGGCCGCCGAGACGCCTTCGCGGCACGGTGGCGGCGGCGAGGAGTCGCCCGTGGTCAACCCGACGCTGCCCGAAGAGGTCCGCGCGATGCAGAGCCGTCCAGGTGGACGTCGCCGCCGGGCGGCGGAGGACTCCTCGACCTCGCTCACGCCTGCCCCCAACGTGGCGGAGCCGACCGGTGGTGGCCGCCGTCGCCGTCCGGATGGCGAGCCTCCGGCGTGGCAGAGCGCCGCGGCCGAGACAGGCGGCCGTCACGGCGGCAAGCGGGCGAAGCCGGACGACGAGGCGCCGTCCCGCAACGGGTCGTCGCACAGCCGTCCCGAGACGCCGGCCGCCGGTTCGCACGCCTCCGGCCGATCGGTGATGGACCTGCTCGCCGCCAACGGCGCGAACGAGTCCACTCCGCGGCGCAGGCGGCGTGCCGAAGACTGACCCCGGCCGACTGTAGGGTGACCCGCTGTGAGCGAGCCTTCCTCCCCGGTGCCCGGTTCCGACCGGGCACGCCGGCCTCGGTCGATCACCGTGCTGCTGCCGGTGCTCGGGCTGATCGCCGTCGCGCTGTGCGGGCTGTTCGTCTTCGGCACGGTGACCGCGAAGGTCGGTCTGCCCGCGGTGACGATCGGCGTGCTCGCGGCACTCGTCCCGGTCGCCGTGGTGGTGACGGCGTTCCTGTGGGTCGACCGCTGGGAACCGGAACCGCCGAAGCTCCTGCTGCTGTCCTTCGTCTGGGGAGCCTGTGTCGCGACGATCATCGCGCTGCTGCTCAACAGCGGCGCCGAGGCCGTCGGTGACCTGCTGCTCGGCACCGGCGTCGGCGGCAAGGTCAGCGGCCTGGTCTCCGCGCCGCTGGTCGAGGAAGCCGCGAAGGCCGCTTTCATCCTGCTGCTGTGGTGGCGCCGTCCGATCGAGTTCGACGGCGTCGTGGACGGCATCGTCTACGCCGGGTTCACCGCCGCCGGGTTCGCCTTCACCGAGAACATCTATTACTTCGGCCGCGCCTTCGCGGAGAACGGCTTCGGTGACGGCACGAGCGCGGGCGTGCTCGCGGCGTTCTTCCTCCGTGGGGTGCTTTCGCCGTTCACGCATCCGCTGTTCGCCGTGATGACCGGGATCGGGCTCGGTATCGCCGCGAGCAGCAAGGTGCGCTCGATGCGGATACTGGCGCCGATCGGCGGCTACCTCGTCGCCGTGCTGCTGCACGCCCTGTGGAACGGCGCCGCGCTGCTGGGTGGCGCCAAGACCTTCCTGAACGTCTACTTCCTGATCATGGTGCCGCTGTTCATCGGGGTCTTCTCGGTGGTGGTCATGCAGCGGCGCCGCGAGCAGCGGATCGTCGCCGCCGCGTTGCCGATGATGGTCGACGCGCGGTGGATCGCGCCGTCCGAAGTGACGCTGCTGGCCAGCCTGTCCGGACGGCGGTCGTGGCGGAAACAGGCGCGGAAGCAGTCGGGACGGGACGCGGCGAAGGCCGTCGGCCGCTATCAGGCCAGCGTGACCGAACTCGCGTTCCTGCGACGCGGCCGGAAGCTCACCGACGAGGGAAAACAGCGGCAGCGTGAGCTGCTGCAGGTGCTCAAGACCTCGCGCGCCGAGGCCGTACGGCTGGCGGACGGTGCTCCGCGCGGGTGACCTCGGTCAGGTGAAGCTGGTCACGAGGGTCGGTTCAGACACGGGCCGGAGGGTTACCCTCGCGCCGTCGTCTGGTACCCGCGACCACCGAGCGGGACTGGAACGAGTTGAGGAGTTTTCGACCATGAGCGTCCATTGGCGCACGCCATGACAAGGCCCGCTCGCTTGGCCGTGGGTGTCGTTTCCGCGGGCCGGGTCGGCAGCGTCGTCGGCGCAGCACTCACGAGGGCCGGGCACGCGGTCGTCGCCGCTTCGGGCCTTTCCAACGCTTCGATACGCCGGGCGGAGCAACTGCTTCCCGGTGTGCCACTCCTGCCACCCGACGAGGTCGCCCGTCGCGCCGATCTCGTTCTGCTCGCCCTGCCCGACGACTCGCTCGCCGGGATGGTGCGCGGCTTCGTCGCGACAGGTTCCCTGCGTCCGGGGCAGATCGTCGTGCACACGTCCGGAGCGCACGGCATCGACGTCCTCGCGCCCGCCGCCGACGCCGGGGCACTGCCGCTGGCCCTGCACCCCGTGATGACCTTCACCGGACGGCCGGAGGACCTCGACAGGCTGGCGACCTGCAGCGTCGGCGTCACCGCCACAGAGGGTGACGAAGCGGCCTGGAACGTCGGCGAGGCGCTCACCGTGGAGATGGGCGCGGAGCCCGTCCGCGTTCCTGACGAAGCGCGAGCGCTCTATCACGCGGCGTTGGCGCACGGCGCGAATCACCTGATGACGCTGGTCGCCGATTGCGCGGAATTGTTGCGGGAAGCGGGAATCGCCCAGCCCGAACGCCTGGTGGCTCCGTTGCTGTCGGCGGCGTTGGATAATGTTCTGCGGCACGGGGACCGGGCGCTGACCGGGCCGGTGGCCCGTGGTGATCTCGGCACCGTGCGTAAGCATCTCGCGGTGCTGGCCGAACGTGGCCCCGACATCGCCCCGAGCTATCGCGCGCTGGCCAAGCGCACGCTGGCGCGCGGCGACGCCGCCGGGCTCTTGGACGCCTCGGCCGCCGCCGAGCTCACCGAACTCCTCAGTGACCCCGCAGATCCCGCCGAAGGGCAGCAAAACCAGTGACCACACCGAAATTCGCCCGAGGCACGCTGCACACCTTCCAGCCGCCGGAGCAGGTGAGCCAGGTGACGCGTGCCCTGCACGGGGTCGGCCGCAAGGTCGCGCTGGTGCCCACCATGGGTGCCCTGCACGCGGGACACCGGGAACTGATCCGCCGGGCGAAGCGGCTGCCGAACACGGTGGTCGCGACGTCGATCTTCGTGAACCCCCTGCAGTTCGGGGAAGGCGAGGACTTCGAGGCGTACCCGCGTCCGCTGGACAAGGACCTCGAGGTACTGAAGGAGGACGGCGTCGAACTGGGCTTCCTGCCCAAGGCGTCGGATCTGTACCCGGACGGCGCGACCGTCACGGTGCACCCCGGCGCGCTCGGCGACGAGCTCGAAGGGGCGGTGCGACCGGGCCATTTCGCCGGCGTGCTCACCGTGGTGGCGAAACTGTTCAACATCGTGCGGCCGGACTACGCCTTCTTCGGGGAGAAGGATTACCAGCAGCTGGTGCTGATCAAGAAAATGGTGCGTGACCTGAACTTCGACACCCGGGTCATCGGGGTGCCGACGGTCAGGGAACGCGACGGGCTGGCGTTGTCCTCGCGCAACGTCTACCTCACTCCTGAGCAGCGCGAGGACGCGATCGTGTTGTCGGCGGCACTCACCGCGGGTGCCTTCGTCGGACGCGACGGCGCGGAAGCCGTGCTGGCGACCGCCAGGAAGACCCTCGCCGCGCGACCCGCGGTCGAGGTCGACTATCTGGAATTGAGGGGAACCGACCTCGGGCCCGCGCCCGTCGACGGTGAAGCGCGGTTGCTGATCGCGGCCAGGGTGGGGAGTACCCGGCTGATCGACAACGTGCCGGTGGTGCTCGGTGCCGCCGCGGACCATCCGGAACACGCGCTGGACGCAGGGGAATAAGGGAGAGTCCACGATGTACCGCACAATGCTGAAATCGAAGATCCATCGAGCGACGGTCACCCAGGCCGACCTCCACTACGTCGGATCGGTGACGGTCGACGAAGACCTGATGGACGCCGCGGATCTGCTTCCGGGCGAACAGGTGTCCATTGTGGACGTCACCAACGGCGCCCGGCTCGAGACCTACGTGATCGCGGGTGAACGCGGCACCGGGGTGCTCGGCATCAACGGCGCCGCGGCGCATCTGGTGCACCCCGGTGATCTGGTGATCCTGATTTCGTACGCGCAGATGGAGAACGCCGAGGCGGCCGCGTTCCGGCCGAGGGTGGTCTTCGTCGACGCGGACAACCGGATCGTCGAGAAGGGCGCCAACCCCGGGCACGCGCCGGAGGGTTCCGGACTGCTGAGCGGCACCGTGACGCTGGCCGACGACGACACGATGACCTTCCCGGTCGCCGAAACCGCCGACGCCCGACGTCTCGACGCGCTGCTGCACGCCGAAAGCTGAGTCGTTGCTGCTCACGGTCGACGTCGGCAACACCAATATCGTGCTCGGGCTCTACGACGGGCCCACGCTGATCGGTGACTGGCGGATGCGCACCGACGCGCGGATCACCGCCGACGAGCTCGCGCTGACCATGCGCGGGCTGCTCGGCACGCACGCGGACACGGTCACCGGGATCAGCGCGCTGTCCACGGTTCCCGCCGTACTGCGAGAGCTGCGCGTCATGCTTTCGCGGTACTACGGCGGGTTGCCGAAGATCGTCATCGAGCCGGGGGTGCGCACGGGTGTGCCGCTTCTGGTCGACAATCCCAAGGAGGTGGGCGCGGACAGGCTGGTGAACACCCTGGCCGCGCACCATCTGCACCCGACCACCGCCTGTGTGGTGGTGGATTTCGGGACTTCGACCAATGTGGACGCCATCTCCGCCAAGGGCGAGTTCCTCGGCGGCGCGTTCGCGCCCGGGATCGAGATCTCCGTCGACGCGCTGGCCGCGCGGGCCGCGGCGCTGCGCAAGGTGGAACTGGTGCCGCCGCGGTCGGTGATCGGGAAGAACACCGTGGAATGCCTGCAATCCGGCATCCTCTACGGTTTCGCCGGCCAGGTCGACGGCCTGGTGAAGCGGATCAAACGCGAGCTTTCGCCGGACGGGTCCGATCCGGTCGCGGTGATCGCGACCGGTGGCCTGGCGCCACTGGTGCTGGAGGAGTCGGAGACGATCACCGACCACGTGCCGGATCTGACGTTGCTGGGCCTGCGGCTGGTCTACGACCGCAACCACCGTGTTTAGTCCTCTGAATGCGGTAGGCCGGGGCGCGCGGTGGCGGTCTCGTGAGTGGCGAGTGTCGTTCTAACGGCACTTACCACTCACGACCAGGCCTGACTTCGCAAGTAGTCGACTAAGTGCGACGTCCCGCGCTGGGCCTTCTCATCCTGGTGCGACTCGGGGCTGGGGGCTCGGGGCTCGGGACTCGGGGCTCGGGGCTGAAGGGCGCTTTCCCCGCATCGCATGCGGGGAAAGCGCCCTTCGCCGCGTGAGATGAGGGGAAAGGGCCCTTCAGCCGCGTCCGTCGCGACCTTGGCCGGGCCACTCAAGATCGACGGCGGGTCCGGAAGGCCGTGGTGGTGAGGGGAAGGTCGAATTCGCCGGCGGCGGTTTCCGGGTTCCGGTCGAGGAATTCCCGCGCGATGCGAAGTTTGGCCTCGCGCTCTTCCGCCGGGGCTACCAGCATGTGCGAATGGGTGGCGATCGTCTCCACCAGGCTTTCCGCCGTCCTGGGCTGTTTGTGGTCGAAAGTCGCCTTCTCGAACGGTTCGAAGGCCTCGTGTCCCGGCAGTGATTCGTAGTCGCTCAGCCAGCGCCTGCTCATGGAACTCTTGATCAGCTTGTTGAACTCCGCCAGCCAGCCCGCCGACTCGTCGTCGTGGTTCCACAGCGCGGCGAGGACTCCACCCGGCTTGAGCACCCTGGCGATCTCCGGATAGGCCCGATCGAGGTCGAACCAGTGGACGGCCTGCCCCACGACCACGGCGTCCATGGAGGCGTCCGGCAGTGGGATCTCTTCGGCCGTCCCGATGAGCGGGGTCACGGAGGGCAGCGCCTTCGTGAGCTCCGCGAGCATCTGCGCGTCCGGTTCGACCGCGGTGACCGCGACGCCGAACGCGAGCAGGCCCTGACTGACCTTGCCGGTTCCGGCGCCGAGGTCGAGGACTCGTTCAGGTGTTCTCCTCGCGCCGGCCAGCCCCCAGGCCAGTGCCTTCTCCGGATAATCCGGTCGATGCGCGGCATAGGCGGCGGCCTTCGCGCCGAACGAGGCGGCGCGGCGTGCGTGCAGTTCGGGTTCGATGCCAGGAGTGGATGAGTTCACACGGTCCAGGTTAATGGAGAGAAAACCGGCCGGTCCGGAGCCGGAAAAGGTAATCCGGTTGGCGTAGGGAAGCGGCGGGTTCGTACGCTGTGCGCCATGACTGAAATCCCCGCATCCGAGGGCGTGAGCCCCGACGAAGACCTGCCGGAACAGATGCGGGTGCGCCGGGACAAGCGCGACCGGATAATCGCGGAGGGTATCGATCCGTATCCGGTCGAGGTGCCCAGGACGCACTCGCTGGCCGAAGTGCGCGCGAAGCATTCCGACCTTCCTGTCGACACCGCCACCGGTGAGATCGTCGGTGTCACCGGCCGGGTCATGTTCATGCGCAATACCGGCAAACTGTGTTTCGCGAGTCTCCGTGAAGGCGATGGCACGGAGTTGCAGGCGATGATCAGCCTCGCGAAGGTGGGCGCGGACGCGCTCGCGGCGTGGAAGTCCGATGTCGATCTCGGTGATCACGTATTCGTCTCCGGCGAGGTCATCACCTCCAAGCGCGGCGAGCTTTCCGTGATGGCCGACTCCTGGCGGATCACTTCGAAAGCATTGCGCCCGTTGCCGGTCATGTACAAAGACCTGGCGGAGGAAACACGGATCCGGCAGCGTTATGTCGATCTGATCGTGCGGCCCAAGGCCAGGGACGTGGTCCGTACCCGCGCCGGTGTGCTGCGTTCCCTGCGTGACTCGTTTCACGGTCGAGGATTCCTCGAGGTCGAGACCCCGATGCTGCAGACGCTGCACGGTGGTGCGGCGGCTCGGCCATTCGTGACGCATTCGAATGCCTTCGACCTCGATCTGTACCTGAGGATCGCGCCGGAGCTGTACCTCAAGCGTTGCGTGGTCGGCGGTATCGAGAAGGTCTTCGAGATCAACCGGAACTTCCGGAACGAGGGCAGCGACTCGTCCCACTCGCCCGAGTTCGCCATGCTCGAGTACTACGAAGCGTATGCGACCTATGACTCCAATGCGGTGATGACGCGGCAGCTCATCCAGGAGGCGGCGCAGAACGTTCTCGGCACTCAGGTGGTCACTCTCGCCGATGGTTCGGAGTACGACCTGTCCGGCGAGTGGACCACACTCGGAATGTACGAGTCGTTGTCCGAAGCGTTGTCGGAAGAGGTCACTCCCGAGACATCGGTGGACAAGCTCCGTTCCTTTGCCGAAGCGCGAGAGCTGGAGTTCGACCCTAAGTTAGGGCACGGCAAACTCGTCGAGGAACTGTGGGAACACCTCGTCGGCGATCATCTTCACGAACCCACTTTTGTCCGTGATTTTCCGGTCGAGACATCCCCGCTGACCAGGCAACATCGCAGCAAGCCGGGGGTGGCGGAGAAGTGGGATCTGTACGTGCGCGGTTTCGAACTGGCGACCGGATACTCCGAGCTGGTCGATCCCGTCGTGGAGCGTCAGCGTCTGGTGGAACAGGCTCGGCTGGGTGCGCAGGGCGATAGTGAGGCCATGAACCTGGATGAGGATTTCCTCCGTGCGCTGGAGTACGGAATGCCGCCGAGCGGTGGTGTCGGAATGGGGATCGACCGGTTGCTGATGGCGCTGACGGGCCTTGGTATCCGGGAGACCATCCTGTTCCCGCTCGTCCGACCTGAATAACCCGTCCGCGTGAGGAGATACCTCGATCGTTCTCGTAAACAAGATTTGCGTTATGTGACGGTAGCGGGTATTAATGTCGCTAGACAAAGTCTTCTGTCCGGGGCATGCCCCGTACCAGATCATTCGTGTAAGCCCCCAGCAGGAGGAAACAGATGGCACAGAAGGTGCTCGTCTCGCTCGTTGACGACCTCGACGGCAGCGAGGCGGAAGAGACCGTCGAGTTCGGTTTGGACGGTGTGAGCTACCAGATCGACCTTTCCGCGGAAAACGCGGAAGAGCTTCGCGACGCGCTGGCCCAGTATGTGGAGCACGCCCGCCGCGCGGGTGGCCGTAAGCGCACCGCCATTCGTCCGGTCGCCGGTGTGAAGGCCGCCGCCCGCCCCGCGACCGTGGACCGTGAGCAGAACCAGGCCATTCGCGCCTGGGCCCGCAAGAACGGCTTCCAGGTTTCCGACCGTGGACGTATCCCGTCCGAGGTCGTGGAGGCCTACCACAAGAAGAACTGAAGGTCTGCTCGACCCTCAAGCCGCCGGGAACCTATTCCCGGCGGTTTTCTTGTTCTTGTACGCGGTTCAAGAGGGCGTACTCGGTGGGCGCCCATCCGGTCACGGAGCGGAAATCCCGGATGAAGTGCGCTTGGTCGCTATAGCCCAGCTCGGTCGCCAGTTTCGCGTAGTCCGGCCGTTCCTCGGCAGCGATCCGTGCCGCCGCTTCGTTCAACCGGTATACCTGAATCGCCCATTTGGGGGTGGCGCCGACATGTTCGGCGAAGAGTCGTTGCAGGCTTCGCTGAGACAGACCTGTCCGGCTTGACAACTCTCCGACCCTGGTAATGGCCGGATCGCCCGCGATTGTTTCGACCGCTTCGATGGCCGTCCGTGCGGCGGGGGTGAGGACGGGGCGTTTCGCGAGGAGCAGTTCCTCTGCCGCGCGGACCATTTCGAAGTCGTTCGTCGCATTCCGTACCGATTCCGTCACCGGCCCGGCGCCGGGGAAGAGATCGGTGAGCGGAACGGAACCGCCGGAGATCATCGTGACCGGGCCGGTGAGGAATGCCCGGAAAGCCCCTGGCCGGAATCGCACGCCGATACCTTGATCCACTCCGTCGAGGAGGTAGCGGAAAGGCCGCTTTCCCGGCCCGAACGCGCCGGCCGCGTCGCGGAAGAACGTCACGTTGACCGCGAGATTCGGCAGCACCACCTGTTCATGGGGGCCGGTCAGCTCCCAGCGCAGCACCCAGTGGTGGTCGACGAACGGACGCAGTTCCGGCGCGGGCGGATGCCGGACGAGGCTGAACTTCGCGCTCGCCTCCCGCGCGTTGACGATCCCCGCCGGGATCCGGTGCCCGCTCATCCGCCCAACGTAATCGTGTCGCGTTTTTTCAAGACGGCTCGGCCGTCACGGGGTACTCATGCCCGTATGTCCGAACACACTGCCCTGATCGCCCCCGCCGCGGCGGAGTTCGCCGCGGTCCTGCGCGGGATCGGCGAGACCGATCTCGCCGCGCGCACCCCGTGCGCCGAATACGACGTCCGCGCGTTGCTGAACCACCTTCTCTACTGGGGTCCCTGGCTCGAAGCGGCCGGGCGCAAGGAGGCGCCGCCCGAAGTGTCCTCCAGTGAGGCGGAGTCGGATCTCGTCGGCTCCGATTGGCTCACCGCGATCGAGGACCAGACCGCGCGGCTCGTCGAGATCTTCGGCGCGCCTGCGGCCTGGCAGGGCATGACGGCGCTCGGTACGGCGGAGATGCCCGCCTCGATCGTCGGAGACATGGTGCTCGGCGAGTTCGTCTTCCACGGCTGGGATCTCGCCAGGGCGACCGGTCGTTCCCTCGACGTCGCTCCCGAAGCGGCCGAAGCCGTGTACGCGTCCGCTGTGGCCATGGGTGAGCAGGCGCGGGCGATGAAGGTCTACGGCGAAGAGGTGGCCGTGGCGGAACACGCGACGACCTTCGAACGCGCTTTGGGTGCTTCGGGCCGGGATCCGGAGTGGCAGCGTTGTTGAGGGGTAAGTCAAACGTGTCGTGTTCCGGCTTCAAGCACGCCAGACCCGGCGACACTTACCACTCACGACCAGGAGCTTTCGGGCCTGGTGACGTGGGGCGGTGGCTCTCGCAGGTAGTCGACTCCTTGCGACGGCCTGCACCGCAACCAGCCTGAAAAAGGCTCAATGACCCTTGTCGCGGATTCGCGGACAGCCCTCGCATTCCGATTCCGCGGGCAGCAGATGGTTGTAACAGCAGCTTTCGCGGTTTCTCGTCCACTCGCGGCGTCCGTCGGCGCCTTCGGCGAGCCGCAGCTTCGACGCCGAAGTCAGCGGCGGGAACCGCGATTCGAGGACCAGCGCGGCGTCCGCGACCCCGGCGCCCTCGGCCTCCGTGGTCCCGCCCAGCCGTCCCGCCGACCACAGCGCGTTGTCGAGCGCGTCCGTGGCGGCCGCCCACAACTGCCGCCGCCCGAGCCGCGTCAGTGGTCCGTAGACGTCGATGAAGCGGTTCGCGTGCGTGACGAAGCGGCCACGCAGCACGGTCGCCAGCGTTCGCTCGTCCGGCGCGACGACGGCTCCCGGATGAGCCGAACCCGGATCTGTCGGCAGGCAGTGGAACCGGTCACCGAGGACGGCGACCGAATCGGGATGCGGCCGGTCGCCGCCGATCCGGAAGGCCAGCGCCGACGGCGCCAGCGACGGGACGCGGCGTTCGTGGTGCAGCAGCATCGCGCCGGCGAGCGCCGGGACGTGCAGGTACCAGGAAAGGATCCAGCTCGCCGTGACCCGCTCGGGTATCCCCGCCGCCTCCGGATACCGCTCGGCCAGCCAGCCGCCGAGGCGCTCCCGCCAGTGGACGAGACGAGCCGGATCGGCCAGCAGGTCCGCGCAGCGGACCCAGCCCGGCTCGTCCTCCGGCATCGCACTGCGGAGCCCGGCCTCTTCGGGCATCCTCGAGACCGAGGCACGGAGGCCGTCTTCGGACGGCGCGAGCGCTAGAGAGGACCGCTGATGCCGCATACGATCCTCCCTTCATTAGGTACGCCTAACCTTACACACGATGCGTGACTACTCCGGTCGGGTGTCCATCCACTGGGCTGTCTCTTGCCGGTCGGGCATGTTCGCGCTCAGCGGACAAGGGGTATTCGGCGGAATCCAAGTGCTCGTCCGCACGTTGGGCTTGACGTAAAGGTGCAGGGCAACCGGAAGATGAAAGCGCGCACGGCCGGAGAACGGCCGGGGCGCGAACGGGCCGCAATCAGCCGTAGTGGTACGCCAGCGCGACCGCTTGGCTACTAGAGTGGTCTCACGGTGCTGAATCCATCGCGGTGAAAGCACGATGGAAACGGGCCGCCGTCGCAGCAGTCGAGGGAGTGCACATGTTTGAGAGGTTCACCGACCGCGCGAGGCGGGTGGTCGTCCTGGCCCAAGAAGAGGCCAGGATGCTCAACCACAACTACATCGGCACCGAGCACATCCTCCTGGGTCTGATCCACGAGGGTGAAGGTGTCGCCGCCAAGGCGCTGGAATCGCTGGGCATCGCGCTGGAGGGCGTCCGCCAGCAGGTCGAGGAGATCATCGGCCAGGGGCAGCAGGCCCCGAGCGGGCACATCCCCTTCACCCCGCGGGCCAAGAAGGTGCTTGAGCTGTCGCTGCGCGAAGCGCTGCAGCTCGGCCACAACTACATCGGCACCGAGCACATCCTGCTCGGGCTGATCCGCGAGGGCGAAGGCGTCGCCGCACAGGTGCTCGTCAAGCTCGGCGCGGACCTCAACCGGGTGCGTCAGCAGGTTCTGCAGCTGCTGTCGGGCTACCAGGGTGGCAAGGAGTCGACCGAGACCGGCTCCGGACGCGGTGAAGGCACCCCGTCGTCGTCGCTGGTGCTCGACCAGTTCGGCCGCAACCTGACCGTGCAGGCCCGCGAAGGCAAGCTCGACCCGGTCATCGGCCGTGGCAAGGAGATCGAGCGGGTCATGCAGGTGCTGTCGCGGCGCACCAAGAACAACCCGGTCCTGATCGGTGAGCCCGGCGTCGGCAAGACCGCCGTCGTCGAGGGGCTCGCGCAGAACATCGTCAAGGGCGAAGTCCCGGAGACGCTGAAGGACAAGCAGCTCTACACCCTCGACCTCGGCTCCCTGGTCGCCGGTTCCCGGTACCGCGGTGACTTCGAAGAGCGCCTCAAGAAGGTGCTCAAGGAGATCAAGACCCGCGGCGACATCATCCTGTTCATCGACGAGCTGCACACGCTCGTCGGCGCGGGTGCCGCCGAGGGCGCGATCGACGCCGCCTCGATCCTGAAGCCGATGCTGGCCCGTGGTGAGCTGCAGACGATCGGCGCGACCACGCTCGAGGAGTACCGCAAGTACATCGAGAAGGACGCCGCGCTGGAGCGCCGCTTCCAGCCGATCCAGGTCGGCGAGCCGTCGCTCGAGCACACGATCGAGATCCTGAAGGGTCTCCGCGACCGGTACGAGGCGCACCACCGCGTCTCGATCACCGACTCGGCGCTCGTGGCCGCCGCGACGCTGGCGGACCGGTACATCAACGACCGGTTCCTGCCGGACAAGGCGATCGACCTGATCGACGAGGCGGGCGCCCGGATGCGCATCCGCCGGATGACCGCGCCGCCGGACCTGCGCGAGTTCGACGAGAAGATCGCCGACGTGCGCCGGGACAAGGAGTCCGCGATAGACGCGCAGGACTTCGAGCGCGCCGCCCGCCTCCGTGACGAGGAGAAGACCCTCCTCGGCCAGAAGGGTGAGCGGGAGAAGCAGTGGAAGGACGGCGACCTCGACGTCGTCGCCGAGGTCGACGAGGAGCAGATCGCCGAGGTCCTCGCCAACTGGACCGGTATCCCGGTGTTCAAGCTCACCGAGGAGGAGACCACGCGTCTGCTCCGCATGGAGGACGAGCTGCACAAGCGGATCATCGGCCAGGAGGACGCGGTCAAGGCCGTCTCCCAGGCGATCCGCCGTACCCGCGCCGGTCTGAAGGACCCGAAGCGCCCCTCCGGTTCGTTCATCTTCGCCGGTCCGTCCGGTGTCGGTAAGACCGAGCTGTCCAAGGCGCTGGCGGCGTTCCTGTTCGGCGAGGACGACGCGCTCATCCAGATCGACATGGGCGAGTTCCACGACCGCTACACCGCTTCGCGGCTCTTCGGTGCCCCTCCGGGCTACGTCGGCTACGAAGAGGGCGGCCAGCTGACCGAGAAGGTGCGGCGCAAGCCGTTCTCGGTGGTGCTGTTCGACGAGATCGAGAAGGCCCACCAGGAGATCTACAACACCCTCCTGCAGGTCCTCGAAGACGGCCGGCTCACCGACGGTCAGGGTCGTACGGTCGACTTCAAGAACACCGTGCTCATCTTCACCTCGAACCTGGGTACCTCGGACATCTCCAAGTCCGTTTCGCTCGGCTTCTCGCAGGGAGGCGACACCGCCAACCGGTACGAGAAGATGAAGCAAAAGGTCAACGAGGAGATGAAGAAGCATTTCCGGCCGGAGTTCCTGAACCGGATCGACGACATCATCGTCTTCCACCAGCTGACCAAGGACCAGATCATCCAGATGGTCGATCTGATGATCGCGCGGGTCGAGACGCAGCTGAAGGCCAAGGACATGGAGCTCGAGCTCACTCCGAAGGCCAAGTCGCTGCTCGCCAAGCGCGGCTTCGACCCGGTGCTGGGCGCGCGGCCGCTGCGTCGCACGATCCAGCGCGAGATCGAGGACCAGCTGTCGGAGAAGATCCTGTTCGGCGAGGTCCAGGCCGGTCAGATCATCCTGGTCGACGTCGAAGGCTGGAACGACGAAGAGGGCGAGAAGGACGACAAGGCGCACTTCGTCTTCCGCGGCGAGGCCCGGCCTTCGTCGGTCCCGGACGCCCCGCCGGTCAGCATCGGCGCCGGCACGAGCGAAGAGAACGGCGAAGCCGAGAGCGAGTAAGTCTCGGTGGTTCAGGGAAAGGCCCGTCGCGGGTTCGCCGCGGCGGGCCTTTCCCTTCGCGGTGGCGCTTGAGTCTCAATGACGGTTCTGGCCAACCGTGTCTCAGGTGCCTAGCAGCCACAACAGCTGCGCGTGAAGGCCCCCTTCCCTCGGCTGAGCCGAGGGAAGGGGGCCTTCACGCGGCATCACAAACCACTCACGAGGCCTTTTTCGCCGCGTGAGACGATGCCACCGGGTCCGGGAGGGGGTCAGGTGGACGTTCTGGCGATCGATTTCGGTACCTCCAGCACGGTCGGGGTGCTCTCGATCCACGGCAGGGGGACGCAGGTCGTCGAAATCGACGGATCGGTGACGATGTCGTCGGCGATCTACGCAGACAAGGACGGCACCGTCTTCGTCGGCCGTGACGCCGAACGCCGTGCCCGGCTGGATCCGAGCCGGTTCGAAGCGAACCCGAAGCGCCGCATCGACGAAGGCGCTCTCCAGCTCGGCGACGTGACGCTCCCCATCGCCGATGCCTTCGCCGCTGTCCTGCGCCGGGTCGGCGAGGAGGCCGAGCTGCTCCTCCAGCGTCCGCCCGCGCAGGTGCGCATCTCCCATCCGGCGGGCTGGGGCCCGGACCGCAAGCAGATCCTCCGCGACGCCGCGCTCAAGGCCGGGTTCGGCACCACGCTGCTCATTCCCGAGCCGGTCGCCGCCGCAGCGCATTACGCCTCCCTCAATCACGGCCAGGTCCGGCCGCCCGGTCCGATAGCGGTGTACGACCTCGGGGCCGGTACTTTCGACTGCGCCGTCGTCGGGGTCAGCGCGCAGGGGTTCGCCGTGCTCGCCGAGGACGGCCTGCCCGACCTCGGCAGCCTCGACATCGACCAGGCGCTGCTGGTCCACATCGGCCGTGAGGTCTCGCATTCCGATCCCGCGGTGTGGCAGCGGGTGCTGCGCCCGCAGTCGGTCGGGGACCGCCGGACGCGCCGGTCTCTGCTCCAGGACGTCCGTGACGCCAAGGAAAGCCTGTCCCGGCATCAGCAGACCGAGATCCCGATGCCGGAGCCGTTCGGGGACGTGCGGGTGACGCGGATGGAACTCGAAGCCCTCGTCCGGCCGAGTTTCCTGCGCAGTGCCGAACTACTGGCCACCACGATCCACCGTGCCGGGCTCACTCCCGCGCAGCTCGGCGGCGTCTACCTCGTCGGCGGGCCGAGCCGGATGCCGTTGCTGGCGAGTCTGCTGGCGAACCAGCTCCGGATCGCGCCGACGACACAGGATCAGCCGGAGACGGCGGTCGCGTTCGGGCTGCACCACGTGCCGGCGGGCGGCGAGGACTCCCAGCTGACCGTGCCCGCGTTCGCGCCGGTGTCACCACCGGTCCAGCAGCGGCCCGTCCAGCAGCCGCCACCTCAGCCGCCTCGGCGCCCCCAACCGCCGCGCTGGACACCGCCTCCGCCACCACCTGGTCCCCGCTGGCGGAAGCCCACGGCATACGGCGTCATCGCGCTCGCCCTCGCGGCGATCGTGACGACGATCGTCCTGCTCACCGGCGGCGGGGACGAACCCGTCGCGGCGCCGAACCCCGCTGTCCCGGCGCAGAAGCCGGACTGCGCACAACCGGGCCAGAAGGACTCGCAGGGGTTCACGGATTGTCTCCACCGGATCGCCGCCGTCATCCCGCAGCGGGACGACTGCCGGGACGCGCCGGACGCGGCCGCCGCGATGGGGGCTGCCTCCGCGGTCACCTGCGTGTTCAAGAACGACGAGGCGTCGAACGCGATCAACTACTACCAGGGCGTCGCGATGACCGGCCTGGAGGCCGACGCGCGGCGGCAGATGACCAAGGGCAAGCCCGTGGAGGGCACCTGGGCCGCCGACGGGCTGCGGGGCCGCTACCTGGCCGGTGTCGGCAAGCGAAGCGGCATTGTGCTCTTCGGGACCGATGACGCGCCACTGAGCGCGATGCTCGTCTCGACCCGCCGCGACGGGACCGCGCCGACGACGCAGGAGATGGTCGACTTCTTCACCGCGCAGCTCAAGCCCTGAGGGGTCGTGAGTGGCGATTCGGTACAGGTGGTGGGGGGGGGGGGGGGGGGGGGGGTGGGCAGGCTCGCACACCCCGCCCCCCCCCTGGGGCCCCCACCCCGGCCCGCGGGGGTCGGCGGGCCGGGGGGGGGGGGGGCG
>NZ_JBVIRO010000004.1:34964-55318 GCF_055575975.1 Amycolatopsis sp. NPDC033938
TCGCGTCGGTATGTCCTCCCGACTGGCGATGGTCGAGACCCTTCTCCTGTAATCCCCCCCCCCCCCCCCCCCCCCCCACCACCTGTACCGAGCACGAACCGCTCAGTGCAGCGTGCCCGCCGGTGTCGAGAGATCCTCGGTGACCGAGAGCGCGGTGTCCACGATGATCCCCAGCGCCTCCGCCGCACGATGCACGGCAAGGCTCGGCGCGGTCGTCCGCGCGGCTTGTTCCGGCGTATAGGGGACGTGCACGAAGCCGCCTCGCACGCCGGGGAAGTCGTTGTCCAGCAAGTGCATCAGCCCGTAGAAGACCTGGTTGCACACGTACGTCCCCGCGGTGTGCGAGACCGACGCCGGAAGACCCGCGTTCTTGATCCCCGCGACGCACGCCTTCACCGGCAGGGTCGTGAAGTACGCGTTGGGCCCGCCCGGGATCACCGGGACGTCGACAGGTTGCGAGCCCGCGTTGTCCGGGATCCGCGCGTCGATCAGGTTGATCGCGACGCGTTCCGGGGTGACGTCGGGGCGGCCGCCCGCCTGTCCGACGCAGATCACCAGTTCCGGGCGGTATTCGTCGATCGCGTCGCGCAAGGTGATCAGCGAACGCGAGAACACGCACGGCAGCTCGACGGCCACAGCGTCGCGCCGCCGGCCGGTGAGCAGGGAAACCGCCTGCCACGACGGGTTCACCCGCTCACCGCCGAACGGTTCGAAACCGGTGAGGAGCACTGACGTCATGCCGCTCACCCTAACGTGTGACAGACGTCAGGCAGTGTCGCTCAAAGCGCGCCTTCGGTTTTCCGCAGCCGGGCCGAGGCACTGGTTGTTCGACTCACTCAACCGTGTCAGCGGCCCGCCTCCGCAAAACCGAGGCCTCCGGCCGAAGAGAACGCGCGCGCGTGTCCTCGCCCAGGCGGCCGACGTCGGTCTGGGTGACACGCGTCAGGCAGCGGGCTTGAGGTCCCCGGGGTAGAGGAACTCGGGCGCCGGTTTGGTGTTGCCGTAGAACCACGCGTCGAAGAAACCCTGGAGGTTCTTGTGCGCGACGCGCTCGGCGAACTTCTGGAACTCCGGCAGGCTCGCGTTGCCGTCCCGGTGCAGGGCCGGCCACGTTTTCAGGATGCGGTCGAACGGGGCCGCGCCGATGTAGTTCTTCAGCGCGTGCAGCGCCACCGGGCCCTTCGAGTAAACGTACGTGAACTCGTTGCCGGGCCCCATGTCGTACAGTTTCCCGGCCCAGAACCGGTCCGACGCCTTCTGCACGGCGGACAGGTAGCGCGCCTTGAGATCCTGGCCCGACTTCGCCTCGGACCACATCCACTCCGCGTACGAGGCGAAGCATTCGTTGAGGCAGACGTCCTTCCACTTGTCGACGGCGACCGAGTCGCCCCACCACTGGTGGGCGTTCTCGTGCACGATCGTCGGGATGTTGCCGGCCGCGCCCGAGTAGATCGGCCTGCTCAGGGTCTCCAGCGAGAACCCGATCGGCTCGGCGAGGAAGATGCCGCCCGCGGCGTCCACCGGGTACCGGCCGAACTTCGAGGACAGGAAGTCGATGATCTCCGGCAGCCGTGCCTCGGCCTGTTTGGTCGCGGCGGGCGTGCCCGGCGCGTAGGAGTTGACGACCGGGGTGCCGTCGGACAGCTTCGTCCGCTCGAACTCCCATTTGTCGATCGCGACCGTCGTCATGTACGGCACGGCCGGGGTCTCTTCGGCCCAGACGTACGTGGTGTCGTTGCCCGAAACGAACTGCCCGCGCTCGCGGCCGTTCGAGATGACGCCCCATGCCGAGGGCACGGTGACCGCGAGGTGGAAGGTCGCCTTGTCGCGCGGGGTGTCGTTGACCGGGTACCAGGTCGTCGCGGACTTCGGCTCGCCCGCGACGAAAGCGCCGCCGGATTTCGCGTACTGCCAGCCGTTCGGGCCCAGCGACGGATCTTCGATCGCCTGCGGGACGCCGTGGTAGGCGATCTCGGCGGTGAACCGCTCGCGGTCGCGCAGCGAACGGGCCGGGGTGATCACCAGCTCGTGGTCACCGGTCCGCGTGAAGGTCGCCGTCCGCCCGTTGACCTTGACCGAGTCGACGGTCAGCCCGTGCAGGTCGAGGTTGAACGAGCTGAGCGCCTGTGTCGCCCGGCCGGTGATCGTCTGCAGGCCGGTGAGCTGCTTGGTCGCCGGTTCGTAGCCGATCTTCAGGTTGTAGTCGCCGACGTCGTAGCCGCCGTTGCCGTCCTGCGGATAGTAGCTGTCGCCCGCGCCGTCGGCGCCGGGTTTCCCGGTGTCGGCGAGGGCGGTGCCACCGCCGAGGGCACTCGCGGCCAGAACGGCGGCGATGACGGCCGCACTCCGGTACCTCATTCACGCTCCCAGTCGATCGGCTGTCGTTTGGTCCCGAACCTAGTCCCGTGACCCCGGCCGGCCGCCCGGAAAGCTCCTTGGTGCCCGGATAATCCCCACTTCCGTCGCCTAGGGGGCTGACCGGTTGCGGGTTCTGGAAAGCTGGGGGCCGTGCGTGTGACGCTGCTGGGCCCGGTCGGAGCGGAGGCCGGTGACGGCACCCCGGTCGACATCGGCGGTGTCCGCCTCCGCATGCTCTTGGCAAGGCTCGCGCTGGACCCCGGCCGCGGTGTCCCGGCGGCGGTGCTCATCGACGGGCTCTGGGGCGAGGAACCGCCGTCCGACGCGGCGAACGCGCTGCAATCCCTGGTCTCGCGGTTGCGCAAGGTACTGCGTGCCGACAACGTCACCCTCGATTCGGGTCCTGGCGGCTACCGGCTGGACATCGCCCGCGAGGACGTCGACGTCTTCCGTTTCGAACGGCTGGCGGCGGAGGGCCGAGCGGAGCTGGCGGCGGGCCGGGACTCCGGCGCGGCCGCGATCCTCGCCGAGGCGCTCAGCCTCTGGCGTGGTCAAGCACTGGCGGACGTACTCGAAGCGCCCTTCGCGCAGGCACCGGCGACGAGGCTGGAGGATCTGCGTCTCGAAGCCGCCGAAGATCGCTTCGAGGCGGAGATCCGGCTCGGCGGGCACGACGGGGTCCTCGCGGATCTCAAGGAGGCCGCCGCGCGGAATCCGCTGCGCGAACGCCTCGCCGGGCTGTGGATCCGGGCGCTGTGCGCGGCGGACCGGCAGTCCGACGCCCTCGCCGTCTACGAAGAGCTCCGGACGGCGCTGGCCGACGAGCTGGGTGTCGACCCCTCGGCCGAACTCCGTCAGCTCCACCTCGCCGCGCTGCGCGGGGAACTCGGCCCGCCGCCCGCGGCCGCCGATCATCTCCCGGTGCGGTTGACCAGCTTCGTCGGCCGCGACGACGAGATGAAGCTGGTCGCCGAGCTCCTCGCCGGTGCGCGGCTGGTGACACTGGTCGGGCCAGGCGGCGCCGGGAAGACCCGGTTGGCCACGGAGGTCGCGACACGGCATCCGGCGCACGCGCGCGGGCGCGTCTGGTTCGTCCCGCTCGCCGGTGTCCGCGACCCCGGTGACCTGCCCGGCGCGGTCTTCGCGGCACTGGAACTGTGGGACCTCGGTCTCTCGCACGGCGGCGACCCGATACGGCGCCCGGTGGACGCGCTGGCCCGCGTCGTGGAGACCCTCGGCGCCGGTGAGTCGGTGCTGGTGCTGGACAACTGCGAGCATGTGGTCGAGGCGGCCGCGGAGCTGGTGAACACCCTCCTGCGACGCGTGCCGACCCTGCGAGTCCTCGCGACGAGCCGCGAGCCGCTGGCCATCGACGGCGAGACGCTGTGCCCGCTCGGTCCGCTGGCGGTACCGGAGGGGAAGCCGACCGTTCCGCAGGCGGCCGAGGCGGGCGCGATCCGGCTGTTCGTCGACAGGGCGTTGGCCGTGCGCCCGGATTTCGTCCTCGACGAGTCCACTGTGGACGACGTCGCGCAGATCTGCCGACGGCTCGACGGGATGCCGCTGGCGCTGGAACTGGCCGCCGCGCGGCTGCGTTCGATGACCGTCGCGCAGATCTCGCAGCGTCTCGACGACCGGTTCCGCCTGCTGACCTCGGGCAGCCGGACGGCGTTGCCGAGGCAACGCACCCTGCGCGCCGTCGTCGAGTGGAGCTGGGATCTGCTCGACGACGCCGAACGCCTCCTCGCCAGACGGCTTTCGGTGTTCGGCGCCGGTGCCGAGGTCGAAGCGGTCGAAGCCGTCTGCTCCGGCGATGACCTGCCGTCCGAAGACGTCCTGTACGTCCTCGGTTCGCTCGTTGAGAAGTCCATTGTGGACGCGGTGGCCGGCGAGCAGGGTGAGCCTCGTTATCGCATGCTCGAGACCATCCGGGCCTACGCGGCGGAACGGCTGGACGAGGCCGAAGAGCGAGAACAGCTGACAAAGGCCTATCACCGCTACTACGCGCAGCTCGTCGAGCGGCTGGAGCCGTCGCTGCGGACGCGGGACCAGCTCATCGCCATCTCGCGGTACGACGCCGAACACGGCAACATCGTGACCGCGCTGCGTCAGGCGATCGACGCCGAGGACGTCGAAATGACGACCCGCCTGTTCAGCGGCATCTTCTGGTACTGGCTGATCAAGGGCGACAGTGACCGGGCCGAGGCGTTCGTCACCGAGGTGCTCACCTTCGGCGATCGGCTCGGCGAGGACTTCGTCGCCGCGTTCCGGGCGATCCGCGCGATGATGGCGATGGCGCCCGGGGTCGGCGATCCGGTCGAGGGCTTGGCGCTCATCGACCAATGCGTGCGGACGAAGGCGTACGAACGCTTCGCCGGGCTGGCTCTCGGCCTGCCGATGCTCGCGTTCTTCTGCAAGGAAAGGGAAATCGCCCACCGCGAGGTGGCGCGGGCGCTGTCGAGCCCGGATCCGTGGGCACGGGCCGCCGCGTCGTGGGCGCAGAGTTTCATCCTCGCCGACCAAGGGGACTCCGAGGGCGCGGACCAGGCGCGAGACCGGGCCTTCGACGGGTTCTCGGCCGTCGGCGACCGCTGGGGTACCGCGATGGCGGTCGGGATGAAGGCGTCCGACATCTCGATGTCCGGTGACCACGAGGCCGCGCTTTCGCTGTACCGGCAAGGGCTCGACCTCGCCCTCGAACTGGGTTCGCAGGACGACGTGATCCAGCAGCGCTGGCGGCTCGCGACCGAGTACGCGCGGGCCGGTGACCTCGACACGGCGATGCGCGAGATCCGCGAGGCGGAGCGGTACGCGATCGACACGGGCAACGACCAGCTCGCGGTGATGGTGCTGGTGGGCAAGGCCGATCTGTTCAGCCGCGCCGGACGGGTGGACGAGGCGCGCGAGGTCGCCGCCCGGTTCCGGGAGTCGATGGACAAGGTGCCGATGCCGGGTATGTTCGCCGACGAGTTCGGCGGGTACATCGACACGGAAGTCGCGCTGGCCGCCGGAGATCTGGCGGCGGCCGAACGCGGTGCCGCGGTCGTCGTGAAGTCCACCGTGGCGCGGGCCGACATGCCCGATCTCGGGCGGATCGTCGAGGTCCTCGGTCTGATCCGGTTCCGGCAGGGCCGCGCGGGCGTCGCCGTTCGCCTGCTCGGCGCGGCGAAGCTCCTCCGCGGCAGGCTCGACCTCGGCGAGCCCGCCATCCGGCAGTTGACCGACGACCTCCGCGAGCATTTCGGCGAGGAGCGCTACGAAGCCCTTCTCGTCCAGGACACCGAACTGTCCCGGGACGAGCTGCTCTCCTGGCTCAGCGCCGAAGCGAGCGCGTGAAGGCCCCCTTCCCTCGGCTCATCCGAGGGAAGGGGGCCTTCACGCGCGTTCCCCCTGACCCGGAGTCAGACGCGCTTCCGGTAAGCCCAGGTGGCGAGCGGGAAGAAGACCGCGATCGCGGCCGCCATCCAGATCAGCGAGCCGGTCAGCGGACCGGCGATCGCGCCACCGTTCATCAACCCGCGCAGTACGTCGGACATCTGCGTCACCGGGCTGATGTCCGCCCACGCCTTCAACCAGCCGGGCATGGTGCCGGTCGGCACGAAGACGTTGCTGCCGAAGGTCAGCGGCATCAGGACCACGAACATCAGGCCCTGCACCGCGCCGGGGCTCTTCACCAGCATCCCGACGAACACCGACGCCCAGCAGAACGACAGCGCGAACGCGATGGCCAAGACGACGGCGAGCACGAACTCCGCCGGGCCGGTCTGGATCCGGTAGCCCATGATCGTCGCGACGATCATCAGCACGGTGATGCACACCAGGTACCGCACGATGTCGGCCAGTACGGCGCCGACCAGCGGCGCGGACCGGGAGATCGGCATCGCGCGGAACCGGTCGAACACACCCTTGGTGACGTCGGTGTTGAGCTGGACGCCGACGGTCATGCTGGCCTGCAGGATGTTGAACACCATGATGCCGGGCACGATCATCTGCAGGTAGCCCTCGGTGCTGCCCATGATCGCGCCACCGAAGAGGTAGACGAACATGACCAGGAAGATGATCGGCGCGATGGTGACGTCGGCCAGCTGCTCCGGATTCTTCCGGATCTTCAGGATGCCGCGCCAGGCAAGGGAAAGCCCGTGCTGAACGCCGCTGGACAGTGAAACGCGCCGTGGTGGTGCGGGCGCTGCGATGGTCGTCATACCAGGCTCCCTTCCGGAGTTGCGTCCTTTGTGGACTCGTCGGTCTTCTTGCCGGTCAGCGCGAGGAACACCTCGTCGAGGCTGGGCAGCCGCAGCGCCAGCTCGTCCGCGGTGATCCCGGCCTCGTCCAGCTTGCGGACCAGGGTGGACAGCAGCACCGGGTCGGCGACGGGCGCGGTGAGCAGCCCGGTGTCGTCGTCCCGGTTCGGCCGGATCCCGGTGAGCCCGGCCAGGATGCGCTCGACGGCGTCGAGATCGCCGAGCGCGGTCGGCCGGACCTGCAGCGTCTGGCCGCCGGTCCGCCGCTTGAGCTCGTCGGCCCGCCCGTTCGCCACGACGTGGCCGTGGTCGAACACGGTGATCGTGTCGGCCAGCTGGTCGGCCTCCTCCAGGTACTGCGTGGTGAGCAGCACCGTGGTCCCGTCGGCGACCAGCGTCCGGACCACGGCCCAGACCTCGTTGCGGGCATGCGGGTCGAGACCGGTGGTCGGTTCGTCCAGGTAGAGCACCTTGGGACGGCCGACAAGGCTCGCGGCGAGGTCGAGCCGCCGCCGCATCCCGCCCGAGTACGTCTTGATCGCGCGTCCGGCGGCGTCGGTCAGTTCGAATCGCTCCAGCAGGTCGGCCGCGCGCTTCTTCGCGTCCGCCCTCGACAGCTCCAGCAGCCTGCCGATCAGGACGAGGTTCTCCGTGCCGGAGAGGTCCTCGTCGACCGACGCGTACTGCCCGGTCAGCCCGATCATGCTCCGGACCGCCATCGGGTTCTTGACGACGTCGTAGCCGAACACGCTCGCGTGGCCGCGGTCCGGCCGGATCAAGGTGGCCAGGATCCGGACGGCGGTCGTCTTCCCCGCGCCGTTCGGCCCCAGCACCCCGACCACCTTGCCCGCCGGGACCTCCAGATCGACCCCGTCGAGCGCCTTCGTCTCCCCATAGTGCTTGACCAGGCCCTCGGCCCTGATCGCGTGCGACATGTTTCCTCCTGTGGATCTCGCCCCGCGGACAAAGGTGCCCTCCCTCGCTGGCAGACGGCGCACAGCGCGCTGGCAGCGCCTGATAAGCGCTGGTAGACGCGGTGTGAGGAGGTTGTGAAGGTGTTGTGGAGACCGCCGCCCCGCCGTCGCCGATCGGCATACTCGACGGCATGGTGATCGAAGAACGGCCGACGGCGGCTCCCGTCCGGACGCGTCGTGGCACTCGCGGCACGCTGGTCAGCGGGCTGCTCATCGGGGCGGTCGTGCCGTTCGCGGTGCTGACGGGGTTGCGGCTCGTCGGCTACGACGGCAACACGTACACGATCGCGGCGCTCGCGCTGACCCCGTACGCCGGGATCGCGACGCTGGTGCTCGCCGTCCTCGCGCTCGGGCTGCGCCGCTGGTGGACCGGGGCCGTCGCGCTGGTGCTGACCTGCACGATCGCCGCGCTGGTATTGCCCCGCGCCTTCGCGAACGAACAGAAGGCGCTCGACGGCAAGCACGTCCGCGTGCTGGCGTCGAACATGCTCGGGGGACGGGCGGACCCGGCCAAAATCGTCGGTTACGTGAAGGAACACCAGGTCGACGTCCTGAGCCTGACCGAGATGACGCCCGAGGCGGTCACGAAGCTGGAGCGGGCCGGTCTGTTCGAGATCCTGCCGTTCCACGTGCTGCACCCGGCGGAGTGGGCGTCCGGCTCCGGGCTGGTGTCGAAGTACCCGCTCACGCCGCTGAAGCTGACCGGCGCTTCGGACTTCAAGCAGCCGAGCGCGGGTATCGACCTCGGTGACGGCGTCCGGATCGAGGTCGTCGCGGTCCATCCGGCCGCGCCGATGTGGGACAGGCACGTATGGGTCGACGAAGCCAAGGACCTGCCCTACGCCGACGCCGAGCACGACATCCGGATCCTGGCGGGCGACTTCAACGCCAGCCTCGACCACGCACTCTTCCGTGAGCTGCTGACCAGGGGATACGTGGACGCGGCCGATCAGACGGGGAAGGCGCTGACGGGGACCTGGACGAACGGCGTGGTGCCGCCGGTGCCGATCGACCACGTGCTGGCGGACAAGCGGGCGGCCATCGCGGATTTCGCGGTGCTGGAGATGCCGGGCAGCGATCACGACGCCGTCTACGCCGAGGTCGTCCTGCCCGGAAAGTGACCTTCCGCTGGCAGTCTTCCCGCTCATGAAGAAGCTCTGGGGACTTCTCGCGCTCTTGCTGGTCGCGGCCTGTGTCCCGGGAAGTCTGCCGCCGAGCGCCGCGGAGAGCGCGCTGGGTTTCGCCGCCCGGCCGGGCGAGGCACGGTCTCTCGGCCTCCAGGATCCCGCCGCCGAGGCCGAGCGGCTGTTCCGGCCGGGCCCCGACCGGCGACCGGTGGCGCTGGTCCGCGCGGGCCGCACCGTGGTCGGTGTCGGGGTCCGGGAGTTCCCCGGCGAAGAACGGTCCGAGCCGATCGCGTGGGTTTCCGGGGACGAAGGCCGTAGTGCGCGCGAGATCGTCTTGCCGCAGGACCGGCCGGGGCACTGGGCGCCGAGGGCGATCGCTGCCGAGGGCGATCAGATCCTCGTGGCCGGCTCCCTCGGCGCGGATGTGCGGGTGTGGGCCTCCGGTGACGCGGGCGCGACCTGGAGGGTGTCGGAGGTTCCGGTGCGGGGGAGCGACCTCTGGTTTTCCACGGTGCTCCGGACGGCTGGGAAATGGCTGCTGGCCGGGGGTTCCGCGGGAGGGACGCTGGTCGTGACCGGCGCGCCCGGCGACTGGGAGACCGGTTCCCTCGGCGACGGCCGGATCCTCGGCGGGACGGTCGACAAGGCGGGCAAAGCGGTGCTGTTCGGCGACCGCACGGAGTGGAACCGGGCCCAGACCTCGAAAAGGTCGTGTGCGGTGGTCTGGGTCGCGGACGGCGGCTGGCAGCGGGGTGAGCTGGGCTGCCCGGCGGATCAGCTCGTCGCCGCGGTGACCCTCGATGACGGGCGGGTGTTACTGAAGGGTGACCGCGACCTGTGGATCCGGCCTTAGCCGAGCATGGCGTCCAGCGCTTCGAGGGTTTCGAGGCCGTTGCTCGCCAGTGAGACACCCCGGCCGTGCCGGACCTGCGGCTCACGCGGGTTGATCCGGATGAGTGAACCGGTCGCGGCGCTGGCCAGTTCGGCATAACGCCGCACCGTCGGCACGGCCTGCCCGGCGCCGAGTTCCACCACCACGAGGTCGCGATGCGCGCGCCGCCACGCGGTCAGCTCGTCGAGCTGGGCCTGGCTGCGCTGTTCAAGCCACTCGTAATCGCCGAACATGAGGATGTTGGGCCGTGCGAGGCCGCCACAACGCGGGCACGACGGCAGCGGCTTCAGCGCGCGCATCGTGTCCTCGTCGATCGGGACCTCGACGTCGTCCGCCCGCCAGATGTCGGCGGTGCACCGGCCGAGGCACTGCAGGTGGTGGATGGACCCGTGGGCCTCGGCCACGTGCGCGTAGCCCGCCTTCTGGAACTGTCCGTCCACATTGGACGTGAACGCGCGTACGCCACCGGGTTTGCGCGCTCCCCAGGACAGCAGGAGCCGGAATCCCTCGTGCGGGACGGTGGCGCGGTACAGCGCGAGCCGGTGCCCGTAGAAACCCCATGCCAGCTCGGGATCTTCGGCGAAATGCCGCGGGTCGGCCAGCTCGACGAAGCTGATGCCCAGCCGTTCGTACGGTGGATATGCCTTCCAGAAACCTTCGTCACCCCGGAAATCGGGCAGGCCGGAGTCGACGCCCATCCCGGCACCGGCACAGACGAGCAGCGCGCCGGCGCCGTCGATCAGTTCCGCGGCTCGTTCGAGCTCACTCACCCGGCTTCGAAGCCTGGACGACCTCGAATTCCAGCAGCTTCGCCCCGCTGGACACCGGCTTCGCGCGCTCGCCCGCGTGCGCCTCGCGCGCCGGGCCGGACGCCCACGCCTGGTACGCCTCTTCGGATTCCCACTTGGTGTAGACGAAGTAGCGGCTCTCGCCGGAGACCGGGCGGAGCAGTTCGAAGCCGAGGAAGCCGGGCTGGTTGTCGACGGCGTGCAGCCGTGCGGCGAACCGCTTCTCCAGCTCGGGGCCTGCGCCTTCGGGGACCTCGATCGCGTTGATCTTCACGACTGCCATGCCGCCAGCCTACGACGAAACTCTTTCGCGCCGCGATGTGACGCGTGCCTACCCGCATTCAGCGGACCAAATGCGTTCCACTCCTTCAGGACACGCCACGTTCGCCTTGCCCTCGGTCGCCTGCCGCCAGTCCGTGAAGGCCTCCTTGAGGGGCTCGCCTTTGCTTACCCACTGGGGTGGGGCTTGTGCGGGTTGCCGGTGCGGTCGGGTGGGGAAGATTTCGGCCGTTGAGCGTCCGGAATCTTCCCCGCTCGTGCTCGGGCTCAAGGGACGAGACCGGACGACGATGCCTGCGGAACCACCCTCGTCCAGGTCAGGCGTAGGCCCAGTCCGTGAAGGCCTCCTTGAGGGACTCTGAGTCCCTCAAGGAGGCGTGGTCTTGTGTACCTACGTCTGACCAGCAGATGAGCAGTGATTCGGCGAGTCGTCGAGCGTGTCAATGAAGGATTTGGGACGTTGAGTGTCCCAAATCCTTCATAGACAGCGGGGATCGCCACCGGTTCGGAGGCTGATCAAGGGCACCTCACTCAGGTCCCCGGTACGGGTGCGAGACCTCCACCAGTAGGTCAACAAATCAGTGCTCGCCAAGGAGGCCTTCACAGACCATCGACCTTCGTGGGCGAACATGTCCGACACGCGACCGCCCCACCCGCCTTAAGTTCTTGGCATTGACCTTCACGGCAGCGCGCCGGACCCGCCGCGTCTGACGACTACGCGCATTTAGCGGACTAAGTGCCTAGCCGCGCAGGGTACCCGGCAGCAGTTCGGCGTCCGGAGGGATCGCCGTGCTGTGGAACCAGGCGTCGAAGAACGGCCGCAGGTTCTGCTCCGAAAGCTTGATCGTGAACGCCTCGAAATCCGCCCAGGACGCGTTGGCGTTCCGGTACGCCGCCGGCCACTCCTTCAGCAGCCGCGCGAAAGCCCCTTCGCCGATCTTCCGCCGCAGCGCGTGGATGGCCAGGATCCCCTTGTCGTACACGCCGTGGAATTCGTGGCCGGCCCCCATGCCGACCAGCTTCGACGACCAGAATTCCGGGCTGCCCCCCATGATCTCGAGCGCGGCGCGATAGCGGTCGTCGAGGTTCTCGTTGTCCCGCGATTCCTGCCAGAGCCATTGCGCGTACGAGGCGAAGCATTCGTTGAGGCAGATGTCGGACCACGAATTCAGCGTCACCGAATCGCCGAACCACTGATGTGCGGTTTCGTGCACCACGGTGATCAGGTCGGCCCATTTCGCGTAGGTCGGCCTGGTCTGGGTCTCCAGCGAGAAGTGGATGTCCTCGTCGAGGTAGATCCCGCCCGCCGCGTCGACCGGGTACGGCCCGAATTTCGACGTCAGGAAGCCGATGATCTCCGGCAGCCGCCTGCCGGTGTCGCGCCGGTCCTCCGCGCCCGGCGCGTACGCGTTGACCAGCGGTGTCCCGTCGGGGAGCGACATCCGGTCGACGGTGAACTTGTCGATCGCCACCGTGGTCAGGTAGGCCGCCACGGGCGTGCGCTCCTGCCAGGACGTCGTCGACCAGCCGTTGGCCGCGGTCTTCTGGATCTCGCGTCCGTTCGAGATGACCGTCCAGCCGTCCGGCACCCGGGCGGTGAGGTTGAACATCGCCTTGTCGCGCGGGGTTTCGTTGACCGGATACCAGAACGACGCCGAATGCGGCTCGCCGACGATGAACGCGCCACCGTCCTTCGACTTCTGCCAGCCGTTTTCGCTGCCGCCCGCCTTCGGGGTCGCCGACGGGTCGCCGCCGTAGACGACCTTCGTGTGGAAAGTGGTCCCGTTCCGGATCGGCTCGGCGGGCGTCACCACCAGCTCGAATTCGCCTTCACGGGCGAACTTCGCCGGTTTTCCCTCCACTTCAACGGATTGCACCGTCAAGCCGCGTAAGTCCAAGTTGTACCGATTGAGGTCTTGGGTCGCTTTCGCGGTCACCGTGGTGTCGCCGTCGAGACGCCCTTTCGCGGGGTCGTAAGTGATCCCGACCTGGTATTCGACGGCGTCGTAACCGCCGTTTCCGTCCATCGGGTAATACGGGTCGCCCGCGCCGGAAGCGCCGGGCAGCGGGTTCATCGGCGGCGGCGGAGGGGGCGCGGCGGGGGGATCATCGACGCTGCAACCGATAATCAGGGCGCTGACGACCCCCAGGACCAGACCGGCGGCGGGGATACGGCTGCGCATGGAGGGGAGCTTAGTGGTGATGCAGCGCGACGGGTTGGTCACTTTCGGCGGTGAGGGGCCGCCGATCGTCCTCCTGCACGGGTTGATGGGCAGGGCGACGACGTGGTGGCGGGTCGCGCGAAGGCTCGAACCGTACGGGCGTGTCCACGGTCTCGACGCGCGCGGGCACGGACGCGGCCCGCGTGGCGGACCGTGGCGCACCGAGCGGTTCGCCGACGACGTCGCCGCGCTGCTGCGGACCTTCGACGAGCCCGCGGTCTTGATCGGGCATTCGATGGGCGGCCTGCACGCTTGGGTCACCGCGGCCATCCATCCCGACCTCGTCCGCGCCGTGGTCTGCGAGGACTTCGCGCCGGACCAGCGCGGACGGACGGTGGACGAATGGCGTGGCTACTTCGAATCCTGGCCGGTCCCGTTCCGCTCACTGGCCCACGTGCGCGAGTTCTTCGGCGAAACCGGCGACTACTTCATCGAATGCGTCGAAGAACGCGAGGACGGTTATCACCTGATCGCGTCGCTTCCGGATCTGTACGAGATCGCCGCGGAATGGGGGCGGCGCGATTTCTGGGAGTACGTCGAGCGCGTCAAGTGCCCCCTGCTCGCCATCGAAGGCGAGCGGACGGCGATGCCGCACGGCCAGCAGGCCGAACTGGCCGCGCGGGTGCCCGGCGGCCTCGGACGGCACATCGTCGTCCAAGGCGCCGGGCACGTGGTGCACGACGAAGCGCCAGAGACCTATCTCGGTGCCGTCGAAGCGTTCCTCTCCGACGTCATCGGATAGCCCTGGTCAGCCCTTCGCCAGCTGGGCGTCGATCCAGGCGCGCAACCGCGACTCGCCCGGGTAGCCGATGTTCCGCGAGTTGGGCAGTTCGGTGGTGTCTCGGACGCCGACCAGCGTCGGGAGGTAGCGGATGTTGTACCGGCCGGCCAGGTCCCGGCTCTGGTCGACGTCGACCTCGCCGAGCAGGAACCGGCCGCCGTATTCGGCGGCGAGCCGTTCGATCACCGGCTTCATCTGACGGCACGGCGGGCACCAGGTCGCGCCGAAGTCCATGATGACCAGCTTCTGCCGCGAGACGTCCATGACCTGGGCGTAGTTGGCCGAAGTCACCGTGACCACGTTTTCGGCCGTCGGCGACGGTGCGGCGGAAGCCGCGCCGGAGCCGAATCCGGTGATGAGCGCGAGCACGCCGGCCAGCACGCAGACGAACCGTTTGCACTTGGACAAGACGTTCTCCTTCGATGCGGGGAGTCCACTCAGGACGAAGAACTGGTCGGCAATCCTCCCGCCACCCAGTCTTCGATGCCTTCGCGGTATTTGCGGACGTTCGTGTACCCGAGCTCCAGCAGCCGCCGTCCGACGAATTCACTGTTGCGGCAGGGCGTGTTCGCGCAATAGACGACGATCTCGGCCGCCTTGTCCGGTAGCACCCTCGGCGCCAGCCGATCGGTGAACTCGGCGGCCAGTTCGTACGGGAATCCCGGAATATTGCGGGCTTCGGGAATGTGCTCCTTTTCGAAATAGGCGACCGGCATGGTGTCGACGACGACCACCGTTCCGGCCTCCATTTCCGAGCGCAGTTCCGTACGAGTGATCAACGGCAGCATGGTGCCCCTTCTCTCCACGACCGTGTTTGACGATTCCCATCGTCGGCCGTTTCCCGAAGGGCGCTCTAGTGCCGCCTCGGCATGCCAGTGGGTTATCCGACGGCCAGCCTGCCGTGTCGGCGCAGCCAGGTCCGGTACGGCGCCGTCCGCTCCGCCAGCCGCCAATATCCGGCGGTCGCCTCGGCGGCGAGTTCTCCGGCCGCGGACGCGCACGGCCCGTCTTCGCGCCACGCGAGCACGTGTCGCACACACATCGGGGCGCCGGACAGCGGCCGGATGGCCAGGCCGTCCGTCTGCGGCCGGGTCGGCTGGACCAGCCCGACGCCGTACCCGCCGCTGACCAGATCCTCCCGCGCGGTGTCGAAATCGACGTCGTGGGTGATCCGGGGGTCGAAACCGTGCGCGAGACACATTTCGCGGAACACCACCCGGCAGCCGTCACCGCCGTTCGACACGATCCAGTCCTCCCCGGCCAGTTCGGCGAGCTCGATCTCTTCCTCGCCGGCGAGCGGGTGCCCGGAAGGGAGCGCGACGAACGAGGGCTCCTTGGCCAGGGTCAAGGTCCGCACTTCCGGCGGCACCGGCAGACCGCGCCCGCCGCAGATCATGATCAGCGCGAGGTCGATGCCGCGGTTCGCGACCTGGGCCAGCAGCCGGGTGCGCGAGGTGTCCGCACGCGTGCGGAACGGTTCGCCCGGCCGCAGGTCGCGCAGCCCGCCCAGCAGCGAACCCGTGATGGCGCTGTCGTTCCAACCGACTCTGAGCGGTTCGCCCACTCCGGGTTCCTGACGGTGGAAGTCTTGTTCCAGTTCGTCGAAGGTCAGCACGATCGCCCTGGCCCGCCGCAGGATCAGGGCGCCGAGTTCGGTGGGCCGCACCCCGTGCTGGTCGCGGTGGAACAGCGAACCGCCGACCATCCGCTCGATCCGGCGCAACTGATGGCTGAGCGCGGGCTGTCCGAGCCCCAGGCAGGCCGCGGCACGGTTGAGGCTTCCGGAGGAAGCGATCTCACAGATCACGCGAAGATGCCGAACCTGAATCTCCATGACTTCGTATACCGCGTTTCCCCTCGCCCCGGCACCTCCGAAAGTCGAGATCCGTAATTTCCTATAACCCGATGACAACATTTGCCGGCAATACCCGGGTCATCGGTGGCGTGGCTAGGTTCGGTCGGCGCCTCAACTCCGCCGCATATCCCGCGAATCAGGAGCCGTCTTGCTGCGACCACTGCCGCTCACCGAGCAATGCGCCGATCCGCTGTCGCGAGCCGAACACGTGTGCATCGGCATCAGCCCCTTCAACAGCTATTTCACGGTGGAACGTATCGCCGATCTGGCCCGCTGGGCCAGGTCCGGCTTTCGCGGTTTCCATTTCTTCGTCCCGGACGGGCCGTCGGCGTTCACGCTCGAAGCGCTCGGCTACGACCCGGTTCGCGCCGCGCGGAAGGCACAGCGGCAAGGCAACTACACGCGCAACAAGATCGTCCGCGCGCTGCAGCAGGTGTATCCGTCGGACCCGCGCGAGCGGATCCTCGACGCCGCCGTGCTTGAAACCGATCCCGCGTATTTGAACCTGCTTTCCGAGGCGCACCAACGTTTCGCGACCGACGCGGAGTTCGCCGAGCACTGTCTCGGCGCGACGGGCTGGGTACTGGACCGGCGGCTGCCCGAAGGCGAACATCCCACCCGTGACCAGCTGCGCAGCGCGGTCCGGTACTTCCTGGCCGAGTTGCCGATGTTCATCGGCACCGTGGCCGTGGCAGGTGTCGGGAGTTCGGTGTTCGCCTACCACCAGCGGGTCGCCTTCCTCGAACGGCTCTACCGCGGCGAACTGTCGTGGCGGCCACTTCCCGGGCAGGGCTTCGCCGTCCTCGAGAACGCCGTCCCGGAACGAGCGGAGTGACCATGGAACACGATGATTTCTCGCTGCGCCGCGTACCGGCCGAACGCCGTTATTCCTGGGTTTCCGTGGCGCTGCAACGGTTCGGGCAGGTGTCCTCGTTCCATCAGTTCCTGCTCGGCGCGGTGCTCGGCTTCGGCATGACGTTCTGGGACGCGGTGCTGGCCATCACGATCGGCTCGGTCCTCCTGGAGATCATCACCATCCTGATGGGCATCGCCGGCACCCGGGAAGGGCTCTCGACTTCGGTACTCGCGCGCTGGACCGGCTTCGGCACCGGCGGATCCTCGCTGGTCGGACTGCTCATGACGCTGAGCCTGGCAGGCTGGTTCGGCGTGCAGAACGACGTGTTCGCGCACGGTCTGCACGCCTTGATGGGCGGCCCGCCGGTGTGGGTCTGGGCGCTGGCGGGCGGTGCGCTGGTCACCGCGATCGTCGTGTTCGGCTTCCACGCGATGGCCTGGACGGCGTATCTGACGGTGCCCGCTTTCCTCGCGCTGGCCGGATATTCGATCATCACCGCGCTCGACGACCATTCGCTGCCCGCGCTGATGTCCGCGCCGCCGCCAGGACCGGCGATGTCGCTGGCGCAGGGCACCACGCTGGTGGCAGGCGCGTTCATCATGGGCGCGATCATGACGCCGGACATGACCCGGTTCAACCGGACGGCGTCCGACGTGGTGAAGCAGACCCTGGTCAGCATCACTCTCGGGCAGTACCTGATCGGGCTGATCGGCGTACTGCTCGCGCACGCGGCGAAAAGCGCGGACGTGGTCGGGATCATCACCTCGTCGTCCGGGGTGCTCGGCACGCTGATCCTGATCACCGCGATCCTGAAGATCAACGACTGGAACCTGTATTCGTCCTCGCTCGGGCTGGTGAACACCGTGCAGGTGCTGCTGTCCCGGCGGTTGGACCGCACCACCGCCACCCTGCTGCTGGGCGGTCTCGGCACGGTGCTCTCCGCGATCGGCATCCTCGATCATTTCACCACCTTCCTGACCTGGGTCGGCGTGCTCACGCCACCGGTGGCGGGGGTGGTGATCGCCGAGTACTACGTGGTCCGGCGCTGGAAACCGGAGCTGGTGGCGACGCGGGCGTCGGGCGAGTTGCCGTCGTCTTGCCCGGCTTGGGTTCCTTCCGCGTTGATCTGCTGGGTGGCGGGTGCCGCGGTGGGCGCCTGGCTGCCGTGGGGAATTCCCACGGTGAACTCCGTTTTCGGCGCTTTTCTCCTGTATATTCTTCTCGGCAGACGGACCACGGCCGCATCGGTTCCCGTGGCGATGACTTCTTCCGACGGGCCCAAAACCCGTACGTGACAAAGGAGTTCGACGTCGTACAGCTGGATGTCCACCACCTGCGGGTGATTCGGGCGATCGCGGACACGGGCAGCCTTTCCCGTGCCGCGATCGCTCTCGGCGTCACGCAACCCGCCGTGTCCACCCAGCTCAAGCGGCTGGAGCAGATGCTGGGCTACCAGTTGTTCGAGCGGCGCGAAGGCGGCGTGACGCCGACGCCGATGGGCGAGCTGCTGCTGCGCCGCACGGCCGCTTTGCTGCCACAGCTGGACAAACTGCTCGAAGACATCGAGCAGCGCGTCTGCCCCAGCGGCCCGCCCGACGTCGTCCGGGTGGCGGCCGTGGCCAGCGCGCTGGTGGCGCATCTGCCGTCACTGGTGACGAGACTGTGGCCGGAGGTCTCCGAGGTGCAGGTCGTGCACGACGACCATCCCGAACGGCTGCTGCCACTGCTGGCGCAACGGCGCGCGGAATTGGGACTGGTCAAGGAATACCCGGGATACGAGCTGGAAGTCCCGGCGAACGTGGCCACCGCCGTGGTGGCGACCGAGCCGACCTTCGTGCTGCTGCCGGAGGGCCATCCGCTGGCGGGCGAGGAAGTCGTGGACCTGGGCGCGTTGCGGGACGAACCGTGGGTGATGGTGTCGGATTCGTCGGCGACCACGTTCAACAAGTATTTCGCCGACACCTGCGCGCGGCACGGCTTCAGCCCGTCGGTCACCCACCAGGTGACTTCGCAGCAGGTGGCGTTGTTGGTGGTCCGGGCGGGCGCGATCGGCCTGTCACAGCCGATCTGTGATCCGCGCGCTCTCGGGATCGTCACCCGGCCGCTGCGCGGGGATGTGTTGCCACGCAGGCATGTCCTCGCCTGGAATCGCGAGACCTTCGTGGCGGGGCGGCAGGCGGAACTGCTCGCCGCCGTGGTCGAAACGTACTGGGCCGAGGCGAGAACGGCACCGGTTTACGCCGCGCACCTGGAAAAGACTCGTGAGTGATTCGGGTCGTTCTAACGATCCGAATCACTCACGAGGTCTTGTCACTTCCCGGGGTAGAGGAGCTCGTCCGGCGGCCGCACCGTGCCGTCGAGCCACGCGTGGTTGAACTCGCCGAGGTCGCGCTGGGTCATCGCGGAGACGTAGAGCTCGAAGTCGTGCCAGTTCTGGTTGCCCTGCGGGTTGATCACCGGGAAGTCTGCCAGGATCTGGAAGAAGGCGTCGTCACCGATGAGACGGCGCAGCGCGTGCACCATCAGCACCGCTTTGGCCGTGGGCGCGAATTCGGTCCCCTTGCCGGGATCGGTGAGCTTGGGCGCCCAGAATGCCGCGTCATCGCTCACCTTGGCGACCAGATCGCGGTACCGCCGGTCCAGGTCGACGCCGTTCTTGGCCTCGTCCCACAACCAGACCGCGTACCGCGCGATGGACTCGGGCATCAGCGCGTCACGCCACATCTTGCCGCTCACCCCGGCCCCCCACCATTGGTACGCGGTGGCGTACACGAGATCGGCGACTGTCGCCGTGCGTCCGTACACCGGCCGCGTCTGCGCGCCGTGCGTGTAGCCGAGAGAACGGTCCAGGAACAGGCCACCCGCCGCGGATTGCGGGTAGTCGCCGAACTTCCCGGTGAGGAACTCCAGCACCTCGGGCAGCCGTCCGCCGATCTTCCGGTTGTCGACGGCGCACGGATGGTAGGCGTTGATCGCCGTCCGGCCGCCGGGAAGGGTGATCCTCTCGACCTCCCAACGGCCGATGCCGAGCATCGCCGTGTTCGGGGCGAGGGCGGTGTCCTCCGCCCAGGTGACGGTGTGCCGCCCGTAGCCAGCCGGCCGGTCGGAGACCTGGAAACCGTTTCCTGTCACGGAGAATTCGTCCAGGACGGTGACGGAGACCCGCAAGGTCGCTTTGTCGACCTCGGTACCGTTGACGGGGAACCAGGTCATCGCCGAATGCGGCTGTCCGGTGGCCACGGCGAAATCACCGGACGTGGCCAGCCAGCCGACCCGGCCACGCGCCGTGCCGATCGGCTCCGGCCGCCCGTCGTACCCGACCACCACGGTGAACCGCGTACCTTCGGCCACCGGGTTCCGTGGGGTGATCACCAGTTCGTGTTCACCCTCCCGCCGGAACGCGGCGGCCACCCCGTCGACGGTCACCGAACGTACGGTGAGACCGCGAAGGTCGAGGTTGAACCGGCTCAGGTCCTGTGTTGCCGTCGCGGTGATCGTCGCCTTGCCGCTCAGCAGCATCGAGTACGGCGCGTAGTCCAACGCGAGCGAGTAGCCGGAGACGTCGTAGCCGCCGTTGCCGTCCTTCGGGTAGTAGGGATCGGCGCCGAGAACGGTGCCGTCGGGCGAGACGTGCACGTACCCGTCGCTGCCGGGTGACGGCTGAGCCGCCGCCGAGGTCTGACAAGTGCCGATCATCGTGGTGGCGAGCAACGCGGTGCACAGTGGCTCCTGCCACCGAATCCGCACGGTCATGTACGAGCCTTCTCTCTACGGGGGATGGTGCCCGGCCATCGTGCGGTCGTCCGCGCCGGTCGCGGCACTGCCAGCCCGCCATGCCGTGGGGTTATCCGGGAGGGGAGAGGGAGCGCGCGAGAGGGTGGGCGGTCGGGTTGGTGGGGGGTGGGGGGGTGGGGGGTTGTGACGCAGAGACCCACACCAGCACAACACCCCCCCCCCCAGCGTGGCCCCGCTAAACCCCCG
>NZ_JBVIRO010000004.1:55328-121499 GCF_055575975.1 Amycolatopsis sp. NPDC033938
CGGGTGTGTTTGCGGGGGGGGGTCTGGGGCCGGGGGGTGGGGGGGGGGGGCGGGTTTGGTGGTGTGGGCTTATGGGTTTACCAACCCGAATCGCCACTCACGACCAACCCAGCCCACCCCTTACCGGCGCCCGATAACCCCGCGGCATACCCGCCCGGGACTATCCCGCGCCGCGCCACGAGAGAGATCGTCGACGCATGCTGCCCCTCCCGGCGCTGCTCGCGCTGACGACGACGGTCTTCCTCGGCTGCCTCACCGAGGTGCTGCCCGCCGGTCTGCTGCTGGGCATGTCGGCGGATCTCGGGGTGTCCCCGTCGGCGACCGGCCAGCTGGTGACGGTCTACGCGATCACCACCGCGCTCACCGCGATCCCGCTCACCACGGCCACTCTCCGGGTGCCGCGCAAACAGTTGCTCGTCGCGCTGATCATCGGCTTTCTGCTGACCAATCTGGTGATCGCCGTGTCCTCGTCGTATCCGCTGATCCTGGCCGCGCGGATCGTCTCCGGCGCGTTGACCGGCGTGATGTGGTCTCTCGTCGCCGGATACGCGATGCGGCTCGTGCCGCCGGGACTCACCGGACGCGCGCTGGCCGTTGCCATGTCCGGCACCCCCATCGGTTTCGCCCTCGGCGTGCCAGCGGGTACCGCGCTCGGCGAACTGGCCGATTGGCGCTGGGCGTTCGCCGCGATGGGACTGATCTCCGTGCCGCTCTTGGCATGGGTGCTCGTCGCGGTGCCCACCGTGCCCGCGGATCCGGCGCGCCCCACCCGCCCGCTGGCCGCGTCACGGCTGCCGGGGATGCGTCCGGTGCTGGCGACGGTGGCGCTGTTCTCGTTGGGGCACAACGTCGCCTACACCTACATCGGCCCGGTCCTCGCCGGACTGGGCTCGCCGCGGATGCTGGGCGCGGCACTGCTGGTGTTCGGCTGCGGCACGGTCGGCGGGCTGGTCGCCGTCGGTGCCGCGCTGGACCACCGTCCGCGCGCGGTCTTGCTGATCTGCACTGGCGTGACAGCCGCCGCCATCGTCCTCATCGGACTCAGTGACGGCGTCCCCGGACTGGTGCTGGCCGCGGCCTGCCTCTGGGGCCTGGCCTTCGGCGGTGCCCCGACCGCTTTCCAGGCCGTCACCGCCCTGATCGCGGGCACCACCGCCGACGCCGCCCAGTCGCTCACGATCGCGGCCTGGAACGGCGCCGTCGCCGGTGGAGCGCTCATCGGCGGCCTGCTGCTGCCACTGGGAACGTTCCTGCTCCCTTGGTGCGCCGCCTTCGTGATCCTCTCGTCGTTGCCGTTCAGCCGGCGAGTTGTGCTTTCAGCGCCCGCGGATCGGTCCCGGGTCGCGTGAGCAGCGGCCAGACGTCGGAGCCGAGGAACCCGGTCTCGTCGGTCGCCGCGGTCGCGCCGCAGGCGTCGCGCTCGAGTCCGTGCCGGGCGGCGACCGCGGCGACGGCGTCCTTTGTGGACTGTCCGAACACGCCGTCGACGGGAACGCCGAAACCTCGCGCCCGCAGGAGTTCCTGGGCCGTCCGCACCCGTGGTCCGGAGTCGCCGGGTTTGAGCAACGGCCATTCGAGCAGGTCCACTTTCGGCGACGCCGAGCCCAGCAGCTTCCCGACCTCGGTCCGCAGTTCCGGAAGCCGGTTGTACAGCACGGTTCCCGGGCATTCGGTCGAGTTGAAGTCCCGGTGCCCCTTGATGAATTCCGGCTTGATCCCGTACTGCGACGCGATGTAGGCGACCATCTTCACCAGCGAGTCCCACAGCGCCGGCGTGACGTCTTCCTTGCTGTAAAGGCCCTCGTTCTCGATCCCGATGCACGTGCTGTTGTGGTTTCCCACGTTCGCGCCCAGTACGTGCCGCGTTCCGCCGCGAAGCACCTCCAGGCTGCGATGCCGTCCTTCGGTGATGTGCCCGCCGCGGCTGTTCGTGAACTGCTGGCCGCTGTCGACCCAGCCACGGGTGTCCATGTGGAAGTTCTGGATCGAGCGCGACGCCCAGAAGGCGTGTTCGAGCGTGTAGTCGGTGACATTGCCCGGATCGACCGTATGGTGCACGACGATGTACGTCGGTTTGTGGTCCTGCACCTCGATCGTTCCGTTCGGCGGACGGGCGCCCCACGCGGCCGTGCCGTAGATCTGCGGTTCCTGTACCCCGGTCGCCGCGGAAGCGGCGGAAGTCGTTGCTGTCCCCAGTAGCCCGACGGCGCTTACCGTCAGGCCTCCCTTGAGCGCGGTACGTCGGTCGAAGTCGGCCACGGGCGAGCTCCCATCATGCGCTTTGGCCGGAAAGCTAACCCGCCATCGCGCCGATGACAACCATTGACCAACTTTTGTCGTAATGCGTTAGTGTTCGCCAGGGAGCGCGAACAGGCCGTCCCCGGTCTGTTCGAGCAGACCGTCGACCAGCAGGGAGTCGAGACAGCGGTCGCGCTGCCCGGATTCGTGCCAGACGAGGTCGAGCCGCGCCTTCTCGACCGGACCTTCGGTACCCCGCAGGACGTCGAGCAGCAGCCCGCGCACCTGCCGGTCGGTCCCGGCGAACTTCTGGACCTGCTTCGCGGGCCCGGCGTAGGCGGGTTTGCCCGCGTGCTGCCAGGCGCAGTCGTCGTAGATCGGGCAGTCCGCGCAGCGCGGCGACCGGGCGGTGCAGACGAGCGCGCCGAGTTCCATCAGCGCGGCCGAGAGCTTCGCCGCGGGAGCGTCTTCGAGCGGTAGCAACGCTTCCACGTCGGCCATGTCGCGGGTGTTCGACGGCGGTCCGGCGTCACCCGCGCCGTGTACCGCCCTGGCCACCACGCGCCGGACGTTCGTGTCCACCACCGGCGCCCGTTTGCCGTAGGCGAAGGCCGCGACCGCGCGGGCGGTGTACGCGCCGATGCCGGGCAACGCGAGCAGAGTGTCCACATCGGACGGAACGACGTCGCCGTGTTCGGCGGCGATGACGGCCGCCGCGGCATGCAGTCGCAGCGCGCGCCGCGGGTAACCGAGTTTGCCCCAGGCGCGGACGACCTCGCCCTGCGACGACGCCGCCAGCGCCGACGGGACCGGCCAGCGGGCCATCCAGTCGAGCCAGATCGGCTGGACGCGCGCGACCGGCGTCTGCTGCAACATGATCTCGCTGACGAGTACACCCCAGGCGGTGCAGTCGGGCTCCCGCCAGGGCAGGTCGCGTCCCACCTCGTCGAACCACTCGCTCAGCACAACCGCGTCGACGCCCACGCGGCCAAGCTTAAAACCCTTACGCGACTTCGCTGAGGCGCCCCGTCTTCACGTCGTAGACGAAGCCGCGCACGTTGTCCCTGTGCGGCAGGAAGTCGCTGCGCCGCACACGCTGCACCGACCGGCGCACGCTGTCCTCGACCTCGCGGAACGCCTCGACCGACCAGGTCGGGCGCAGCCCGCTGGCGGCTTCGAGTTCGTCCTTGAAATCGTCCTCGGTGACCATGGACAGGCCGCAGTCGGTGTGCTGGACGATGAGCACCTCGCGCGTGCCCAGCTTCCGCTGGCTGAGCGCGAGCGAACGGATCGTGTCGTCGGTGACGACACCACCGGCGTTGCGCAGGATGTGCGATTCGCCCTGGATCAGGCCGAAGATCTCGAACACCCGGATACGGGCGTCCATGCAGGTCAGAATCGTCACGTGGAGCGATGGCCTCGGGGAGGAGCGGTCACCAGGGGTGACATCGCCCAGCTCCTGATTGCGCTTGAGCAGTACGTCGATGGAGGTCACCGGCCCATTGGAACCGGCTGAGCCGGTCGAGGGCAACTCTTCGGGGCTCATGTCACGGCCCGAACCAGCGTTCCTCGGCCGTGCGTGGCGGTGCCGACGTACGGCCGACGCGCAGTTCGGTGGCGAGGGTGATCACCTTCGGCCCGACCCGGTCGGCTGAGCTGAGCAGCAGCTTGCCCGCCGCCTTCCCCTTTTCGAGCACCGGCTGATGGACCGTGGTGAGGCCGGAGCGTTCGGCCTCGGTGATGCCGTCGAAACCGGTGACCGTCAGATCCTGCGGCACCCGCAGCCCGCGGCGTTCGGCTTCGGCCAGCGCGCCGAGCGCGAGGATGTCCGAGGTGCAGATCACGGCGGTGACCTGCGGGTACGCGTCGAGCAGCTGCCGCGCGGCCGACGCGCCGTCGTCCACCGTGTGGTCGAAGCGCTCGACCACCGGCACGGTCGCCCAGTCGACTCCGGCCGAGGAGAACGCGGCGGCCAGCGCCTCCAGCCGGATCCGCTGGACGTGGAAATGCGCGGCGCTCTGCCGCTGGATGGAGACGAAGTCGTCGTTGCGCTCGCGGGCCAGCCGCATGCACAGCACGCCGATCTGCCGGTGTCCCAGCGAGATGAGGTGGTCGGCCATGGCGGTGACCGCGGCCGCGTCGTCCGGGCCGACCCGGTCGACGCCGTCGACCCTCGGCTGGTCGACGATCACCGTCGGCACCGGGCGCTCCAGGACGGCGCCGAGGTGCGGGTCGTCGTCGGGCACCGAGTAGACGACGAAGCCGTCGACACCGGCGCGATGCACGGCCGCGACGTCCTCGCGGCCCGGGCTCGCCGGGACGAGGTGCAGGCCGACGCCCGCGTCTTCGCAGGCCAGCGCGAGTCCTTCGAGTACGCCGATGGCGGCGGGGTCACGGAACGCGTAGGAGAGGTTCTCGGTGAGCAGAAGGCCGACAGCGCCGGCCTTGCGCGTCCGCAGCGAACGGGCCACCGGGTCCGGGCCCGGGTAGCCAAGGCGCCGTGCGGTCTCGAGGACGCGACGGCGCAGCTCAGGGGACAGCTGGTCCGGTCGGTTGTAGGCGTTCGAGACGGTGGTCCTCGACACACCGAGCTCTGCGGCCAGCGACGCCAGTGTCGCCTGCCTCCTGGTGCGGATAGGACGGCCCATTCGCAAACCGTAACGGTTCAGAACGTTTTCCAGAAGCATCACCCGACGTGTGGCAGGTCTCGATTCAGAGTGACCCTGGGTACAGCGGACAGTGATCGATGGAGTGGTATCAGCCAGATGGGGTACAGTTGAATCTGACAACGGTTTCCATTACCCGGCATCTGGGACACCTGGCCTGGGCATCCGCAGGAGTGCAGTAGATGAATTCCCGCCGTACCAAGAGTGTATTCGCGGCTGTGTCCGCCTTGGCCGTCCTCGCCGTGGGCGCGACGGCTTGCGCGTCGGGCGACAAGGCGTCGACCGGCTCCGGCGCGCAGAACGCGTCCGCCGCGAACCCCGGCGCCGGTGACAAGATCAAGGTCGTCGCCTCGACCGACGTCTGGGGCAGCGTCGTGACCGCCGTCGGCGGCGACAAGGTCGAGGTCACCTCGATCATCCACGACCCCTCGGCCGACCCGCACTCCTACGAGACCACCGCCAGCGACGCCATCGCCGCGAAGAACGCGAAGCTGACGCTGTCCAACGGCGGCGGCTACGACGACTTCTTCTCGAAGCTCGCCGACCAGGCCACCGACGCCCAGAAGTTGGTCGCCGTCGACATCGCCGCGACGGGCAACGAGAACGAGCACGTCTGGTACAGCCTGCCCGGTGTCGAAAAGATCGCCGACCAGGTCGCCGCGAAGCTCGGCGAGATCCAGCCCGCGTCGAAGGACGCCTTCACCGCCAACGCGACCGCGTTCAAGGGCAAGACCCAGGAACTGCTGAAGAAGGTCACCGGGCTGGGCGCTTCGAACGCCAAGGTCGTCGCGACCGAACCCGTCGCGCACTACCTGCTCGACAGCGCGAAGGTCACCGACGCGACTCCGCCCGCCTTCGCCGAGGCCGTGGAAGCGGAGCAGGACGTGCCCGCCGCCGCGCTCAACGAGGTCAAGCAGCTGATCTCCGGCAAGCAGGTCAAGGCCCTGATCAACAACGCGCAGACCACCACCCCGGTCACCCAGCAGGTCGTCGGTGACGCCAAGAACGCCGGGGTCGCGGTCGTCGACGTGACCGAAACGCTTCCCCAGGGTGTGACCGACTACATTGCATGGATGACCAAGGAAGTGGACTCGCTGGCGGGAGCACTGAAGTAGTGAGCTCCGTACCTGCCGAGGCGCGCCCCGCGGTCCGTGTCCGCGGGGCGAGTCTCGCGTTCGGCACCAGAACCCTCTGGTCCGGGCTCGATCTCGACGTCGAGCCCGGCGAGTTCCTCGCGATCCTCGGACCGAACGGTTCCGGCAAGAGCAGCCTGCTCAAGGTGCTGCTCGGTCAGCAGGGGCTGCCGGAGGGCACGGTCGAGATCGCGGGGCGGCAGCCCGGCGGGCAGAACCGGCGGATCGGCTACATCCCGCAGCAGCGCGCCCTCGACGAGGGCCTGACGATGCGCGGGGTGGACCTGGTCGGCCTCGGCCTGGACGGGCACCGGTGGGGAACGGGGCTCTTCGGCCTCGCGAAACGACGGCAGCTGGTTTCGCGGGCGATCGAGTCCGTCGGCGCGCAGGCCTACGCGAAGCAGCCTGTCGGGCGGCTTTCCGGCGGCGAGCAGCAGCGGCTTCGCGTCGCGCAGTCGCTGGTCGGCGACCCCGAGGTCCTGCTGTGCGACGAGCCGCTGCTCTCCCTCGACCTCGCCCATCAGCGCGCCGTCAGCGAACTGATCGACGAGCGGCGGCGTTCGGCGAACACCGCCGTCCTGTTCGTCACCCACGAGATCAATCCGATCCTGTCCTATGTGGACAGGATGCTGTACCTGGTGAACGGCCAGTTCCGGGTCGGTAAACCGGACGAGGTGATGAACTCGGAGACGTTGTCCGAGCTGTACGGCACGCGGATCGAGGTGCTCAAGGTCGGCGGCCAGATCCACGTCGCCGGGGCGCAGAGCGCGCTGTGCGAGGACGAACCCCACCACATCGACGAACAGGCCAGCTAGCACCGTGGACAAGATGTTCGACTTCGCCCTCACCGGCGAGCTTCTCGGCCTCGACTTCGTGCAGACCGCGCTTCTGGCGGCCGCCGTACTCGGGCTGGTCGCGGGCGTGCTCGGCCCGCTGGTGGTCATGCGGCGGATGTCGTTCGCCGTGCACGGCACCGCCGAACTGGCCTTCACCGGCGCGGCGGGCGCGCTGCTGCTCGGCGTCGGCGTCGAACTCGGCGGCCTCGCGGGCGCGGTGATCGCCGCCCTGCTGATCGGGATCCTCGGCGGCCGTGAGTCCGAACGCGACTCCGTGATCGGCGTGATCCTCGCCTTCGGACTCGGTATGGGCGTGCTGCTGCTCTCGTTCTACGAAGGCCGCAGCGCCAACAAGTTCGGCATCCTCGTCGGGCAGATCATCACCATCGACTCGACCAACCTGAACCTGCTCGTCGGCGCCTCCGTCGTCGTGCTGGTGGTGCTCGCGGTGATCTACCGGCCGCTGCTGTTCGCCACGGTCGACCCCGCGGTCGCCGCGGCCCGCGGCGTGCCGGTCCGGCTGCTGTCGCTGATCTTCGCGGTGCTCGTCGGGATTTCGAGCGCGCTCGGCGTGCAGATCGTCGGCGCGCTGCTCGTCGTCTCCCTGATGGTGACCCCGGCCGCGGCGGCCGCGCGGGTCACGGCCAGCCCGTGGAAGGCGACCGTGCTGTCGATCGTGTTCGCGGAGATCGCGGCGCTCGGCGGGATCATCCTTTCGCTCGCGCCGGGAAAGCCGGTGAGCGCGTTCGTCACGACGATCTCGTTCGTGATCTACCTGGTCTGCCGCCTCATTGCGTGGCTGCGCGGCCGGAGCACCCGCGTCCGCGTCGAACCGACCGCGACGGCGCAACCCGCGCAGCCCGCCCTGCGCTAGCGGATCGGGTTCTCGGCGAGCGCCTTCTTGACCGCTTCCATGAACCCGGGGTCGATGAACGCCAGCTGACCGCCGGCGACACTGCGTTCCACGGCTTCGAGGACGACCACGTTCGCGTTCACGAAAGCGTCGACGGCTTCGGCCTGCGACGTCTTCTGGGTGAAGTGCGCCAGCATCGTCAGGTTCGTGAACGCGCCGGAGAGGTAGCGCGAAGACGCCTTCGTGAACGAGTCCCCGTAGATCAGGATCTTGTCGTCCACGGTCCCGATCAGCGGGCTGGCCGTGCGGTACACCGGCCGGTCGATGTCGCCGTTGGGTTCACCCGCGCGCTCGACCACGCCGTCGGGGCGGAGGCTGTAGAGCGTGTTCGTCTTGGTGCCCTGTTTGTTGATCAGCGGCGGCAGATCCGCGACCGTGTCGTACTGGCCGACGGGCACGCTGACCCAGGTCTGCGTGACGCCCGGTTTGATCGCGTTCGCGATGGCGCGCGTCATCACCAGCGCGCCCTCGTCGGCCCAGTGCGTGTCGTTGGACGGGTAGATCGGATGCAGCACCCGGCCCTCGGACGCGCGTAGTTCGGGCCGCAGGTCGATCGCGCGGGCGTCCTTGATCATCCGGTGCCAGGTGCTCGCCTCGGCCGAACGCGAGCAGTCCTTGCCGGGGTAGCTGTCGGGCAGGAACTGCGGGACCATCGTCGACTTGTCCGGCGCGACGACGAGTTCGAACCGGCGCCCGGACTGCTCGACCGCGCGCCGCAGCTCGTTGATCTTGTCGATGGTCTCGGGCAGCGGACGGGACGGATCGCATTTCGCGTCGGCGTCGTAGCCGTAGTACAGCCAGCCGTCGCGGCCCTGTACGACACGGCGATAGCCGGACGCGGCGTTCGGCGTCGGACCCTGGGTCGGCGCGGTCTTGGTCGGCGATGGGGCGGGCGGGGCGGGGATCGGTCCCGCTTGCTGCTGCGGTGGCGGCTGGTCGAGCGGGGCACCTTCGCCGAAGATCCCGCGGCTGATCGCGTCGGCGGCGGCGATCGCGCCCGGCCGGAACGACAGCTGGTCGATGGCCCAGGCCGGCATGTCGGTGAAGAAGCCCCAGCCGCGGTCCAGTCCGGGGAAACCCGCGAGCTTGTGGTTCTCGATCTCACCCGGCCGCACGCCGAACACCCACAGCAGAGCCGGGGTCGTGAAGAACAGGAGCGCGCTGATGAGCGCGGTCAGCTGCCTGCCGCCGTGGCGGGGCCGGTGCAGCGCGTGCTCACGCGGAAGCCACGCCTCGTGCACGGCTGGCAGTTGCTGGGGTTCGGACGCCACCCCACCACCGTAATCAACCCGTGTCGCGACCACGTGAGAACGCCCCACTTCACGGCCCCCGGATCGCGTTTAGCCCGCTAAAGGCGATCAGTCAGTGCAGCATGAGCAGGACCTGCAGCTCACCGACCAGGAAGCCGATGGCGCCGCCGACGGCGATGAGCTTCCACTCGTCCTGCCGGAACGCCGGCCGCAAGAGGCCCTCGAATTCCAGCGGTGTCAGCCCGAGCATCCGCCGCTCGACGATCTTCGCGACGTCCATCGCCTCGGTCAGATAGCCCTCGGCGTAGCGGATCGTCGGGGGCAGGTGCTCCAGCGCCTTCCGCGCGGCCGCCTGCTTGATCTCCTGTAGCCGTTGCCCGCCGACGGCCAGCGCCACCATCGGTCTCGCGGCGCTCGCCTGCTCGTCGACGGCGTTCGCCACGAGCCGTTCGACCAGCGCGTACAGCCGGTCCGACCGCGGCCCGCGCAGCACCGCGTCGAGCAGGTTCGGCACGGTGAGGATCTCGTTCGCGATCATCTCGCCGTACTGGTGCGCGACCTCGGCCCGCCGTCGCTGGAACTTGCCCTGCAGGATCACCCGGCCGACGCGCACCGGCTCGCGCGGCACGAAGATCAGCTTGATCGCCAGCCAGTCGGTGAACAGCCCGATGCAACCGCCGAAGATCGGCAGCACCCACGGTTCCTTCGTCGCCGCCCAGACGATCGCCTGCACGACGCCGAGCCCGAAACCGAAGTAGATGCCGGTGCGCGCGATGAACGCCATCTCCGGTCGCGACGTCTCGCGGATCAGCCGGACGAGCAGCTTCCTGTCCCTGGTGAGCCGCTGGACGGTCATGTGCTGGAAGTCGAGCACCTCGTCGAGGTTCTCGGTCATCTCCGTCATGAACTCGCGCACCAGCCGGGGGGTGGCCGCCTGGATCTGCTTGATCAGCAGTTCCTGGGCCATCGTCGGCATGACCTCCCAAAGCCTGGGATGGTGCTTTTCGAGCACTTCGCGGGCGACCTCGTCCACTGCCCGCAGCAGCGGTTGCTCGATCTCACGCGTGATGATCGCCGGGTCGATCCGGCGGAAGACCTCTTTGACGTCCAGCAGGTTCGACGTCAGCAGTTCGGTCGCGACGGCGGCCATCCGCCCGCCGTGTTTGGGCACCACGCCCTGCCAGCCGAGGAACGGCTTGATGCCGACGAACTCGAGCGGTTTGAACATCATCTCGATGGCGACGCGTTTGGTGACGTAGCCGATCAACGCGGCGATGAACGGGATCGCGGCGTACAGCCACCAGTGCCGGGCGAGGTCGTCGAGGACGGCGTCCATGGGACCTCCTCGCTCGTGCTCCGGCGGATGGGAAACGGTATCGGGTACCCGTCAGTGAAGCAGCAGGAGCACCTGAAGTTCACCGACGAGGCCGCCGATCACCGCGCCGACGGCGATGAGCTTCCACTCGTCCTGCCGGAACGCCGGGCGCAGCAACTGCTCGAATTCGAGCGGGTTCAGCCGCCGCATTCTGTCCACAATGGTGTTCCGGACGTCGAGGGCGTTGACCGCGTAAGTCTCGGCGTGCCGGATCGTCTCCGGGATCCGCGCCGCCGCCTTCGCCGCCGCCGTCTGCTTCATCTCCTGGAACCGCCTGCTGCCGACCGCCATCGCGACGAACGGCTTGACGACACTGGCCTGCGCGTCGATGGTCCGCTGCACCTCGCGGGTGATCATCGTGAACAGTTTGTCCGACTTCGGCCCGCTCAGCACGGCTTCGAGCAGGTTCGGGATGGTGATGATCTCGCGCGCGATCATGTCGCCGTAGTCGGCGGCCACCTGATCCTTCCGTTTCTGGAACACGCCTTGCCAGGTGTAGAAGCCGAAGAACCGTTTCGGCTCACGCGGCAGGAAGATCATCTTCAGTGCGATCCAGTCGGTGAACCAGCCGATGCCGATACCGAACAGCGGCAGCACGATCGGCGACTTCGTCAGTGCCCACACGAGCAGTTGGACACAGCCGAGGGAGAAGCCGAACACGATCCCCGACCGCGCGATGAACCGCATCTCCGGCCGTGAGATGTCGCGGATCAGGCGGTTCAGCAAGGCCTTGTCGCGCACCAGGTTCGTCACGACCATGTGCTTGAGGTCGAGGACGTCCTCGATGTTCTCGGCGATCTCGCCCATGATCTTCGTGATCGCTCGCGGCGCTTCGGCCTGCACGCGTTTGAGCAGCAGCTGCTGGGCGGAGTTCGGCAGCACCTCCCACAGCCGGGGCTGGTACTGCTCCATCACCTCGCGGGTGACGTCTTCGACGACGCGGAGCAGCGGCTGTTCGATCTCCTTCGCCACCTGAGCGGGGTCGAGCCTGGCGAAGATCTCCTTCGGGTCGACGAGGTTGCTCGTCAGCATCTCGGTGGCGGTGGCAGCCATCCGCTCGGCGTTCGCCGGCAGGACTCCCTGCCAGCCGAGGAACGGTTTGACGCCGACGAATTCCACCGGTTTGAACATCATCTCGATGGCGACACGTTTGGTGACGTAGCCGATCAACGCCGCGATGAACGGCATGGTGACGTATACCTGCCAGTGCTCGCCGAGGTCGGCGATGACGGCGTTCACTCGCAGCCCCTCCCGCGTCTCGCTTGAGGGGAACCTAGCCGCCGGTCCTCAATGGAGTAGTAGCAGGACCTGAAGTTCACCCACGAGCCCGCCGATCACCGCGCCGACCGCGATCAGCTTCCATTCGTCCTGCTGGAAGGCGGGTCGCAGGATCCCTTCGAACTCGAGCGGGGTCAGTTGCTGCATCTTCACGACGATCGTGTTGCGCACGTCGAGCGCGTCTGTGGCGTAGCTCTCCACGTGTTTCACCGTTTCGGGGAGGTACGCGATCGCCTTCTCCGCCGCGGCCTGCTTCATCTCCTGGTACTGCTTGCCGCCGACGGTCAGCGCCACCAAGGGTTTCGCGATACTCGCCTGCGCGTCGATGGTCCGCCGCACCTCGCGGGTGATCATCGAGAACAGCTTGTCCGACTTCGGCCCGGTGAGCACGGCCTCCATCACGTTCCGCACGGTGAGGACCTCGTCCGCGATCAGCGCGCCGTAATCGCGGGCGACCGCCTGACGGCGTTTCTGGAACATGCCCTGCCAGCTGAAGAACAGGAACCGGCGTGGCTCACGCGGATAGAAGATCATCTTCAAGGCCAGCCAGTCTGTGACGAAACCCGTGACGAAACCGAAGATCGGCATGATCAACGGCTGCTTCGTCAGCGCCCACACGATGAACTGGACCAGGCCGATCACGAAGCCGAAGTAGATCCCGGACCGGGCGATGAACCGGAGTTCCGGGGTCGCGACCTCCTTGATCAGGCGGCAGGTCAGCGATTTGTCCCGGACCATCGCGTTGATCAGCATCTCGTTGACGTCGAGGACCTCGTCGATGTTCGTCGACACCTCGCGCATCAGCCGGGCGACGACCTTCGGCGCCTGCACCCGGACCTGGTCGACCAGCATCCGCTGCGCCCGTGTCGGCAGCAGCTCCCACAGCCGGGGCTGGTACTGCTCCATCACCTCACGGGTGACGTCCTCGACCGCCTTGAGAAGCGGTTCTTCCAGCTCCTTGACCACCTCGTCGGGATCGAGCCGCGAAAAGATCTCCTGCGGATCGACGAGGTTCTTGGTCAGCAGGTCGACGGCGGTGGTCGCCATCCGGCGAGAGTTGGCCGGGATGACCCCCTGCCAGCCGAGGAAGGGTTTGATCCCGACGAATTCGAGCGGGCGGAACATCATCTCGATGGCGACGCGTTTGGTGATGTAGCCGATGAGCGCGGCGATGAACGGCATCGTGGCGTAGACGTGCCAGTGCTCCCGGATGTCGTCGAGGATCGCCGAGATGTCCAACCTGGCCTCCCCTGCTTACGACCTGTCAACAATGCAGGATGCCATGTGATCGACCGGTCGCGCGCCGAGTGCAGCCGTTTGGCGGTACTACTCGACTGGCCCCCGCTCATTAAGGTGGCCGCCATGGTCGCTCCTGAGAAGTCGGCGCCTCAGGCGCCCTCAGCGAAATCGCCCCAGTTCGCGGGCTCTGTCCGCGGCTACGACAAGCGTCAGGTCGACGAGCGGCTCGCCGAACTGTCGACCGAACTCAAGCAGCTCTCGCGCAACCGCGACGAGGCCGTGGCGACCGCCGCCGAACTCACCAAGGCGCTCGGCCACGCTCAGAAGGAACTGGACGAGACCAAGGCCGCGCTGGTGCGGATGAGCTCGAGTCCGTCCGGCGCCGGCGCGATGGCCGAGCGCGTCCGCATGATGATGCAGCTCGCCGAGGAGGAGATCGCCGACCTCAAGGCCGCCGCGGAAGCGGACGCCAAGTCGACCCGGGCCGAAGCGGACAAGTACGCGCACGAGACCCAGCGCGCCATCGACAAAGCGGCCAAGGACGCCCAGGCGGAGCGCGAGAAGTTGCTCGCGGACGCCAAGGCCGAGATCGAGCGGCTGAACGCCGAGGCGGCGCAGAAGCGCAAGGATCTGGACATGGAGAGTGTCCGGACCCGCGCGGCCGCGGACAAGAAGGCCGAGGAGGCTTCGGCGGCTCGTCGCGCGGAGGCGGAGAAGGCCTCTGCGGACAAGATCGCGGAAGCAGACCGGGTCTCGGCGGAAAAGCGTGCCGAAGCCGAGCGGATTTCGGCGGAGAAGATCGCCAAATCGGAGAAGTCCTCGGCCGAGGACATCGCGGCGAAGCAGGAGCAGGTCGCGGAGGCTCTCGCCGACGCGAAGACCCAGCAGACCGAGGCTCAGCAGGCCCGGAAGCTCGCGATGGAACTCCGGACGAAGGTCGCCGAACGGCTTTCCGCCACGGACGTCGCCGTCCAGGAGGCCATCCGGCTGCTGGCGCCCGCCCCCGACGCCGAAGCCGCCAAACCGGAGGCCGCGCAGAAGCCGGCCCCTACCGAGAACAATGGCCCACGCCCTTCCTGATCAGCGGTTTTCGAGGGCTCAGTGCTGGACGGCGGCGAACAGTTCGTCGTCGATCCAGCCCCGGGTGTGCAGTTCGGCGCAGAACCGCTGGTAAGACTCGGCGAGCGCGCCGCTCTCCCGTTCGTCGGGCTCGACGAGTGTTCCCTCGGCGAGCCCTTCGGACGCTTCGGTGAGCCCGCCCGGCAGGATCCCGGCCGCGGCGAGCAGCGCGGCGCCATACCCCGTTTCGGCCCGCGGTGAGACCCGCAGACCGAGCCCGGTGACGGTCGCCCTGATCTGTGTCCACAAAGGACTCTTGCTGCCGCCGCCCGCCGCCAGCAGCGGCTCCGTGATCGTGACCCCGAGGCGGCGAAGGTGGTCCAGTGCCAGCCGTTCGAGGAAGGCGACCCCCTCCAGCCGGGCCCGGTGCAGCTCGACCGTGTCCGGCTCGCCGGAGACGAATCCCTCCGCCTCCGCTCTGGTGAACGGGAAGCGTTCGCCCTTACGTCGCAACGGATACGCGATCGCTTTGGCCGGGCCCAGCTCGGCTGCCGCGGCGTCGAGTTCGGCTAGCCGCTCCTCTCCGGCCACGGCCTCGCCGCCGGTGTTCGACGCGCCGCCCGGCAGCCACCAGCCGTCGGGATGACGGTGGCTGTACAGCACGCCGGTCGGATCCGGCACCAACGTCTCGGTGACCCCCTTGAGCACGTACGTCGTGCCGAGGATCCCGACGAATCTGCCCGGGGTGACCGCCCCGGCCGCGAGCTGACCCGCACAGCCATCGGTCATCCCGGCCACGACCGGGCAACCCGCCGGGAGCCCGGCGACCGGACGGGTCACCGTGCCGAGCACAGTGGCCGGGGCGACCACCGGCGGGAGCAGGTGCTCCGGCACGCCCAAGGCGTCGAAAACCTCGGAAGGCCATTCGAGGGCGAGCGGGTCGTAGCCGCTCTTCAACGCATGCGACCAATCGGTCGCCACCGGCCCGCCGGTGAGTTTCGCGGCGATCAGCTCCGGTGTGTGCCGGATCCCGGCGACGTCGGGGACGTGTGCGGACAGCCAGGCGATCCGGCCGAGCGCGGCCGTGGCCGACACCCCGGAACCGAGCCGTCGCCAGCGATCCTCGCCGAGTTCGGCGGCCTCGCGGTTGAGGGCCGCGCCGCGCCTGTCGTCGTACATCAGCGCGGGCGTGACCGGCGCGCCCGAGGCGTCGACCCCGACGATCGTCCCCGACGTCGCGGCGATGGCCACCGCGGCGACCTCGCCGCCCTTGCCCGGCAGCTCGCCGGTGACCTTCGCCAGCACCGTCTCCACCGTCGGCCACCAGGACCGGGCGTCCTGCTCGCTGTACCCGCGGGAGTCGCGGACCGGTGCGGGCAGGGGCTCGGCGGCCGAGGCGAGGACGGTGCCGCCGCGCACCGCGAGGGCGCGGACCCCCGCGGTGGCGACGTCGATGCCGATCGTGACGGGCTCGTTCACGTGGTGGCGACCTTCTCTCCGACTTGTTGCAGGCTCTTGTCTTCTTCGATCGCCTTCGCCGTCTCTTCCGGCAGCTTCAGGTACCGCACCATGACCGCCGCGACCAGGTACAGCGCCGCGAAGACGATCACCACCCCGGCCGCGCCCAGCGGCCCGAGGAAGACGCTGACGATCGCCGGGCCGACGAACGCCGCCGCGCCCGCGCCCAGGTTCAGCAGGGCCATCGCCCCGCCCTTGTTCTCCGGGGCGAGGGAGGGGAGCAGCGCCGAGATCGGCACGAACCCGGCGAGCGTGGCACCGTACAGCGCGCCGACGAGCAGCGCGAGCCAGTAGTACTCGGCGCCCATGGCGATCGGGACGAAGTACAGCAGCAGGATCGAGATCGCGCAGCCGATCGCGCCGAACCAGAAGATCGTGGTGCGCCAGCCGATCCGGTCGCTCAGCACGCCGAAGATCAGGTTGAAGAAGATGTTCGTGCCGTAGATGACCGAGACCAGCAGAAGCCAGCGGCTCTCCCCGAACCCGATGCCCTCGATGAAGATGGTCGGGAAGAACACCAGCATGCCGAACTCGGGCGCGGTGTTGATGACCCGGACGAGCATCCCGACGCCGACGCGCGGTTTCTTCCACGCGATCGACACGCTGGAGACCAGGCTCTGCACCGGTTTCACGTCCGGCGGCGCGAGCCGGGTGTATCCCGTCCGCTGCCGGACCCCGAAGATCGCCAGCAACCCGCCGACCGCGAGCAGCGCCACCGACACCCAGAGCGTGCCGTACTGGCCCAGCACCGGGTTGGTGAAGCTCGCCACCAGCGCGCCCAGCGTCGGCAGCCCGCCGGTGAAGGCGAAGTAGAACCAGCCCACCGCCGCGCCGAGCCGCGCGACCGGTGCCACCGCGGTGATCCAGACCAGGAAACCGAACGCGAACATCGGATAGCCGAACCCGCGGAGGCCGTAGAACACCAGCATCAGCGGGTAGTTCTCGCCGGATACCGCGACCGCGAGGAACAGCACGTCGAACACCAGCCAGATGGCCAGGCCGATCATCATCACGCGACGCGGTCCCCAGAGATCCGAGAGCGCGCCCGACAGCCACGACGCCAGCATCACGGCGACGCCGTACACGGTGATCACGTACGAAGCCTTGATCTCGCTGCCCGCGCCGTTGTTCGCCATGAACGGCGCGATGAAGCCCGACTCGACCCCGTCGCCGATCATGAACAGCAGCAGCCCGGCATAGCCGAGGAACAGCGGGGCGGGAAGGCCCCAACGGTCGAGCAAACGGGAGAACCCGCTCCCGGATCGCGATAACGGCGATGTCATCTGGTTCATGCACGCCTCCATGACGTCGTGTTCAGCGTATCATGGATCGTGTTAACTTAACTTTCAAGATGTTACATCGGTGGATTTCCGTGTTAGCCTCGCGCGCCGGGGCGGAGGCGGGGGGCTGAAGGGCCCTTTCCCCGCATGCGATGAGGGGAAAGCGCCCTTCGCTGCGTGGGATGTGGGGAAAGCGTCCTTCGCGGCGTGCGGTGAGGTGAGGGGAAGGCGCCCATCGCCGCATGCGATGTGAGGAAAGTGCCCTTCGCTGCGTGGGATGTGGGGAAGGCGCCCTTCGCCGCGTGAGATGTGAGGAAGGCGCCCTTCGCCGCGTGAGATGCGGGGAAAGCGCCCATCGGCCCGGTTATTGGGGCTGGGGCGGGGGCTCAGACTTCCGCGACGTCCACTTCCACCTGGCTCCGCATCTCCTCGGCCAGGTGGTCCTCCACCCCGTCGTCGACGATCAGCACGTCGAAGTCGCTCAGTGGCGCCAGCCGGTGCAACGCCGCGCGTTCGGTCTTGCTGTGGTCCATCAGCAGCACCTTCGTCCGCGCGCTCGCGAGCATCGCGCGCTTCAGCATCACGATCTCCGGCTCCTGGTGGAAGGTCATCCGCGTGTTCATCGCCGACGTCGAAACGAAGGTCGCGTCGACGTTGATCCGCTCGATCGCTTCGAGACTCTGCATGCCGAGGAACGAGTCGTGGGTCGCCGAGTAGTCGCCGCCGATGCAGATGAGCCGCAGATCGGGGACCCCCTTCAGCAGTTCGATGGCGCCGAGGTAGTTCGTCGCGACGGTCAGCGGGGTGACCCGGTGCAGCATCTTCGCCAGCGCGAGGGCACTCGTGGAATCGTCGAGCAGGATCGACATCCCCGGTTCGACGCGGGCGAGCGCGTGCGCGGCGATCGCCGCCTTCTCCTCCGAATGCACGTTCATCCGATAGTCGGCGTTGCTTTCGAAGACCGTCGACGGCATGGCGGACACCCCGCCCCGATACTTCCGGAGCAGGCCGCGGCGGACGAGCTCGTCGATGTCGCGGTGCACGGTCATGGTGCTGACACCGGTGAGTTCCACCAGGTCGGAGATGGTGGCTGAGCCGGTCTTGAAGACGTGTTCGGTGATCTGCTGCTGGCGCGTGTTACGGGAGTGTGCGCTCGCACCGGCCGTCTTCTCATCGCTCATGGTGTCCAGTATCGCGTGCGCGCCGGCTGGTTGAGGCGCAGCAGGCCGGTGCGCGTGCCGTCGATCGCGATCTCGGTGACTGCCGCGTTGTCGAGTCGCGGGAACACCGTGCGGTAGGTCTCGAGCGGAATGCCCAACAGTGCGCACAAGGTCAGCCTGATCAGCGTGTTGTGCGCGACGACGAGCACCGTCTCGCCCGGAACCTCGGCGGCGATCCCGCGTAGCGCCCGCGCGCCGCGCGCGGCCGCCTCCTCGGGAGGCTCCGAGCCGGGGAAGGCGCCGGTGACGGGATCCGCGAGAAACCTCGTGACCGCCTCGGGATCCGTCGCCGCCAGCTCCTCCCTGGTGCGACCCTCCATCAGTCCGAAGTGGACTTCACGCAGCTCGTCCACCACTCGCGGCGTCACCCCCAGCGCCTTGGCGGACGGCTCCGCGGTGCGACGCGCGCGGCTCTGCGGTGAGCAGAACACCGCCGACGGCCCGGCCGCCGCGGCGAATCCGGCGAGCTCGTCCGCCTGCCTGAGTCCTTCTTCGGTCAGCGCCACGTCGCTGCTGCCCGCGTACCGGTTCTCGGCATGCCATTCGGTCTGGCCGTGCCGGGCCAGTAACAACCGTGCGCCCACGTGATCCCTCCTCGGACCTTGTCAACATCACATCATCGATGTTAACTTAACAGCATCGATGTGAAAGGAGATGCCGGATGGCACTCGCCGCGGTGGTGTTCGACCTGGACGGTGTCCTCGTCGACAGTGAACACCTCTGGGAAGAGAACTGGGTGGCGTACGCCGCCCGGCACCGGACCGAATGGACCGCTGAGGACACCGCGTCCGTGCAGGGGATGAGCGCGCCCGAATGGGCGGCCTACCTCGCGAAGCGCTCCGGGACACCGGAAAGCGCGGTCGAGGTCGAGCGTGCCGTGGTGGACGGCATGATCGCCGCGATCGAGGCGGGGGAGGCGCCCTTGCTGCCCGGCGCCGGCGAGATGGTCCGCGAGGTGAGCGCGAAGGTGCCGGTCGCGCTGGCGTCCTCGGCCGCCCGCCGGGTGATCGACGCGGTGCTCGACAAGCACGGGCTCATGGGCGAGTTCGCCGCGACCGTCTCCAGTGCCGAGGTCGCCAGGGGGAAACCCAGTCCGGACGTCTATCTCGAAGCCGCCGCCAGGCTCGGCCGCTCCGGTGAGGAATGCCTCGGCGTCGAGGACTCCAGCAACGGTATCCGCGCGGCGGCCGCCGCCGGGCTCACCGTGATCGCGCTGCCGAATCCGGTGTACCCGCCGAAGCCGGACGCGTTGGAACTGGCCGCCGAGGTGGCCGAGAACAACGACGACGTACGGCGCAAGCTGCTCGCGTACCTGTCCGGCGAGTTCGCGGAAGCGAGCGGGCGATGACGGTCCTGGGTACCGCGGAGACGTTCAAACGCGATTGGCTGGACGGATTCGTCACCGCCTACGGACGTTCGGTGCGCAAGGTTCCCGGCGCCTATGGCGTACTGCGGCGGGAAGAGTCCGAACGCAAGGTCGCGGTGGTGATCGGCGGCGGCTGCGGGCACTATCCCGCGTTCGCCGGACTGGTCGGCCCCGGCCTCGCCGACGGCGCGGTGGTCGGCGACGTGTTCACCAGCCCGAGCGCCGAGCAGGTCTACCGCACGGCGCTGGCCGCGGAGAGCGGTGCCGGCGTGCTCTTCGGTTACGGCAACTACCAGGGCGACGTGCTGCATTTCGGCCTCGCCGCCCGCAGGCTGGCGGCCGAAGGCGTCGAAAGCCGCACGATCCTGGTCACCGACGACATCGCGAGCGGGCCTGCCGACGCGCCGGAACGACGCCGTGGCGTCGCGGGCGATTTCCTGGTCTTCAAGATCGCGGGTGCCGCCGCCGAACGCGGTGACGACCTGGCCGCCGTCCACGCGGTGGCGGAGAAGGCGAACGCGCGCACCCGGACCTTCGGGGTGGCGTTCGGCGGATGCACGCTCCCCGGCGCCTCCGCGCCGCTGTTCACCGTCGGTGAGAGCGAAATGGAACTGGGGCTCGGTATCCACGGCGAGCCCGGTGTGCGCACCGTCGGCAGGCTGAGCGCCAGTGAATTGGCCGACGAGCTGGTCGACGGCCTCCTCCCGGAACTGCCGGAAGGCGACGGGCGAGTGGTGGTCCTGCTGAACGGGCTGGGCCGCACCAAATACGAAGAGATGTTCGCGACCTACACCCGAGTGCACGAGAGGCTCGCCGCGGCGGGGCTGAGTCCGCTGCACACCGAGGTCGGCGAATTCGTCACCTCGCTCGACATGGCAGGCGTCTCGCTGTCGATCCTGGTGCTCGACGACGAACTCGCCGAGCTGTACGCCGCGCCCTGCGACACCCCGGGCTACCGGAGCACCGGTGCCGCGCTGGCACAGGTCCCGCTGGAGTCCACAGTGGACTCACTGCTCGCGGAGACCGAGCCGGGGCGGGGCGTGGTGGACCGCGCCTTGACGGCGGCACTGCACGACATCGAGGCCAACGAAGCCGAACTCGGCAGGTTGGACGCCGTCGCGGCCGACGGCGACCACGGGCTGGGCATGACCAGGGGAATGCGGGCAGCGGTCGCCGCCCGGCGCGACGGCGATTCACTCTCCTCCGCGCTTCTGGCCGCCGGGACGGCGTTCGCCGACGCCGCGGGCGGAGCGTCCGGCGCGCTGTACGGGGTCCTGCTGGCGGAAACCGGCGCGGGGTTGCGAGGCCGGTCCGAAGGCGACGTCACCGTGGAAGCCCTCGCGGACGCCGTGGACGGTGCCGTGACGGCGTTCGTCGAACTGGGCAAGGCGGAGCCCGGCGAGAAGACGATGCTCGACGCCATCGAGCCGTTCCGGCTGGCGTTGCGCGAACAGGCCGTGGCGGGTGCGGACGTCCCGCAGGCCTGGCAGAAGGCGGCCCAGGTCGCGGTGAGCGCGGCCGAGGCCACGGCGGACCTGCTACCGGCCAAGGGAAGGGCGGCGCGGCTGGCGCGGCGGAGCAAGGGGCACCCGGATCCGGGGGCGACCTCGTTCGCGCTGCTCGTCACCGCGGTCGGCCAGGCTCTGGGAAAGGACGACTGAATGCGGATCGTGGTGGCGGCGGACAACGCCGGGGTGGCGCTCAAGGACCAGTTGCGTGACCTGCTCCTCGCCGACGAACGGGTGGACGAGGTCACCGACCTCGGCGTCGCCGACGGTTCGGACGACAGGGCGTACCCGTTGCTCGGCCTCGCGGCGGCGGAGTCGATCGCGCGGGGCGAGGCGGATCGCGGCGTACTGGTCTGCGGGACCGGGATCGGCATGGCCATTTCGGCGAACAAGGTCCCGGGGGTCCGGGCCACGGTGGCGCACGACTCGTACTCGGCCGAGCGGTCGGTCAAATCGAACGACTGCCAGGTGATCACCTTCGGCGCCCGCGCGATCGGCCCGGAACTGGCGAAGAAGATCGTCGCCGAATGGGTCGGCTACCGCTTCGACCCGGCCTCGGCCAGTGCGAGCAAGGTCGCGCACATCACCGAATACGAGAAAGCCCACTGAACCTGGCGGCGTAGCCGCGATCCGTCTCGATTGCGGTGGCGGGTTCACCAACAGACACTGAGAAGCGCCCGATGCGGGCACGGAGAGAGGACGCAGAGTTGCGGATACTCGCTGCGGGAGACCATTTCGTCGGCACCGGCCTGCTGGCCGACGCCGTCCGTGCCGAAATCGGCGCCGGGCACGAGTTCTCGGAGCTGACGCTGCCGTGGCCGGTGGAGCCGTTCGGCCCGATCGCGAACGTGCACGAGGCCAGTGGCACCGAGGAGCAGGTGATCGAGGCCGTGGCGGGTGCCGAGGTCGCGGTGACCCAGATGGCACCCTTCACCAAGCAGGTGTTCGCCGCCGCACCGGACCTCAAGCTCCTCTCGGTGTGCCGGGGCGGTCCGGTCAACGTCGATCTCGCCGCGGCCACCGAGGCCGGGGTCGCGGTGACGTACGCGCCCGGCCGCAACGCCGGCGCTGCCGCCGAATTCGCGGTCGGGATGATCCTCGCCGCGATGCGCCGGATCTCGACGTCTTCGGCCGAACTGCTGGGCGGGACCTGGCGCGGCGACTACTACGCCTACGACCAGACCGGCCTCGAACTCGACGGGACCACCGTCGGACTGGTCGGCTACGGCGCGATCGGTTCGCGGGTGGCCAAGGTGCTCATCGCGTTCGGCTCGAAGGTGCTGGTCGCGGATCCGTTCGCCGATCCGGCCGGTATCGCCGCCGACGGTGCCGAACTCGTCGAACTGGACGACCTGCTGCGCCGCAGTTCCGTGGTGAGCCTGCACGCCCGGCTCACCGAGGAGACCCGGCATCTGATCGACGCCGGCAAACTCGCGCTGCTGCCGGAAGGAGCGGTGCTGGTCAACACCGCGCGCGGCGGGCTCCTGGACTATTCGCCGCTTCCGGAAGCCTTGCGTTCGGGGCGGCTCGGCGCGCTGGCGCTCGACGTGTACGACATCGAGCCACCGCCCGCGGACTGGGCGTTGCGAGACGCGCCGAACGTGATCGCCACACCGCACCTCGCCGGAGCGAGCAGGCAGACGGCGGAGCGGGCGGCGAGCATCGTCGCCGCCGAAGTCGGCCGGTACGTCCGTGGGGAAGCGCTCGCGAACCTGGCGAACCCCGAGGTCCGGCGGCCATGATCATCGGCGTCGACATCGGCACGTCACTGACCAAGGCGGTCGTCTTCGACAAGGCCGGGATGTCGGTGGCGAGCGCGTGCACCACGTCGGAGGTGCACCATCTGCCGGGTGGGCTGGTCGAGCAGGACCTCGACCAGGTACTCGGCACCGTGGCGACGGTGGTGCGGGAGGTCGCCGCCGGGCTCGACGGTCCGGTCACCGCGCTGGCCCTCACCGGCCAGGGCGACGGGCTGTGGCTGCGCGACGGATCCGGGGAGGCCGTCCGGCCCGCGATCTCCTGGCTCGACGGGCGGGCGAACTCGCTGGTCGCCAAATGGCAGGCCGACGGGGTGTCCCGCGAAGTGTTCCGACGCACCGCGTCGGGCATGTTCCCCGGCAGTGCCGCGGCGATCATGTCCTTTTTGGACACTCATGAACCGGAGTCACTCGACAGGGCGGTGGTGGCGGGTTACTGCGTCGACGCGGTGGTCCAGCGGCTGACCGGCGAGATCACCGTCGATGCGTCGGACGCTTCGCTGCCGTTCCTGAATCCGTCCACCCGGCACTACGACGAAGCCGCCATCGCGGCCGTCGGCCTCTCCCACCGCCGGAACCTGTTCGCGGAACCGGCGGCGCCGAAGACCGTGTTCCGCTTGGACGAACGCGGGGCCGGATTGCTCGGTCTTCCCGTCGGGTTGCCGGTCACGGCGGGTCCGTTCGATCTGCCCGCGAGCGCCATCGGCGCCGGCGTGCGGCGGCCGGGCGACGGCATCCTCACGGCCGGAACCACCCTCGCCTGCCAGGTACTGACCGACTCGGCGATGTTCGATCCGGAGGGCGAGCCGGCGGGGATGTTCCTCTGCACCCCGGAGGAAGGTGAGTTCCTGCGAGCGATGCCGGCGATGGTCGGCACCGCGGGTATCGACTGGGTGTGCCGTCTGTTCGGCATCGCGGTCGAGGAGATCGGCCCGCTGCTCGACGCGAGCAAACCCGGCGCGGGCGGGGTCCGGGCGCTGCCGTTCCTTTCCGCGTCCGGTGAACGAGCGCCGTTCGTCGACGCGTCGGCGAGGGCGCAGTTCGCCGGGCTGAGCCTGGAGAGCGAGCGTGGCGACATCGTCCGCGCCCTGTGCGAGTCGATCGCTTACGCGGCAAGGCATTGCTTCGAGGCGGCCGGGCTCACCGGCACCTTGTACGCCTGCGGCGGTGGGGTCCGCTCGCTCGCGTGGACCCGCATTTTCGCCGACGTGCTCGGACGACCCATCGTGATCCCCGGCGATCCCGGCGTCGGCGCGCGGGGTGCGGTGATCGTCGCCGCGGACGCCCTCGGCGAACCGGTCGACAGGGACCTGTGGGCGGAAAGCGCGCGTGTCGTCGAGGTCCGTCCCGAAAACGTAGGGTTCTACGAGCAGGGCTACGCCGACTATCAGGCCTCGCTGGCCGCGGCCCGTGGACTGTGGAGGTTGTGACGGTGATCCTGGCCGAAGAACGCGCGGCGGTCTGTGAATTCGCCCGCCGGATGACCACGGACGGACTCGTGGTCGGCACGTCCGGCAACGTCTCCGCGAGGCAGGGCGATCTGGTAGCGGTGACCCCGACCGGGGTCGACTACGCCGGGCTCCGGCCGGAAGACGTGCCGGTGGTCCGCCTCGACGGCGAGGTCGTCGACGGCTCGCTCAAACCGACCAGCGAACTCCCGATGCACCTCACCGTGTACCGGGAAGCGGCGGATCCGGAGGGTAAGGCGGTCTCCGCCGTGGTCCACACCCATTCCGTGCACGCCACGGCCGTCTCCACCCTCGTCGACGAGGTGCCGCCGATCCACTACATGCTCGCCGCGATCGGCCCGACGGCCCGCGTCGCGTCCTACGCGACCTACGGCACCGAAGAGCTCGCCAAGGCCATGCTGGAGGCCTTGGCGGGCCGCCGAGGCTGCCTGCTGGCCAACCACGGCACGATCACCTTCGGCGACGGCCTCGGCTCCGCGTACAGCCGGGCCCAGCAGCTCGAATGGGTCTGCCAGGTCTGGCTGATGGCGCGGGCGGCGGGAACACCGAACCTGCTCCCGCCTGCCGAGATCGAGCACGTCGTGGAGAAACTCCGCGGCTACGGACAGCGTTAGGAGGCCGCCGGTTCCGCTTCGAAGTCCATGTCGTCCACGGCGTGCACCGCGTCAAGGAGTTCGACGACCGTCGGATCGTCGACGGCTTCCTTGATGCACTGCCACAGCTGAAGATTCGCCAGCGCCCACCGGGAGTAGGTCTCCGCGGCCTTCGGGTTGTAGAAGTAGTAGCCACTGTCGTGGATGTCCCGCTGTTCGCCGACGATCTTGTGCGCCAGCTCGCGCAGGCTCAGCCCGTTCTCCCGTAGATAGCGATGGGCGAGCACGACGGGCGTCACCGGCAGCGCCTTGAACAGCGTGTCGGCGTCGCTCAACGCCTGCGCCTCCAGCGAGATGTGACGGCCGCGGGTGGCCATTTCGGCTTCGTCGACGATGTCGTCGATCCACCGCGCCACGGTGTCCTCGACACCGCACTCCCGCAGGATGCCCATCCGGAGGTCTCGCCCGGCGGCCGCGGGGGAGTTCCGGAGCACGATGTAGTTCACGTCGTGCACCAGTGCCGCCACCTCGACGACGGTGCGATCAGCACCGTTGTGTTCGGCGAATCCCGCGGCCTTCGCCCGGACGAAACTCACGTGGTGCCAGCCGTGGAACTGCAGTTTGTCCGCATATCTCCAGCACAGTTGCCGGACGCGTTGCTCGACGGCGTCAATGGTCTGGGAAGGAATCGTGCTCTTTCGCGCGCGCATACACCTCTCCGATCCCGCTTACGGGTGGAGTAATGGTATGCGCCTTCGACGGCGGTGTGTAGTTAGATGCGGGCGGCCAGGTCCCCCAATCGGACCTCCACCGGAACGTGACGATGCCCGATTCCGGTCTTCGGGTCATAGGAAAGACTGAACTCGCTTACTGGGCGTGATTTCACCAAAAACGTCATAGTCCCTTCGGTGGCTTCGGGAATCCGATGGAACTCGTCCGCGTACATGACGCCTACCGACCCCGCCTGACACAGCGTGCTACGTCGTAACCGAACCGATGTGATCAATCCGGAAAGTTGATCTCGCAGGGTCGAGTAACGCTCGTGGACATAGTTACCGCGGAGGAGCGTGGTGCAGAAGTGATATCTGTGGTTGTGCACGGAGTCGGCGTAACCTTCGCGCCAGTCCTCCGGTGCCTTGTACTCGTGAAGCCAGATCGAAAAGGGATCCGTCGGGGAGTCGAGCAGGCACCAGGCGAAGTGGGTGGTCGTTTCGCGGGATCGTTCGAGTACCGCGCTCGCCTCGTCCGGGCTCAGCGAATCCAGATGCCGCCGGAGATCGGTGCGCAGATCCGGTCTCGAGGTCCAGTCCCGGAAGATCTCGTCGACGACTTGCCAATGCTGCGCCAGCGGAAGATCCGTGGTGCGGAGCAACGCGGCCAGCTGGGTGAGGGGGGACAAACGAGTGAGCAACTTCAGCTCCTCAGTTCTAGTGCTCTTCGGTGCCGAGAAGTCAGGGGTTCAGCTCGGCGAGTGTGGTGAACTCCTTCCGGAAGGCATGGAATTTCGCCTCCAGTTCGAGGAAGTTCTCTTCGGGCAGGGGAGAACCGGTGATCTTTTCGTACAGTGCCAGGAAATCCGCCCTCGTCGTCGAGGTGGAGATGCGGAAGTGCCGTCCGGACCGGGACTGGGAAACCCGGAGGAATTCCGAGCGTTCCTTGTTGTACAGAAAGGATCCTTCGCTGAATCGCAACGTTCGCGGATACAGCGTGGTCGCACCGCGGATGTCGCTGTACAAGGTCACCCAAACGCTCTCGTCGAACACTTCGAGCCGGTCCAGCGGCGGATCGGCGACGACGGTGATGTCCACCAGCGAGCACCGGCTGCGGGCCAGGAACAGCCCGACCAGGCCGATGCTGATCTCGTCGTAGAGCCGCTTTTGGATCGTCTCGTAGTCCATGCCCGCTTCCTCGCTGCGCAGGAGATACCGCGCCCTGCCGCTGATGGCGCCCTCGTCGCGCGGGTCGGCGATGACCACGCGCAGCTCCCTTTCGGTGCGGGACAACAGCAACCGGGCCGCGGCATGCCTGCCGGAAAACCCGCGGAAGAAGTAGTGCCGGGCCACGTCGAGGTCTTCGGTCATGACCCGGTTGAACAACGGATCCGGATCGGTGGTCGCCTCGAAGACGTGGGTGGGGAAGAATTCCTTGTTGAGCGAACGGTATTCGGCGCTGAGCGCTTCCAGCGCGCGGCGGCTTTCCTCGATCACCGGGGTCACCATCGCGCGTTGTGACGCGGTGGCGGTGATCAGGGTCTGGCCGAAGCCGACCACCGCGGAGATCAGCGTGCCGGTGCCCAGTGAAGTGAGCAGCGTTCTACCGGCGCCGGGATCCATCATGCTGGAGATCCACAGGCTGAGGCCCGCGACGACGACCAGTACGGTGAGCAGCAGACTCGTCCTGGTCCAGAAGATCTCTTGCAGTGGGGTACGGCGGAGCCGGTCGGCTTCCGCGGGCACGGGGGTCACCTCCTTGATCCGCACTCGAACGGCCGAACGCATTGCGTATCGGTTCGAGTGCGGGGAGTTACTCTACGCGCCTCGTGACAATGTCGAAATAAGAAATTCGGGGGAAAGGTCCCAACAGCGAGTGTGACGCTCGGCGATACCGCTTTCGCATCCGAGGTTTCGCCGGATCACGGAAAAACCACTCACGGAGCGTGCGGAAGGATTCCTTCGTACCACGCGGGGCCGGGTGTCGCCGACGAGAGTGTTTCGACGACGGCCGAAGACGGTGCGGTGTACACCGTGGGGAAGTCGATCTCGCCTCGGGTGGGGTCCAGTGTCCACGCGAGTCGCTCATCTTCCAGGCAAAAATGGGCGTCCGCACCATTTTTGTTGCCTCTCGGGTCGAGCCGGATCCACCGGTCCAGACCAGCGAGGTAGACGCCGTTGAGCCCGTGCAGGACACCGATCCGCTGATAGCAGAACCCGGCCGGGATGCCCTGGCTGCGAAGCAAAGCGGCCAGCAGATGGGCCTTCGCGTAGCAGAGGCCCACCCGCTCGCGCAGAACCTCCGAGGCCATAAGAGTGACGCGAGAATCGGCGGCGTCCACCGTATGGGCGATGTCGTCGCGCACGAAGTGAAACATCGAACGAATCACGTCGACCTCGGTGCCGCCGGACGGTGCCAGCCGGTCAGCCATTTCGCGGATCAGCGGATGCTCGTGATCGACCACCGCGTCGGCGGCGAGATAATCTTCGAGCCGCTCGGATTCGATCTCCAGCGCGATTTTCACGAGGCTCCGTTCAGTACGGTGTCGACGGCTTCTTCGAGGAATTTCGGATCGGCTTCGTCGCCGCGCAGCAGCAGCCGGAACCAGATGGCCCCGGCGAGCAGATCCATCACGACGACCGGATCGACGTCGGCGCGCAGTTCGCCTCTCGCGGTGGCGCGTTCGAAGATCGGCTCTTCTCGCGTCATGCGGTCCGCGAAGAAACTCCGTGCCACTTCACCGAGTTCCGGTCGGCGCGGGCCCGCGGTCAGCGTCGCGGTGACGACGGGCGCGGTATGCGCCGAAGTCAGTAACCGGAGGATCTGCGTCGCCACGGCGAGGAGATCGCCGCGGAGGCTGCCGGTGTCCGGGACGTCGAGGGCGAAGAGCCCCGAATCGCGCAGCGCCGCGGCCAGGAGCGCGTCCTTCGACGGCCACCACCGGTAGAGCGTCGTCTTGTTGACGCCGGACCGGGCGGCGACGGCTTCGATCGCGAGCTTGTCGTATCCATGCTCGGCCAGCAGTTCGAGAGTGGCGGCGAAGATCGCCTCGGCCTTGCGGGGACCGCCCTGGATGCTCACCCGCGAAGAATACAACGCACCGTTGCGTTGTATCGACGGCACGCGTACTTTGCAACGCAACGGTGCGTTGCATTCAGGAGGTAGTCCATGGTCCCCCTCGTCTTCGTTCACGGCATCCGGCTCAGCGGAGCCGCCTGGGCCGAGCAGCTGGAACGCGCCAACCCGCCCGCTACGGCGGTCGACCTACCCGGACACGGCGCCCGGCGCGGCGAACGGTTCACCCTCGCCGGCGCGGTGGACGCCGTCGTCGAAGCCATCGACGAGCCCGCTCTGGTCGTCGGGCACTCCCTCGGGGGCTACGTCGCGATCGCCGCGGCGGCACGGCATCCGGATCGCGTCGCGGGCCTCCTCGTCGCGGGTTCGACCTGCGTACCGGGCAAGACGCTGGAGACGCCGTTCCGCCTCGCGCACCGGCTGCTCATGCGGCTCCCCGATCGCGGGGAGCGACTCAGCCGATGGCAGTTCGAAAGCGTCCTTCCGCCGAAACTCGCCCAAGCCGTGATCGACGGCGGCATCGCGACAGAGGTGATCCCGGAGGTCGCCAAGGCCTTCGCCGGCTTCGACGTGCTCGCCCAACTCAGGACTTACCCGGGCCCGACGTGGCTCGTCAACGGCTCACGCGACCACTTCAGGCGCCACGAGCGCCGGTTCCTCGACGTCTGCGCCGACGGGCGGCTCATCACCGTGCCGAAGGCGGGGCATTACCTGCCGATGGTGCGCGGTCAGGAGTTCTCGCGTCTGGTGCTCGACGCGGCACGCAGCCTGTCGATCTCCACGGTCAGCTCGGAACGCAGCGAGTCGTGCTCAGGGCCCAGCGAGGCCGTCGCCCAGTTGCCCACCGGATAGAGCCAGACCGGCCGCCCGACCACGTCCGCCGGTTCCCAGTCATAGCGCGGCCAGACATGGGCGTGCAGAAAGGGATCCGTATTGCCGAGGATCTCCAGGTTCACGCGACGGAAGCCGGAATCGCGCCGGGCGCACACCTTTTCGACTGCTTCACCGAGCGAATCCATGTCCGCCAAGAACTCCAGCCGTCGCGTCCGCGGCAGATCGGTCAACCGGCCGACGCCGGGAGTGTCGGTCAGCAGGACGCAGTAACCCGGCAGGAACTGCGTATCGCCGATCACCGCGAAGCCCGCGTCCAGCCGGCGTAGCACGGTCGGATTTTCGCCCCGGAGCGCCGAACCGATCCGGTCCCGCTTCCAGCCGTCGGTCATGAGGCCAACCTAGCCGACCGGCAGAAGCGCGCCCTCCGCGTCGGTGAACCGAGTGGCCAGCCTGACCGGAGACGGGTGCGGCGCCAGGACGATCGAGGCGTACGGGGTCGACGTCAGCCCGGAGGCGTAGTTGGTCTGCAGATGCACGCTGACATGCACGTTCCGGTCGGCGGGGATCTCGAAGGTGACCGAACCCCACGACACCACGTACTGCCTGCCATCGATGCTCGTGAACGGCACGTAGTGGCGCACCGCGTTCATGCTGACGGGCGGTACGTCGATGGTCAGCAGCCGTCGCGGGCCGTCGTGGTTGTCGACGTACGGGATCACACCCGGCAGCTTGGCCAGATCGGTCGGTTCGGTCACGGGCGGGGCTCCCTCAGAACTGGTAGTACAGGAACGGGCTGAACGTGCCGGTCGCGATCAGGATGGCCGCGTACACCAGGCCCACGGTCATCACCCCGATCCGCAGCGCGGTGGCCGGGCGGCTTCGTGAGGACTCCAGCAGCGGGCCGGTCACCGGATGCGCGGGCAGGAACACGATCGCCAGCGCGCACAGCAGGATGAGGAGCCGCTGGTTGGTCACCGCGCCTTCGACGACGTCGGTGAGGCCGGTGAAGTCCGGCAGCACCATGTGCCCGATCATGCCGAGCGCGTGCGGCAGGTCCTTGGCGCGGAAGAACACCCAGCCGAAGACGACGAGGACGAGGGTCAGCACCCGGCGCCCGATGCGGGCGGCCTGGGTCTTCGGGGTGACGTCGTAGCCGAAAGCACGTTCCACGATCAGCAGCGCGCCGTGGTAGATGCCCCAGATCAGGAACGTCCACTGCGCGCCGTGCCAGAAGCCGGTCAGCACGAACACGATGCACAGGTTCCGGTAGGTGTGCCCGGCGCCGGTGCGGTTGCCGCCCAGCGGGATGTAGACGTAGTCGCGGAACCAGCGGGACAGCGACATATGCCAGCGTCGCCAGAACTCGGTGATGGTCACCGACGAGTACGGCCGCGCGAAGTTCTCCGGGAGCCGGAAGCCGAGCATCCGGCCGAGCCCGATCGCCATGTCGGAATAGCCGGAGAAGTCGAAGAACAGCTGAAGGGTGTATCCGATCGCGCCGAGCCAGGCGATCGCGAAGGTCATCTGATCCGAAGGCGTGTTGAAACACGCGTCCACCATCGGGCTGAGCGAGTCCGCGATGATCGTCTTCTTGCACAGTCCGAGCGCGAACCGCGGGAAACCGGCGGCGATGTCGTCGAGGCGGTGCGAACGCTGCTGCGGCAGCTGGTCGGCGATCTCCCGGTACCGCACGATCGGCCCGGCGACCAGCTGCGGGAACATCGCGATGTAGGCGGCGAACGACACGGGATTGCGCAGCGCGCGGCGTTCACCGCGGTAGATGTCCACCACGTAGGAGATGTGGTGGAAGGTGTAGAACGAGATGCCGATCGGGATGACCAGGTCGGCCACCGGGAAGCCGCCGCCGAACCAATGCGTCACGGCCGCGATCTGCTGCGTCGCGAACCCCGCGTACTTCCAGATCAGCAGCATGCCGACGTTGAGGCCGATGACGCCGAGCAGCAGCCGCTTGCGCCGTTTGTTCTGCAGGTCCCAGGCGTTCGGTTCCAGCGCGGGCCCGGCCAGGAAGTTGACCACCATGCAGCCGATCAGCACCAGCGTGTACGGTCCGGCGCCGGTGGCGTAGAAGATCAGGCTGCCGACCGCGACGATGCCGTTCCGCCAGCTGCGCGGGCACACCAGGACGGCGAGCAGCACCGCCGGCATGAAGTACCACAGGAACAGCGGCGAAATGAACGACATCGGTGCGGGGTCCCCCAGGGCGGTTACGCGTTATCCGCTGGTGACCTTAGCCTGAGGGCCCCGCACCGTGTGACGAAGTGCGGGGTCAGACACGTCCCGCGAGCCGACGGCGGCGCGCCACCTCGGCAAGGAGCACGCCCGCCGCGACCGACGCGTTGAGCGACTCGACACCGGCCGCCATCGGGATCGACACGGTCGCGTCGCAGGTCTCGCGCACCAGCCGGGAAAGGCCGCGGCCCTCCGAGCCGAGCACGATGACCAGCGGATCCGCCGCGACGTCCAGTTCGTCGATGTCGACCGAGCCGTCCGCGTCGAGACCGACGACCATCAGGCCGTCTTCCTTCCACGCCTTGAGCTGGCGGGTGAGGTTGGTCGCGACGGCGATCGGCAGCTTGGCGGCGGTGCCGGCACTGGTCCGCCACGCCACCGCGGTCATCCCCGCGCTGCGCCGCTCCGGCAGGAGGACGCCGTGCGCGCCGAACGCGGCGGCCGAGCGGATCACCGCGCCGAGGTTGCGCGGGTCGGTGACGCCGTCGAGCGCGACGAACAGCGGCGTGTTGCCGGAGTCCCTCGCCGCCGTCATCAGGTCGCCGGGGTGCGCGTACTCGAACGGCGGGACCTGCAGGCCGAGGCCCTGGTGCATGGCCCGGTTGGTCTTGCGGTCGAGTTCCTCGCGCGGGATCTCCAGAATCGAGATGCCCTTGTCACCGGCGAGCCGGACGGCCTCGTTGACGCGGTCGTCGATCTCGATGTTCACCGCGACGTACAGCGCGGTGGCCGGCACGTCGGCACGCAATGCCTCGACGACCGGGTTGCGGCCGGCGATCAGTTCCGGCTTGTCCGCCTTCTTCTGCCGCGCCTGTTCCTTGCGGTCGCGCGCGTTGGAGACGCGGTACGCCTTGTGCCCAGGCCGGTCCTCGGCCTTGGGGGTCGGGCCCTTGCCTTCGAGGCCCTTCCGGCGCTGGCCGCCGGAACCGACGACCTGACCCTTCTTCGTGCCGGGCTTGCGAATAGCGCCCTGGCGCCGGGAGTTGCCTGCCATCAGTGAGAATCCTTGAGCTAGAAACCGAGTAAGTGTCAGACGTCCTTGACGGTCCACTGTGGACCGTTCGGGGTGTCTTCCACCACGATGCCCGCCTGCTGGAGGCGGTCACGCGCGGCGTCCGCACGGGCGAAGTCCTTCTCGGCGCGGGCCTGCTGCCGTTCGGCGAGCAGGCTTTCCACGAGTTCGGACAGCGCCTGCCGGGTGGGCGTTTCGTTACCGCCCGCCTCGGACCAGCGCGCGGAGAGCGGGTCGAGGCCGAGCACGTCGACCATCGCGCGCACGGTGGCGGCGATTTCGAGTGCCTTGGAATTGTCGGCCGCGTCGAGGGCGGCGTTACCGTCGCGGACCGTGTTGTGCAGCACTGCGAACGCGTGCGGGGTGGCGAGATCGTCGTCGAGCGCGGCGGCGAAGTCCGCCGGGACCGCGCCGAGGCCGACCGCGCCGGCGCTGCCGGCGGTGCGCCGCAGGAACTGCTCGATCCTCCGGTAGCCCTGCGCGGCTTCGGCGAGTGCTCCGTCGGAGTACTCGATCGTCGACCGGTAATGCGGCTGGACCAGGTAGTACCGCAGTTCGGGCGCCCGGTAGTTCTTGAGCATCTCCGGAATCGAGACCGTGTTGCCCAGCGATTTCGACATCTTCTCGCCGGACAGGGTCACCCAGGCGTTGTGCAGCCAGAACCGCGCGAACGGGTCGCCGGCGGCGTTGGACTGCGCTCGTTCGTTCTCGTGGTGCGGGAACACCAGGTCGACGCCGCCGCCGTGGATGTCGAACTCCGCGCCGAGGTACGTGGTCGCCATCGCCGAGCATTCGAGGTGCCAGCCGGGACGGCCGGGACCCCACGGCGTCGGCCACGACGGCTCGCCCGGCTTCGCGCTCTTCCACAGCGTGAAGTCGCGCGGGTCGCGCTTGCCCTCGCCGAGGCTCTCACCCTGCTGGACCTCGTCGAGCTTCTGGCCGGACAGGTCGCCGTAGCCGTCGAACGCCTTGACCGAGAAGTACACGTCGCCGCCCGAGGCGTACGCGTGCCCGCCGTCGATCAGCCGCTGCATCAGCTCGACCATCTGCGTGACATGCCCTGTCGCCCGCGGGGCGATCGAAGGCGGCAGGCAGCCCAGCGACTCGTACGCCGACTCGAAGGCGCGCTCGTGCGTGGCCGCCCACTCCCACCAGGGGCGATCCGCGTCGGCGGCCTTGGTGAGGATCTTGTCGTCGATGTCGGTGACGTTGCGGACCATCAGCACGTCGAGTCCACTGTGGACGAGCCAGCGGCGCAGGACGTCGTAGTTCAGCGCGCCGCGGACGTGGCCGATATGGGGTACGCCCTGGACGGTGGCACCACACACGTACATGGACGCCGTTCCGCTACGGGCGGGGTGGAATTCCCGCACGCTCCGGGTCGCGGTGTCATAGAGGTGTAGTGCCACCCTAAAAGGGTACGGGGTCCGCGTGAGCGGCGTCGCAGTGACCGTATTACAGCACGTTATGGGCCCGCAGTGCGCTGAGGAGAGCGTCCGGCCGGGCCTGCGTCGGCAGCGGCTCTACCAGGGCGAACGCGCAACCGATCTCGCGTGCGGCGCCGTCCGCTTCCTCGCTGTCGCCGACCATGAGCGTTTCCGCCGGGTCGACGCCGAGCCGCTCGACGGCGTGCCGGAAGATCTCCGGCTCCGGCTTCACCGCTCCGACCTCGAAGGACAGGACGAACTCGTCGACGAAGGCGTCCCAGCCCCGTCGGCTGAAGGCGGGCCGGATGTCGAAGGCGATGTTGCTCAGCACCCCGAGCTTCACGCCCTTGCCGGAGACGCCCTTGAGGACGGCTTCGGTGTCCGGGTACGGCGTCCACTGAGTGGGATCGATCAGTCGCGTGTAGAGCGCGACGGCCTGGTCGGCGTGCGGGACGCCGGACTGCTTGAGGACCTCGAGGTACACCTTGCGGTGCAGCACCGGGTCGCGGTCGCGGTTGTGCCAGGCGTGCAGATGTTCCTCGTCGAGATCGACGACCTGGCCGACCGGCGCGGTCATCCGGCGCATCAGTTCGGTCTGTGCCTCGACGTCGAGGGCCTCGCCCTCGTGGTCGGTGAGGTCGGCGAGCCAGGTCTCGTCCTGCTCGAGCCGGAAGATCGTGCCGGAGAAGTCGAACAACACAGCGCGAAAGGTCACGTAGTCCACATTAGCGACGATCGGGGGACCCTCGCCTCTCTCCGCGTGTGAGATGAAAGGTCCTTTCCTTGCAAATTTTGCAAGGAAAGGTCCTTTCATGGCGCGCGCCCCAGGGGTCAGGCGGCGTTGCCGGTGATCTTGGTGGGCGTGATCCGGACCAGCACGCGGACGACCTCCGCGGGCTCCTCCGGGTAGTCCTTGCCGAGGTACTTGTGCGAGAGCTCGTTGATCAGCTCGCGCCCGCCCTCGTCGGTCATCTCCACGGTCCCGCGGATCTCGACGTAGTTGTACGGGTTCTCCTGGTCGAACACCGACACGGACACCCGCGGGTCCCTGGCCATGTTCCGCTCCTTGAGACGGCCGCGGACGGTCGCGAAGATCACCGTGTCGCCGTCCCGCTTCGCCCACAGCACGGACGTCTGCGCGGAGCCGTCGGCGTTGATCGTGGCGAGGACGGGAAAATTGTTGCCGTCGAGGAGTTTCTTGGTCGCGTCGTTGAAAGTCACACCCATGGCGAGAGCCTAATCAACGAACGTTCCCGGCGATCCTGTCGACCCGCAGGCGGACGATCACCCGCTCGACCTCCGGGCCCTCCGGCGGCGGATCCTGGCCGAGGTACTTGTGGCTCAACGCCTTCGGGAGCTCCTTGCCGGGGTCTGGGGTGATCGTCACCGTGCCGCGCAGCTGCGTGTGCCGGTACGGGTTTTCGGCGTCGGTGATGGACACGCTCGCGCGCGGATCGCGGCGCAGGTTCCGCACCTTCAGCCGGTCTTCGGTGGCGCTGAAGACCAGATCGCCGTCGTCGAGGCCCACCCAGACGACCGAGGTCTGCGGGCCGCCGTCGGCGTCCAGCGTGGCGACGGTCGCGAAGTTCTTGCCGTCCACCAGTTCGCGGACCGGTTCGGGAAGTGTGACTGCCATGACAGCCCGAACCGGCGCCCGGCGCGGCCTATTCCTGCGAGGGCAGCAGCAACGCCGTCGCGAAAGCCGCGATGCCTTCACCGCGTCCGGTCAGGCCGAGTCCGTCGGTCGTCGTCCCGGAGACGCTCACCGGTCCGCCGACGGCCTCGCTCAGCACCTTCTGCGCCTCTTCGCGGCGCTTCCCGACGCGCGGCGCGTTGCCCACGATCTGGACGGTCGCGTTACCGACGGTCCAGCCGCCCGCCTCGACCAGCCGTCGCGCCTCGGCGAGGAACTCGACGCCGTGCTTGCCCGCCCACTTCGGATCACCGGTGCCGAACACCGCGCCGAGGTCACCGAGCCCGGCCGCGGACAGCAGCGCGTCGCACAGCGCGTGCGCGGCGACGTCGCCGTCGGAATGTCCGGCGCAGCCGTCGACGCCGGGCCAGAGGAGACCGGCGATCCAGCATTCGCGGCCGGCTTCGATGGGGTGGACGTCGACGCCGTTCCCGATCCTCACAGCACTTCCTCTTTCCTCGCCTGTTTGCGCGCTCTTCGGCCCACTCGGATGTCGCGGCGCGAGTGGATCACAGGGTCTCTTCTTGGTCCCCGGCCCGCGCTATCGCCTCGGCCAGTTTCAGTTCGAACGAGTTGGTGACCCGCATCGCGTCGGGGTGTCCGGCGATGGTGTGCGCGCCGTCGAGGGACGGTTTGTCGACATAAGAGAGAAAAGTCTCACGGGTGAAGCCGAGCGGGGTTTGCGCCGTGCGCAGATAGGCGCGGTCTTCCGTGCCCGTGATCACTTTTGTCGCGTCGGTCACTTTCACGGTGTCAGCCATCGGCAGTACGGGAACAACCGAAGGCGAACCCGCACGGACCGCGTCCGCGACGGCACGGACCGTATCCACCGGCGTGAAAGCCCGCAAAGCGTCGTGTACGAGAAAGACGGGATTTCCGGCGATGTCATTTTCGACGGAGTCGAAAACACGGCGGAGTGATGAGCCGGGTACTATCCGGCAACGCTCCGGGAAGTCGATCAGAGCGGCCGAAAACAACTGAGCACACCGCTCGGGGGCCGCCACGACGACCAGATCGAGATCCGGCAGCGTGAGCAGCCCCCGCACGGTGTGCGTGAGTAGTGCTTCACCATTGACCGGCGCCAGAGCGAGCTCCGCGTCGGAGGCATGGTGATGAACGGCAGTGACGAACACGATCGTGCTCATAGGGACGGTGCTCATATGTGCGCGATCGTAGAGGTATCCCCCGCAGCCTCACCTGGCGTGGGACACCCGCAGGTTCAGACTGCCGCGGTTTCCAGAACTTCGTCGAGGAGGACTTCAGCCTTGTCCTCGTCGGTGCCCTCCGCGAGCGCGAGCTCGCTGACCAGAATTTGCCGCGCCTTCGCCAGCATGCGCTTCTCACCGGCTGAAAGTCCGCGGTCCTTCTCTCGCCGCCAGAGGTCGCGCACCACTTCGGCCACCTTGTTCACATCGCCGGAGGCGAGCTTCTCGAGGTTGGCCTTGTACCGACGAGACCAGTTAGTGGGCTCTTCGGTGTGCGGAGCACGCAGAACGTCGAAAACCTTGTCCAGTCCTTCTTGCCCGACGACATCGCGAACGCCGACGATCTCGGCGTTGTCAGCGGGCACGCGAACCGTAAGATCCCCTTGCGCGACTTTGAGGACGAGGTACTTCTTCTCCTCGCCCTTGATCACGCGGGTCTCGATGGCTTCGATGAGTGCGGCACCGTGGTGCGGGTAGACGACGGTCTCTCCGACCTTGAAAACCATGTGTCCTCTGCCCCTTTCGCTGAATTCATCTTAGCACGTGCCGACGAGGCCCACCTAGCGGCCCGCGATCGTCGTCGCAGGTCAGCGGCCTGACGGTGGTCCGCCCGGGGGTTGACAAACTCAATTCGCCCATGCTCATGCAGGTGAGAAGCGAACGATTTCCAAATCCTTTGTGGACGGTTGATCTTGGGCATGTCACCGCATTGGTGGCGTGTCAACACGCACCGGGTTCTCCGCCCCGGAAGTCGCCCGGCTAGTCTTCGCGGTGAAGAGGCCGTGAGATGGAAGGACTCCGACGTGAGGCTGCAGAATCGTCGCGTGTTCGGCGCAGGTGTGCTGGCGCTCGGCGCCGCGCTCGTGCTCGCCGGCTGCGGTGCTGGTCAGATCACCCAGACCGACTCGCAGCAGCCCGCGGTCAACGGGACGTACGGGCAGGCGAAGGACCTGGTGCTGCGGAACGCCGCGCTCCAGTTCCCGGAGGAAGGCCAGGCGTACCCGGCCGGAGCCGCCGCGCCGCTGACGCTGACCATCGTCAACCAGGGCAAGCAGGACGACGAGCTCGTCTCGGTCACCTCCGACATCGCCACCGGTGACGCCAAGATCTCGGGGGCCAAGGCCATCGTCTCGAGCCACGCGCTCGTGATCGGCCCGTCCGACGCGGTCGAGTCGACCACGGAGGCCGCTCCGACGAGCGCCCCCTCCTCGGCGCCCCCGTCCTCGGGTGCCCCGTCCTCCTCAGGAGCCCCCTCTTCCTCGGGCGCACCGTCGAGCGCCGCCGGAACGGTCACGCCGTCGGTCGGCCCGGAGCCGTCCAACACGCCGGACCAGGTGGGCAAGGCCACGGTCGTGCTGCAGGGCCTGAAGCAGCCGGTGTGGGCCGGCCAGACCATCAAGGTCACCTTCGTCTTCAAGAACTCCGGTTCGATCACGCTGGAACTCCCGGTCGCGGCGCCGTCGCACCCGGGCAGCCGCGCGCCCGCGCCGGAGAAGCCCAAGGCCGAGGGCGGCGGGCACTAGTCCTCCAAAGCTGAGCCGAAAGGGCCCTTCGCCGCATCTGACGCGGTGAAGGGCCCTTTCGCTGCGTCAGATGCGGTGAAGGGCCCCTTCAGCCCGTCGGTGCCGGGGTTTGTCGGTGGTGGCCGATAGCCTCGCGGGGTGGTCAAGAAAGGCAGCACCTACCGCTGCGGTGAATGCGGGTACGAGGCGCCGAAGTGGGTCGGGCGCTGCCCGGAATGCCAGGCATGGGGAACGATCGAGGAACGTGGTGCCGCCCGTCCCGCGATAGCCAGGGTCGCGGCGGGGGCGCCCAGTGCTCCGGCGCGCCCGATCGGCGAGGTCGACGTCGAGACGGCCCGCGCCAAACCCACCGGCGTCTCCGAACTGGACCGGGTGCTCGGTGGCGGATTCGTGCCGGGCGCGGTCATCCTGCTCGCCGGAGAGCCCGGTGTCGGCAAGTCAACTCTCCTGTTGGAGGTCGCCTACCAATGGGCGGCCACCGCCGGCCGCGCGCTGTATGTCACCGGTGAGGAGTCGGCGGGGCAGGTCCGGTTGCGGGCCGAGCGCACCGGCAACGTCCACGACGAGATGTTCCTCGCCGCCGAGAGTGATCTTTCCGCCATCCTCGGCCACGTCGACGCCGTCAAACCCGGCGTCCTGATCGTCGACTCGGTCCAGACCATGGCGTCGCCCCAGGTGGAGGGCTCGCCGGGCGGGGTCACGCAGGTCCGGGCGGTCACCTCCGGACTGGTCGCGCTGGCCAAGGAGCGCGGGCTGCCGATCGTGCTGGTCGGTCACGTGACGAAGGACGGCTCGGTCGCCGGGCCACGGGTGCTGGAGCATCTGGTCGACGTCGTCCTGCAGTTCGAGGGCGACAAACATTCGACGCTGCGGATGCTGCGCGGGATCAAGAACCGCTTCGGCGCCGCCGACGAGATCGGCTGTTTCGAACTGGTCGAAGAGGGCATCGTGGGCGTGCCCGACCCGTCCGGGCTGTTCCTGAGCCACACCGCCGAGCCGGTCGCGGGCACCGCCGTCACGGTCACCATGGAGGGCAAGCGGCCACTGCTGGGGGAGGTGCAGGCGCTCGTGTCGGCGACCCAGTCACCGCAGCCCCGGCGCGCGGTGAGCGGCCTCGATTCGGCGCGGGTCGCGATGGTGCTGGCCGTGGTCGAGAAGCGGGCCAACATCAAGGTCGGCGACAAGGACGTCTATGTCGCGACGGTCGGCGGCATGAAGATCACCGAGCCGGGGATCGACCTGGCGGTGGTGCTCGCGCTGATCTCGTCGGCGCGGGACACCCCGCTCTCGCCCAAACTCGTCGCGATGGGTGAGGTCGGGCTCTCCGGTGAGGTCCGGCGGGTGCCGAGCGTCACGCGGCGGCTCGCGGAAGCCGCCCGGCTCGGCTACACCTACGCGCTGGTGCCGCCGGACTCCGGCAAGATCCCGCCGGGGATCCGGGTACTCGAAGTGGCCGACGTCGGAAGTGCGCTCAACGCCGCCAAACACGCCCGCTAAGGACCGCCCGGCGGGCCGCCCGCGTCGGTGATCACGACCGAGAGCGTCGTGTCGAACAAGGTCAGCCCCGGCCAGTCCTTGTCGGTGCGGGCCCGGACGGCACGGTTGCGGACGACGGCCGCCGTCGCCATGTCGACGATGAAGGTGCGGGTCTGGTCCGGCGACAGGACCGAGAAGGACAACGCGGGCCGTCCGTCGGTGACCGTGCTCTCCGTGGCGATGCCCGGCATACGCGCGAGCGCCTTGCACAGCGCCACCCGCTGGGCGCCGAAGCCCTGGGAGGAGCGGAGGACGGTGAAGGCCATCCGGAACATCTCGTGTGCCGCGTCCAGCCGCTCCGGCGTCCGGTCGTCCCGGCGGGTGCTGTCCCGGACGAGCCGCTCGGCCATCTTCGCCGGGTCGGTGGGCAGGTCCGCGAGGAACTCCACGGTGGGGTTCGTCCACCCGCTTTCGGGTCGCAGGTGCGCCTTGGACGGGTTGGGCGGCGGTGGCCCGGTCGTCGTCGTCGGGGGCGCCTGTGAGGTCGTGGTGGTCGGCGCCGGGATCTCGTCCACGCCGATCGAAGTCGACGGGCCCGGCAGCGCCTCTCCCAGTCTCTGCGCCGACTCGTAGTCGCCCTTGATCCAGCGGATCTCGCCGGTCGTGGTGACCCGTTTCTTGGCGAGGTTCAAGGTATGCGGCGAAAGCCAGCGTTCAAGGATCTCGTGGGTCTGGTACACCAGCCCGGATTCGGTGACGTGCGTCGTCCAAGTGGACTCCGTGAGGAGCCGGTACTGGTTCACGCGAAGGGGGAAGTCGTCGCCGCGGAGGGCGTCGAGCACGTCATCGCCCGGGGCGGTGATCGAGTGGGCCGCGGGGTCCGGGCCGTCGCCGCCGGTGAAGGCGTTCGTCGCCACGATCCCCCCGCCGGACACCAGTGCCGCCGCGGCCGCGGCTGCGATCCATCGCCACGAGCCCGGCCGTTTTTTTGCCGGGGACACCGCCACCGGGACGAGTTCGGCCTCGGCCTCGCCTGCGGCGCGCAGGAGCGCGGCCCTGGCGCCGGACAGTTCGTCGTGCCGGACTTCGGGTTCGGCGTGGAGATCGGCCAGCGCCTCGTCGAGCTCGGCCTCGGACCACACCTTCCTGACGCTACCGTCGTCCACTTTCGCGCACCTCTTCTCCACTTGCCTTGTCCTCTGTGGACTCCGACTTCAGCTCCGGCGCGTTGGCGCGCAACCATCTTCGGATCCGGTGCAGCCGGGACCGGACCGTTCCGGGCGGAATTCCCAGCGCCTCGGCGACTTCGCCCGGTTCCAGTCCCGCCCAGGAGACCAGCAGCAGGGTGTCACGGTCGGCCACACTCAGTTCGGCCAGTGCGCCCGCCAGCTGGGCCGCGCGGAGCTGCGCGTCGACCCGCTCGGCGACGCGGCCGTCGTGCCCGGCCGAGACCACCTGGTCGGCGGCCGCGAGCCGCGCCGTCGCGTTGAGCGCGCGGGTCTCGGTGCGGACATGGTGCCGGAGCAGGTTCGTCGCGATGCCGTAGAGCCACGCCCGCGCCGTCCCGGCCTCGGGGCGGTACGTCTCCCGCCGCCGGAGCGCCACCAGGAACGTCTCGGCGACGAGGTCGTGCGCGGTATCGGTGCCGACGCGGCGCGCGAGATAACGCTGCAGCGGGGCCGCGTGGGCGTCGAAGAGCATGCCGAAGACGGGCGCGGGGTCGGGACCGCCGAGATCCGGCCGGTCCGGCCCCCGTGAACCGGGCTGGCCGAGATCTTTGTTCATCACCTGCACGATCCCTCTTGCCCGATGTCCCCTCGAGCGTTCATCCGACCCTACTTTCGTCGTGGGCCGAACGGTGAAAGCCCAGGTGGAGGTCAAGACAAAAGCCGTGAAGAACGCGAATATCGGTCTATTCGATATTCACCAACGAGTATCGGAACTGGGGAAGGATTACCATGCGTCGACTCAGGACCGCGGTCGTCACCGCGCTCGCGGCGTCCGCACTGATCACCGCCCCGGCGGTGGCCGTCGCTCAAGCAGACCATGTCGTGCCCGCGCCCGACTTCGTGAAATCGATGCCCGCGCCCGCCAAGGTCGAAGGCGTCAGGGCGGCCGCGGAGCTCAACATCCAGTATCAGATCCAGGAGACCGGCTACTGGTGCGGCCCGGCGGCCACCCGGATCGCGATCTCGGCGAAGAACGGCAACCCGCCGAGCCAGCAGCAGCTCGCGAACGAGCTGCCGACCAGCACCAACGGCACCGACTGGATCGGACAGGTCACCCGCGTCCTCAACAACCACATCGGGGGCGGCTGGTACGAGACCAAGGAGATGCCGAACGATCCGCCGACCCAGGCGCAGCGTGACCTCCTGTGGCGCGACATCGTGCTGGACGTCAACAACGGCTACGCGATCGTCGCGAACATCGTCGCCCCGGCGAACAACCACCCGCCGGGCTACCCGAACTACACGATCTACCACTACTTCACGGTCATCGGCTACAACGCCGACAACATGACCGTGAAGATCGCCGACCCGGCCAACTTCGGCGGTAACCAGATCTACTGGCTCACCTTCAACCAGCTCGCCACCCTGATCCCGCCGAAGGGCTACTCGGCCTGATCCCCGGACGCATTCAGTCCTCTGGTCGCGTAACTTGCACGCGCGATGTCGCGACCAGAGGGCTGAATGGGTGGGGTTGTACGAATCTTGTACGGGAAGGCTGGATCCTGGCGGGTATGCGCATCAAGACGCTCGGTCTGCTGGCCGCCACGATGCTGGCCCTCATCGCCGCGCCGGCTCAGGCCGCCGACGGCAACCCCCTTGAGAAGACCAACGGCTTCTACGTCGACCCGAACTCCAACCCCGCCGTCTGGGTGAGGGATCACCCGGGCAGCACCGCCGACAAGATCAAGGCCGCCATCTCCACCAAGGCGGGCGCGCGCTGGTTCGGCAACTGGAGCGGGAACATCAAGACCGCGGTCGACGGCTACACCTACGCCGCCGACGTCGCGGACAAGCTGCCGATCCTGGTCGCCTACAACATCCCCGGCCGCGACTGCGGCGGTCATTCCGGCGGCGGCGCCGGCAGCCCGGACGCGTACCGGACCTGGATCTCGAACTTCGCCGACGGCATCGGCGGCAAGCCCGCGGTCGTCGTCATCGAGCCGGACGCCCTCGCGCAGCTGGACTGCCTGCCGACCGGCGAGCGCCAGACCCGCCTCGACCTGCTCAAGTTCGCCGCGGAGCAGTTCGCCGCGAAGGCCCCGAACACCTGGGCCTACATGGACGGCGGCAACTCGACCTGGATCCCCGCCGCCACCATGGCCGACCGGCTCAACGCCGTCGGCGTGAAGTCGATCCGCGGTCTCGCGATCAACGTGTCGAACTACAAGACCACCACCGACTCGGCGAACTACGGCAAGGCCGTCAGCGCGGCGCTGTCGAGCAAGTACGGCTACACCAAGCCGTTCGTCATCGACACGAGCCGCAACGGCAACGGCCCGCTCGGCTCGGAGTGGTGCAACCCGGCCGGGCGCAAGCTCGGGGCGACCTCGCAGACCGGCGGCGGCGCCGAGATGCTGCTCTGGGTCAAGGTGCCCGGCGACTCCGACGGCAAATGCGGCATCGCGCCGAACGTCGAAGCCGGAACGTTCAGCCCCGATCTGGCCCTGCGCCTGATCAGCGGGACCTGACCCCACCACAAGCCCGTCGCGCCGGCTGTTCGTCTGTGGCCTCGTTCTCCCGAGAAGGCGAGTGTCACGACCCCTTGGACAGCAGCCGGCGCGACGCCTTCACGGACCCCGCAGGCGCCAGACGCAGTGAAAGGGGCCGTCACGCGCTTCCGAGGGTACGGTGCTGGGTGACCTGAGTCACAGTACCGACCGAGGAGGACGGCGTCGTGGAGTTCCAGCTGGGGATCGGAACCAGGAAAGGTTTGTTCCTCGCCACAAGCGAGGACAGGGAGAACTGGGAACTCTCCACCCCGAAGTTCCCGATGGAGGCCGTCCGGGCGCTCGCCCTGACGCCGTCCCGGATCTACGCCGCGGCGGTCAACGAGCATTTCGGTCCGACGATCGCGACGTCCGACGACTTCGGTGAGACCTGGTCGGAACCCGAGCACGCCCCGGTGGCCTTTCCCGCCGACACCGACACCGCGCTCGAAGGCATCTGGCAGATCGTGATCGCCGGCGACGTCATCTACGCGGGTGTCGAACCCTCCGCCCTGTTCCGGTCCGAAGACGGCGGCGAGACCTTCGAACTGGTACGGGGACTGTGGGAGCACGAGCACCGTCCACACTGGACTCCCGGTGGCGGCGGCCAGATGATCCACACGATCCTGCCGCATCCCACCGATCCGGAACGTGTCACCGTCGCCATGTCGACAGGCGGTGTCTACCGCACCGAGGACGGCGGCAAGAGCTGGACGGCGTCGAATCGCGGGATCAGCGCGGGTTTCCTGCCGGACGAGGAGCCCGAATTCGGCCAGTGCGTGCACAAGGTCGCGATGCATCCGGCCCGGCCGGAACGGTTCTTCCTGCAGAACCACGGCGGCGTCTATCGAAGCGACGACGACACGAGGACGTGGACGTCCATCGCCGACGGCCTGCCGAACGACTTCGGGTTCGCCATGGTCGTCCATCCGTCCAAACCGGACACGATCTACAACTTCCCTTTGGTGGCCGACGTCCTCCGCTTCCCGCCGGACGGCCGCTGCCGGGTCTACCGCAGCGACGACGCGGGCGAGACCTGGACAGGGCTCGGAAACGGCTTGCCGGACAAGGGTTTCTACGCTGGCGTGCTCCGGGACGGGATGTGCGTCGACCAAGAGGCGGGCATCTACTTCGGCACGCGGTCCGGTGAAGTGTGGGCCAGCCCGGACGAGGGCGACACATGGCATCAGGTGGCCGCGCATCTGCCGGACGTGCTGTGCGTGCGGGCCCAGGTGGTCTAGGTGGTCCGCGTCCTGCTGCCCGCGATGTTGCGGCCGCTCGCCGGTGGGGCGGGGAGCTTCGACGTCGACGCCCCGACGCTCAGCGCCGTACTGGACTCACTGGGCGCCGAGTTCCCCGCGCTGGAACGCCGTCTGCGTAACGAAACCGGTGCGCTGCGGCGCTACGTGAACTTCTATGTGGACGGTGAGGAGTGCCGTCGGCTCGACGGCGCCAAGACCTCGCTCGCCGACGCGAAGGAGGTCCAGATCATCCCGTCCGTCGCCGGTGGCTGATCCGCTGCAGGTCGTGAAGCGACCCCGCTCTTAGGTGCCTACTCATGTACTGGGGAGCGCGTGAAGGCCCCCTTCCCTCGGCTCAGCCGAGGGAAGGGGGCCTTCACGCGCAGCCGGCGTGACCAGTGCTGCCCTTCCGCCGTAGGTATCCAAAACACCCTTGGCCAGAACGACACTTACCACGCACGACCAGGTTTCGTCCTAGCGGGAAAGCAGGTTCGCGCAGCGGATCAGCCCGATGTGCGAGTACGCCTGGGGGTGGTTGCCCAGCGAGCGCTCCGCGATCGGATCGAACTGCTCGGGCAGCAGGCCGGTCGGGCCGGCGGCGTCGACGATCTGCGTGAACAGTTCCTCGGCCTCCGTGCGCCGCCCGGTGAGCAGGTACGCCTCGATGAGCCAAGCCGCGCAGATGTGGAAGCCGCCTTCGCCGCCGGGGAGACCGTCGTCGCGGCGGTAGCGGTACACAGTGGACCCACTGCGCAGCTCCGCCTCGATCGCGGTCACCGTCGACTGGAACCGCGGGTCGGCCGGGTCGATCAACCCGGTCAGCCCGACGAACAGCGACGCGGCGTCGAGGTCGGTGCCGTCGTAGGCGGTGGTGAAGGCCTGGACCTCTTCGTTCCAGCCCTTCTCCAGCACGTCCGCCGCGATCTCGTCACGCAACGACGGCCACGCGCCCGGCACCTCGCGGCCGTAGACCTCGCCCAGCTTGATCGCCCTGTCGATGGTCACCCAGCACATCACCCGCGAGTACACCCGGTGGCGCGGCACGTGCCGCTCCTCCCAGATGCCGTGGTCCGGCTCGTTCCAGCGCCGCGTGACGGCCTCGGCCATCGCGCGCACCATCTGCCAGTCCTCGTCGCGGAGTTCGCCGCGTGCCTCGGCCAGCGTCTGCACGAGTTCGACGACCGGGCCGAAGACGTCCAGCTGCACCTGGTGGTTCGCCAGGTTGCCGACGCGGACCGGTCGCGAACCGGCGTATCCGGGCAGCGACTCGATGACCGCCTCGGCGCCGATCACGCTGCCCGCCAAGGTGTAGAGCGGGTGCAGCCGTTCCGGACCGGCCAAAGTGGACAGCACGCCGTGCAGCCAGCGGAGGTAGCCCTCCGCCTCTTCGGTCGAGCCGAGGTGGACCAGCTCACGCACGGTCATGGCCGCGTCACGGATCCAGCAGTAGCGGTAGTCCCAGTTGCGGACGCCGCCGATCTCCTCCGGCAGCGACGACGTCGCCGCCGCGAGCACGCCGCCGGTGTCGGTGTTGACCAGGCCGCGCAACGTCAGCGCCGAGCGGCCGACCAGGTCGGTCTGCACGCTGGGCAGCTTGAGCGTCTGCGCCCAGGTGCTCCAGTAGTCGCCCGCGCGGGCCCGTCGCTCCACTTCGGACAGTTCGTGCGGTCCGAGATCCGTGGTGCCGCAGCGCAGTTCGAGCACCACCGGCTTCTCCAGGCTGGGGGTCACCAGCGCCGTCGCGGTGTCGTTCATACCGTCGGAGGTGATCTCCCACTCCACACCCGGCGAACGCAGCGCGAACGGTTCGGAAGTGCCCTGCACCAGGAGTCCGTCGCCCTGCGCGACCAGCTTCACCGGCACGCCGCCGAATTCGGGCCGCGGCGCGAACACGATCTCCGCCGCCGCCTCACCCGAGATCACCCGGACGAGGTCCGTGCGGTGCGCGGGGCTCTCCGGCTCGATGTAGTCGGTGACGAGCAGCCGCGACCAGCGGGTCTCGACCGTCATGGTGTTCGGCAGGTAGCGCTGCCCGAGCGGAAGGCCGTTGCGGTGCGGTTTGATCGAGAAGTGGCCGGCGGCGGCACCGCCGAGCAGATCCGCGAAGATCGCGGGCGCGTCGGGGCCGGGGTGGCACAGCCAGGTCAGCCGGGCGTCCGGCGTGACCAGCGCGACCGAACGCTCGTTGGCCAGCATCGACAGCCGCTCGATCGGCGGGGCCTGCTCGCCGTAGAGCCAGTTCCGCCGCTCTTCGAGCAGGAAGGCGAGTACCAGCGCGACGTCGACGGTGTCGGGAACCCGGTACTGCGCGAGGCTTTCGCCGTCGCCGACCTTCACGCCCAGGTCCGGGCCGGTGATCCGGGCGAACGCCTTCTCGTCGGTGACGTCGTCGCCGACGAAGACCGCCGCGGTCGCGCCGACCTGATGACGCAGGGTGTCCAGCGCGCGGCCCTTGTCCGTCTGGACGACCGCCAGCTCGACGACCTCCTTGCCGTCGGTCGTGGACACGCCCTCCCACCGCGAAGGTCCATTGTGGACATCGCGCAGCACGCGGCGGCCTGCCTCGTGCTCGGCACGGCGGACGTGCACCGCGATACTCGCGGGCTTGACCTCGAGCGAGACGCCCGGCACGTCGAGTACCAGGTTCTCCAGCTCGGCCTCAAGCCGTCTGTGCAGCTCGCGGGCCTTGTCGTCGAGCGCGTGGATGAAGCCGATGTCGAACTCGGACCCGTGGCTGCCGACCAGGTTCACCTCGGCCGGGAGACGGGACAGGGTGGCGAGATCGCGCAAGGCGCGGCCGGAGATGACCGCGGTGGTCGTCTCGTGCAGGCCGGCCAGCGACCTGAGCGCGCCTACCGATTCGGGCAGCGGCCGGGCTTCGTCCGGATTGGCCGTGATCGGAGCCAGGGTGCCGTCGTAGTCGCAGGCGACCAGCAGCCGCGGCGTGCGCGCGACCTGGACAATCGCGCGCCTCAGCTCGGCGGGCAGTGCCTCGGCGGTCAACGATTTCTCCTCGGGGACTATGCGGGGTATGGGGGAAGAGTCAGTCGGCCGGTTCGGTGCCGAGCGCCTGGAGGAACGAGCGCGCCCAGCGGTCGACGTCGTGCGTGAGGACTTGGCGACGCATGGCGCGCATACGGCGGCGTCCCTCTGCGGGGTCGAGCGTAATGGCAGTCTCCAAGGCGTTCTTCACCCCGTCCAGGTCATGCGGGTTGACCAGGAGAGCACTGGTCAGCTCCGCCGCGGCGCCGGCGAACTCGGACAGCACGAGCGCGCCGCCGAGGTCGTGGCGGCAGGCGACGTACTCCTTGCAGACGAGGTTCATCCCGTCACGCAAAGGAGTGACCACCATGACGTCGGCCGCCGAAAAGAACGCGGCCAGTTCCGTCCGGTTGACCGATTGGTGCAGATAGTGCACGACCGGGCGACCCACCCGGGCGAATTCGCCGTTGATCCGCCCGACCATCTGCTCGATGTCGCCGCGCATCCGCTGGTAGTGCTCGACGCGCTCGCGGCTCGGCGTGGCCAGCTGGACGAACGTGACGTCCTCCGGGCGGACGCGGCCTTCGTGCAGGAGCTCGTGCAGCGCCTGCAGCCGCAGGTCGATGCCCTTCGTGTAGTCGAGCCTGTCGACGCCGAGCAGGACCTTCTTCGGATTGCCGAGGTCACGCCGCAGCTGGGCGGCGCGTTCGGCGACGCCCTTGGTCTTGGCGAGTTTGTCGAGGCCGATGGCGTCGATGGAGATCGGGAACGCGCCGACCCGCACCGTGCGGTCGCCGACCTGCATCAGACCGGGTCGGGTGCGGATACCGACCGCGCCCCGGCTGGATTCGAGACCGGCCAGCTGCCGCGCCAGCCAGAGGAAGTTCTGCGCGCCACCCGGTCGGTGGAAGCCGACGAGGTCGGCGCCGACCAGGCCGCGGACGATTTCGGTCCGCCACGGCATCTGCATGAACAACTCGACCGGGGGAAACGGGATGTGCAGGAAGAAGCCGATCCGGAGGTCGGGCCGCAGTTCGCGGAGCATCGCCGGGACCAGCTGCAACTGGTAGTCCTGGATCCACACGGTCGCGCCCTCGGCGGCGACCTTCGCACTCGCCTCGGCGAAGCGCCGGTTCACCCGGACGTAGGACTCCCACCAGCTCCGGTCGAACACCGGCCGGGCCACCACATCGTGGTACAGCGGCCACAGCGTCGCGTTCGAGAAGCCCTCGTAGTAGTCGCGGACGTCGTCCGAGGTCAGGGAGACCGGATGCAGCACCAAGCCGTCGTCGTCGAATTCCTCGACCTCGACGTCGGGCACGCCCGGCCAGCCGACCCAGGCGCCCTTGCGGGACCGCAGGAACGGCTCGAGCGCCGACACCAGCCCTCCGGGACTCGCCGTCCAGCGCCTGCTCCCGTCGGCGGTCCGTTCGAGGTCCACCGGGAGCCGGTTCGCCACCACGACGAAGTCCGCGGAAGCCGCTCTGCCCGTCTCCGCCGGAGTTGATTCAAGAATGCCGTCGTCCACCAGCCGCTCCCTCAAAATCGCGGGTCGCTGCCCTAGGGAAGAACCCTATCGCGCGCTCGCGCGACGGCCGGTCGTCGCGCGATCACTCCAAGCGTCGTTCGGCGGGTTCCATGGGACCCGCCATCCGCGGCCCGGCGAATTTGCGTTCGAGCCTGCCGAGGCCCGTGCGCACCGGCTGCGCCAGGTATTCGCCGAGTACCACACCCGCTGCCAGGGCAAGCCCGATCGCGACCGCGGTCATCAACGTGGAGATGTTGCCGCCCTGTTCCACCCCTAATTGGTATAGACCACGATAGGTGGACAGGCCCGGGAGCAGTGGCGTGATGCCTGACACAGCCACGACGAGCGGCGTCACTTTGAGCCGCCTGGCGAGCACGCCGCCGCAGAAGCCGACCAGTGTGGCGGCCGCCGCGGACGAGCTGACGGCCTCGAAATCGGTCAGCATCAGCGCGCCGTACACCGCGCCGCCGATGGCACCCGCCGCTCCCGCGACGATCATCGCGCGCAGCGTCGAATACGAGGCGAGCGCGAAGCAGGCGGACGCGCCGACGCTGCCGATGACGATGATCGGAAGTTGTTGCGGCGTCGAGGAGATCACCTCGGGCAGCGGCGTGAGCGGCATCTTGAGCAGCAGTGCGATCTTCAGCGCGAGTACCACGCCGGCGATCAGCCCGGCACTCATCAACGCGGTTTCCATCGTGCGCCCGGCGGCGGTGACGTAATAGCCGGTGATGGCGTCCTGCACGGCGGACACCGTGGAAAGGCCCGACAGCAGCACGGTCACCGCCGCCGCGACGACCAGTGTCGGTTTGTTCGTGGTCAGCAGGTCGCTGCTGACTATCGCCATCGCGGACAGGGTCGCGACCAGGCCGCCGATCACCTGCTGGAAGAAGAACGGCAGCGCGAAGCGGTTGAGGAACCGGCCGAGCCGGTCGATGACCGCGCTGATCACCATCGCGACCAGCGCGACGTCGAGGCTGCCACCGAGGATCAGGGTGATGAACGCGGCCAACCCGCCCCAGGCGGCCGTGGCCACCCAGCGGGGGTACGGGTGCGGCGCGGTCGTGATCCGCTGGAGTTCCTGCTGTGCCTCTTCGGCGCCGATGTTCCCGCGGACCATCTTGCGGACCAGCATCTCCGTCTGGGTGAGCCGCGTGTAGTCGAGGCTGCGCGAGCGGACCACGCGGAGTGCCGTCACGGGCGCCATGTCGGTGCCGCGGTGGCAGGTCACCGTGATCGACGTGAAGATCACGTCGACCTCACAGTGCGGGAGGCCGAGCGCGGAGGTCAGCGCGATGATCGTCGCCGTGACGTCGGAGGCGCCGGCGCCGCTCGACATCTGGACCTCGCCGACGCGCAGGACGAGGTCGAGGACGAAGTTGACCGTCGAGTCGTCCGGTGGCTTCGGGCCCATCGCCTCGCCGCCCTCGACGACCGGCTGTTCGGCGGTCGGGGCTTCGAGGATCTGCCACGCGCGACGGCGCAGCAGGTTGGGCCGGTGCGAGCGGGCCTGGTGGGTCGATCGCTCACCGTCACGCTGGCGCGGCGCTTCCAGCAGCCATTCGCCACGTTCGGGTGTTTCGTCCTGGTTCTTCTCGACACCGCGTTTGCCGTGCTGGGCCCCCTTGGTGCGCTCGTTGATCTTCATGATCGATCCACCTCCTCACTCTTCTAGTCGCCTGCTTGCCGGGACTTTCCCGAGGACCATCGGGGCCGGCGCCCCGACCGTTGCAGGTAACCCGAAGTGGCGTCCACCACGTTTGAGCAAGATCATCGCGACGAAGTCGATCTGAGGCACACTGCAAGCCATGGGGTCTTCTTTGACCAGGCGTTCGATGCTTCGCGCGGCCGGGGTCACCGCGGTCGGCACAGCGGCGACATTCACCCTTTCGGGTGCATCTACCGGGGCGGAGGCTCCGGTTTTCGCGCATGGCGTGGCTTCGGGCGACCCGATGCCCGATTCGGTGCTCCTCTGGACCCGGGTCACCCCATCGGCCGATGCCGCTCCGGGCTCCGGCAAGGGGCCGTCGGTGGACGTCCGGTGGGAGGTGGCGAAGGACGCCGGATTCGCGGACGTCGTCGCTCGCGGTCACACCGCGACCGGGCCGGAACGCGACCACGCGGTGAAGGTGACGGCAGCCGGGCTGTGCGCCTCGACGGCGTACTTCTACCGGTTCACCTCGCGCGGGAAGGTCTCGCCGATCGGGCGGACGCGCACCGCGCCCGCCCACGAGGAGGACGTCGCGCGGCTGCGCTTCGGCGTGGTCTCGTGCGCGAACTGGGCTGTCGGTCACTTCGCCCCCTACGGCTACCTGGCCGGTCGCGACGATCTGGACGCCTTCATTCACCTGGGTGACTACCTCTACGAGGGGAATCCCAACCCTGCCGCTGATCTTCGGCCCTCCTTGCCGCCCAACGAGCTCATCACACTGTCGGACTACCGGCAGCGTCACGCGATGTACAAAACCGACGACCACCTCCGGCGGCTTCATGCCCGCCATCCCATGATCGCCACCTGGGACGACCACGAGGCAGCCGACAACGCCTGGTCCGGCGGGTCGCCGTCACACGATCCGGCGACCGAGGGCAGCTGGCTCGATCGGATGCGGGCGGCGCACCAGGCGTACTTCGAATGGATGCCGGTGCGGCATCGCGGGGACAGGCTGTACCGGCGGCTGAAGTTCGGGAAACTGGCCGACCTCACCATGCTGGACCTGCGGACCTACCGGACCCGGCAGCCCGCGCCCGGCTCCGCCGAAGACCCGGCGGGCACGATCCTCGGCGCCGACCAGCGGCAGTGGTTCCTCGAAGGCCTCGCGCACGGCACGGCGTCGTGGCAGGTGATCGGGAATTCCGTGATGGTCACGCCGCTCAAGGTCCCCCAGCTGCCCGCCCGCGAACGGCTCGCGCTCGGCGACCTGCTCGACGGCCAGCCGACCACGGTGAACACCGACCAATGGGACGGCTACACCGCCGACCGCCGCCGGGTACTGGACGCCATCGCCGCACGAGGACGGGGCAACACGGTGTTCCTGACCGGCGACGTCCACTCGTCGTGGGCGAACGACGTGCCGCGCGACGGGACGAGCGTCGCGGTGGAGTTCGTCTGCCCGTCGGTCACCTCGGACAACATCGACGAGCAGCTCGGCGTCCCGCCGCGGACCGGCTCGCTCAAGGTCGAGGCGGCGATCCGCGCGCTGAACCCGCACGTGCGCTTCGTGGAACTCGACTCGCACGGCCCCGGCGTCCTCGAAGTGACGCCGGACGCCGTCCAGATGAACTGGTACTACGTCGCCGACCGGCGCGACCCGGCGACCGCCGTCACCTTCGCGCACGCCTTCCGGACGGTTGCCGGGGAACCCTGGGTGCGCCCTGCGAACGGCTGAGCGGGCGCCGATATACTGGCCTTGCCCGGGCTGCCCTGGGCGAGGCCGCTATAGCTCAGCTGGTAGAGCATCTGTCTTGTAAACAGAAGGTCAGGGGTTCGAGCCCCCTTGGCGGCTCAACATCAAAATAGCCTTTGACCTGCCTGAACCTGGCACAGCGGCGAACGTCGGCGGCGGAGCGCGATCCCGGCGCCCGCTACGCCGACGGTCGTGGGCATGTTCGTGACCAGGTCAGCAAGATCATCCCCAGGTCGCGCCAAGCGGGAAACTGCTCAACCACTGCGATTGCCTCAATCCGAGCTTGCGGAAATTGTCCGAGCGACCTTTCGTCTTCGCCCATGAACTGGCAACGGTCGTGGCGGGAATGTGAGTGCCGCAGCCGCCGCGGAGCGGTTTGCCGGAACTGATCGCCGAGCTGTTGAAGGCAGGCTGGGATATCCCCGTGGTCCTGGCGGATGCGGCAAGCCCACGGAATTCGTGTTGCCCTCTCTCCGCGCCATCGAGGCCCCGCAAGAAGACGACGTAGATGACGCGACAACGAGATCGGATCCAAGCATCCTTCAAAACGAGATTTGCCGCATTTTGTGTCTGCCGACACAAATTGTTTTGTTGCTCATGGGGATTCCGTGGCTGTGTCTTACGCTCCTCTCCGCTGAACAGGAGTCGAAGGGGGACAGGTGCGTTTTCGTGCTCGGGCCACACGTCGAGGGGGCGTCGTCGGCCTCGTCGCCGCGATCGTCACGATGCTTCTGGCGATACCTGCTCCCGCCCAGGCCGCCGGCATCTGCGACCGGCATCCGGAGCTGGCGGTGTGCAAGGCCGCCGACCGGGCCAAGGCGGCGCTTGCCGTGGGCAAGTCGCTCGCCCGCACCGAACTGGGCGGCCTGGTGCTCGGACACCTGCGCCAGGGCATCGGGCAGGTCACCGGGCACGCGCTCGAGCAGGCCACCCAGACCCTGGACACGATCAGCAAGGCGATCGACTCCGGAGACCCTGATCAGGTGGATCAGGCCCTCGCCCAGCTCGACGAGTCACTGCAGCAGCTGCGCGACACGGTGGTCGCGACGACGGTGGTGGTGAAGTCGCTGCCCACGCTGGTCGCGATCGCCAAAGACGCCATGGCGCAGGTCAAAGCGTTCCCGGAGCTGGACATCCACGTCGACGTGGCCGCGCTGGAAGCCAACAACCGCGGCCTGGAAGCCACCGCGGCCGGTATCGCGCTGGCCGCGGCCCAGCTGAACGAGAGCGCCGTCCAGATCCGCGCCGGCATGGCCAAAGCCGATCGCGATTTCGCTGGAGCCAAGCGTGATCTGGACTCGGCGAACAAGATCCTCGCCGAGGCGAACCGGACCCTGGACAAGTTCAAGTCCACGCCGTGGATGCCGGTGGGCGGGTTGTCGCTGAAGGGCATCACGTTCGACTTCGACGAAGCCTTCGGCCACCCGACTCGTTCGGGCTCGCTCAATCCGGACGTCGCGGCGGTCCTGTCAGCGGTGACGGACTTCATTCCCGGGGTCGGCAGCATCAAGAGCGCCGTCGAGGCCATCGTGGGGAAGGACGCGTTCACCCAGCAGGAACTCGACGGCTTCGAACGCGCCCTCTATGGCATGGCCGCCGTCCCGGTGGCCGGCGGAGCCCTCAAGAAGCTTGTCGCGGTCGAACGGGCGGCCAAGGTCTCGCGCGGGATCGAACTCGCGGCCAAGAACGGCGCCAAAGGTTGGCGTTCTTCGTTCGACGCACTGCCCCAGGGCAAGAACAGCGGCGTCAAAACCGTGTCGAAAGTCGCCGACCTGCGGACACTGTTCGACCATTGGACCGCAGGCGCGCAGAGGCTTCCACCACGAGGAGACAAGATTCCCGACGTGTTCAAGCTGCAGGACGGCACGACCATCCAGTGGCGCCAGACGTCGAAGACGGGTGGCGAAACAATCGACATCGCCACGTCGGACGACAAGAGGTTGAAGGTGCATGTCGATGAATGAGCCGCGGGCGCGGGAATTGCGCGAGATCGAACTGGTCGTGGCCCCGACGATCGAGGAAGGACTCGACGATTGGGTCCCGGTCGATTCACTGATCTGGAACACCTTTCAGGTCGTCCCCAGGGACAGCGACCGCTTCGCGGGATTCTTCACCTCCGTGCTCGACTATCTGCTTCGCGAAGACCTGATGGTCGTCGGAGACATCGGCGACACGGGGTTCGAGCCGTGGACGTCATCCATCGAGGACACCGTGGAGCGGGTCGTCCGCGACTGCCAGGCAGTCGACTGGTCCGCCGGACTGGGTTTGTGCTGGCTGTCGAACACCCCAAAAGGAGACCAACAGGCCCAACGAACGTCAGGAGAGGGCTGACCGGCACGGCGGCCAAGACACCCGGCTCTCTCTGACCGGCCTCGCTGTGGACTGGCGATGATCGGAATTCCGAGATCGACGGGGCGCAGCTTTCGCTGCCGTGCCGAAAGTTGTGGGTTCAGCGGATTCGTGCGGCGGACGGTGAGCGCCAGGGCGTTCCGCGGCGTTCGTGGACGAAGAGTCGTTCGATGGCGTGAGCGACCTGTGAGCCGTATTCGCGGTCGAGCAGGTAGAGGCCGAGATCCAGCCCTGATGTCACGCCGCCGGCGGAGACCAGGTCGCCGTCGTCGACGATTCGCGCGTGGACGGCATGCACACCCGTGGCTTCGAGTGCTTCCATGCCGAGCGGATGGGTCACGGCGTGGCGGCCTTCGATGAGTCCGGCCATGGCCAAGGCGAGCGAGCCTCCGCACACGGTCGCCACGGTCACGTCGGGATTGGCCAGTGCCTGCTTGATCAGCGGCGTGGCGGCGCTCTCGACGAACCTTCCCAGCAGGGCGGGGATCGTTTCCTCGTCGTCGGGGTCGCCGTCCACCGGCCCGGAGGCACCCGGGACGACGAGGTAGCCCGGCCTGTCCGGGTCGAGGGCGCCGGTCGCTTCCAAGGCCATGCCGCGGGTTCCCGACACGACCCGGCGGGCGCCCTCCGCGGAGACGAACTCGACGTGCAGTGTTCGGCCGGCCTCGTCGCTGCCGGCGGCCAGGACTTCGAACGGCGCGATCGCGTCCAGCGGGTCGAACCCGTCGAACAACACGATTTGCGCGGCTTGGGTCGTCAACGGGACTCCTTGTGCTGGTGCCGGTGGTTCAGTTCGGGTGGACGTTCAGGCTTTGGAGATCGGTGCCGACGATGAGGCGGCCGGAATATCCCCGCTGCGCCTGCCTCCACCGCGTCACGGGATTGTTCGCCGGGACGAGGTGGGTGAGCACCAGGGTTCTCGCGCCGGCGGGTTCGGCGACTTGGGCCCCGACCTGCTCGATCGTCGTATGCGACGAAAGCAGGTGCTCGCGCAACGCTTTGGCTGTCTCGGGTGGCAGGACGGAGACGATCCGTTCGACGAATTGCACGTCGATGACCTCGTGGACGAGATAGTCGGCGTCGCGGGCGAGGTCGATGAGGTTCTCGCTGACCGTCGTGTCCCCTGAGACGACGATCGACCCGTCGGGAGTGTCGAAACGGTAGGCGAAAGCCGGTGCCGTGGGGTGATGGTCGACGAGGGTCGCCGTGATCTTGACGTCGCCGTCCTGCCAGATGTGGATGGGGGCGGGGAGTCGCGGTGGCCTGCCGTCCGGATCGGGCGTCCAGATTCCGGTCAGATCGATGTCGTGGAGCCGGAACAGGTTGTCGGGCCCGGGAAGTGCGCTGTCCCGCGCGCGGTCGTTGAGGTCCGTCGCGAAGGCTTGGCGGAGGTAACCGGTCATGCCGGCGAGGCCGGGTGTCGGATCGCCGGGATTCACCACCGGTGGTTGCGGCCTCCCGGGAGGGAAGACACGGGGCAGAGTGCTCCGGTCTCCCGGCCCCCACACCTCGATGGGCGGTGTGGTGCGGCCGATCGAATTGGACATGCCGGTGCTGTACAGCGCGGGCCAGTCCGTGACGTGGTCACTGTGGAGATGGGTGAAGAACAGCCCGCGTACGTTGCCGAGCATGTTGCCTTCGTCGACGCCTGGCGGTAATCCGGCTTGCGCCAGACGTTGATAGGCACCCATGCCCAGATCGACGACGTAGACGCGGTCTTGATAGACGACGGCGGTGGACGTCCCGGACCTTCGGTGGTCGAGAACTGTCGGGCCGCCCGCGGTTCCCAAAAGGACAAGCCGGGTCCGGCTTGCCTCGCCGCCGGCGTCCGTGCGATCGGGAGCCGCGGTGGCGATTCCCGTTCCCGCTGCCAGCGATCCCGCGGCGGTCGCTCCCATGACCTTGAGGAAACGACGGCGACTGGAACCATCCTGTGCCTGAGCCTCGCTCACGGCACGGGCGATCACATCACACATGGTGCTCTTTCCGTCGAGTACGCCATCGGTCGGCAGAAGAAGCCTCCGAACCTGACACCGACATTAAGCAGCTTTGAACCGGCTCGACACTCGTTTGTGGACAACTATCAGCGGGATATGGCCAAGTGTCGCGATTGTGGGTGCCTGTTCGCTGGGGTGGCGGGTGGAGCTTTGAGCACGTGAGCGCGGTGGGCACGTCACCTTTGTCGACGGTTTCAGTTCCGGGCGTGCAACGCCTGCGAGAGAGCGCTCATGCTGATGTCGATCACCGTGCGGAGCTGCTTCCGGCGCGCCCCGGCCCGGCTCATGACGGCCAGCGACTGGTTGACCGCCGCGAGGTGAACGGCGAAGTTGTCGGCGTCGCCGACAGTCAACTTCGCGCTGCGCAAGGCGGTTCGCAGCCGCGCTTGCTGAGAGTGCAGAGCTTCGAGAGCGCGCGCGGCGATGTCAGGGCGCAGCACCGGTGTCGTCATCACCGTCTGGGCGACCAGGCAGCCGTCCGGCAGGTCGGGGTCGGCGATGCGCTTCAGTGTGACGTCGAAGAACTCCCGTATCGCCCGCGGTAGATCCTCGGGCGCCTTTGACAGCGCGCGGTCGTACCTTTCCCCATAGCGCGTCGCGTAGCGGTCCAGACAGCGCAGGTAAAGCGAGTCCTTGTCCCCGAGCGAAGAGTAGATGGAACTGCGGTTCAATCCGGTCGCACTGGAGAGATCGTCGAGAGACGTGTCGGCGTATCCGGCTCGCCAGAACTGGACCATCGCCGCGTCGAGCGCGACGTCCACATCGAACTGCTTCTTGCCTGCCATCACGCACACACCTCGTTCCCGAGCCAAGCCGTCGTGCCCTGCCCATCGCATCTTGAACTATACAGTTCAAGATGAGTTAGGCTTGAGACACGACCGATGGCCAGAACTCGATCCCCGGGTTGCCGCTGCACGACCTCGCGGGATTCACCCACCGCTGGATCGACGCGGAAGGCATCCGGCTTCACGCCGTGGAAGGCGGTCAGCCGGACGGCCCCACCGTCGTCCTGCTCGCCGGATTCCCGCAGACCTGGTTGGCTTGGCGCAAAGCGATGCCGGGCCTTGCCGGGCGATTCCACGTGATCGCGATCGATCTGCCAGGACAAGGCCACTCCGATCGTCCTCACGACAGCTACGACACGCATACCGTCGCTTCGCGCGTCCACGCCGCGGTGAACGCGCTCAACGTGACGGAATATTGGCTCGTCGCCCACGACATCGGAGCCTGGGTCGCCTTCTCGATGGCGCTGAAATACGAAGAACGCCTCCACGGTGTCGCTCTGCTTGACGCCGGGATTCCCGGAATCACCCTCCCGGACGCGATTCCCACCGATCCCGACCAGGCCTGGAAGACCTGGCACTTCGCGTTCCACCTGGTGCCAGAGCTTCCGGAGACGCTGCTCGATGGTCGCGAGCGTGCCTACGTCGACTGGTTCTTGACGGTCAAAGCACTGTCCCAGAACACGTTCGACAGTGCCGAGATCGACCATTACGCCGCCGCTGTCGCGGCCGAGGGTGGTCTTCGCGCGTCTCTCGCCTACTACCGCGACGCCGCGGAATCGGCGCGTAAGAATCTTGACGCTCTCGGACGACAGCATTTGACCGTCCCGGTCCTGGGGATTTCCAGCTCCCATGGCTCGATCCCCGACATGGCCGCTTCCCTCAGCCCCTGGGCGGACAACGTGACAGGTGTCGTCATCCCCGATGCCGGCCACTTCATCCCCGACGAGCGGCCCGACGCGGTCGTGGACGCGTTGACCGCGTTCATCGATCAGGCCGGCCGGGGATGAGGGTCACGCCGTCTCGGCTAAGCGGTTCGACCACCCCGACGCCGGCCGCCTCACCTTGCGGCGCCAGACCCTCATCGTCGCCGGAGCCGAGGACCAGACGATCATCGTCTACCAGCCGGAGCCCGGCAGCGCTTCGGCCGACGCCCTGGCAACGCTTTTCTAGGCCGTGTCCCGCTTCCCGTTCAGGAGTGGCCGGGCAGCAACGTGCGCGGGTTCACGGCGGCGCGGAGCCGGGCTCGCAGGCCACGCTTGGCCAGGCCGCGCCGGACTTCCCGTACCGCTGCCCACGCCTGCGGTCCGGAGTGCGGGCCGGTGCCGACACCTGACCACAGCGCGACGTCCACTGTGGACGCCAACAGGCGCAATCCCTCCACTGTGGACTGATCGACGGTGCCGTGAGCGGCCGCCGCCAGGTCGCGGACCGTCATGCCCGCGGTACACGGGACGCGGTTCTCGCGTAGCCGGTCCTTGACCTCCCGGCAGGCACCGAGCACCGCGCCGATGCCCGGCTGACGTCGTCGTCGCCACGCGCGTGCGCCCTTGGCCAGCGGGATCCCGGCGAACCACGCCACCATCAGCGCCACGAGCGCGATCAGGACCGGGCCGGACGGGAACGTCCAGCCGCCGTCTCCGGTGAAGCCGTCACCGGGTCCCGAATCGCCGCCGGGCAGCGGCCGATCCTGTAGCTGCTCGGCCGGTGGCAGCTGCGTTCGCGCCTGCGCGGTCACCGCCGCGAGGCTGTTCGCGCTGCCTGTCGTGGCGCGCGCCTCGCCCGTCGGATCCAGCGCCACCCAGCCGACGCCGGAGACGGCGACCTCCGGCCAGGCCACGGCATCGCCGTTGCGGATGGTGTAGCCGCCGTTGGCATCCGGCTTGTCCGGCGTCCGGAAGCCGACCACCAGCCGGGCCGGGATGGCGAGTGTCCGCGCGAGGGTGACATACGCGCTCGCGAACTGCTCGCTCGTGCCCAGTTTGGTCTCGAACAGGAATTTCCGCAGTTGTGGCCAGCCGTGCCCGCTCGGCAGGTCGGCTCCCGTCGCCAGCCGATAGCGCTCGCGTAAGAACCGTTCCAGCGCGAGCGCGATCCGGAAGCTGGGGCGCAACCCGCCGACGGCTTCACGCGCGAGCCTGCCGACCTCCGGCGGCACGTCGCCGATGCCCGCGAGACCGCCGGGAGCGGACGGGTCGAGCGCCGCGTCGAGCAGATCCGCCGGGTTGATCTCCGGTGACCACCAGCTCAGGGAGTACTGCCGCGGGCCGTCGGCAGGGCGCGGTAACCAGAGCGTGCCCTGTGATTCCTCGACCAGCGGAGCGATCCCGTCGACCGCCGCGGGCCACGTCTGGCTGGGCAGCCACGGCCCGGCCAGGCCGCTCGTGGTGACCGTCGCCGATCGCCGGTGCGTGGGCACGGCCACCGCCGGACCGGGCGTCAGCTCGGTGCCGAGCCGCCGGTAGCGGCCGCCGGGGCTCCAGTTCACGCCGTCGAAGTCGTCGAAAGCGACCAGTGGCCAGCGGTCGGTGTCGGCGTCGCCGCGGAAGGAGAACACCGGCGTGTCCGGATGTTCCAGCCGGTAGGCCAGATCGTCCAGCGGGTTCGCGACCCGCGCGTCGAGTTCGGCGACCTGATCCTGTTTCAGCGAGTACGCCGGACCGGGCGCGGGCACGAGCAGATTCGCGACGAGCGCCCCGGCGATGCCGAATACGAACGCGGGTATGGCCAACGCCAGCATGGGCGCTTTCCTGCGGTGGCCTTCCACGTCCGCTTGCGGCATCAGGGCGAACACCCCGCCCGCGACAGCCGCGTACGCGAGGCCGCCGAACAGGGCCGTGAACCCGGACATCGCCTGGAAAAGCTGGCTCACCACCACGACGGTGAAGCTCGGAAGGAGTGCCAGGATCGGCCGCCTCAGCCGGAGCAGCTCGACCCCGAACACCCCGGCCAGCAGCACCAGCAGCGGGACGAACAGCAGTGTGGACGGCTCCGGTCGCGCCGGCCAGGTCGACTGCAGCGCGAGCCGCCAGGATTCGGTGACGCCGTCCGCGAGCGCGGAAACCGTGGCGCCGGTGGGAAAACCGGCGGCCGTCGTCGAATGGAGGACGGTCTCGATCACCCCGGCCAGCCCCACGGCCAGCAGCGACAACGCCCGCCACGGCGCCAGTGACACCCGGCGCGCGCACAGCTCGGTGACACCGAAGGCCAGAATCAGCGGGACGCCGAGGGGGGCGAGCAACGCCGTCACGCCGAACACCGGGGCGAAGAACAGCCCCGCGACCGCGGCGGCCAGCAGGATCAACGCGATGGTGGGGCGGTTCATCCCACCACCTCGTTCCATCTGCGGACCGCGTGCGCGGCGTCGGCGGCGTTGAGCACGCGGACGCCGGGAACGACGATCGGCTCGGCCGCGGCGAAGTCGACGAGGAACAGTGAGGAATAGCGCGGCCGCAGTGCGCTCAGCCCGTCGAGCGTGCCGGTGGTGACGGCCATCAGACAGCCGCCCTGGTCACGTGCGGCCGCCAGCTCGCGCGTCACGAGCGTTTCCCCGGTGTCCTGGCCGATCTGGCACAGCTCGTCGAGCAGAAGCCGTGAACCGAGCGGGCCGCCGGCGGTGGTGAGGTCGAGACCGCCGGAACCGACGAGCCGGGTGTGATGCCCGGCCATCGCGGAGGCGTGCAGCAGCGACGCGGCGAGGTCGACGGCTTCTTCGAAGACCTCGGGGGTGAAGGACGCTCGGCGGGTGTCGAGCAGAAGTGTGAATCGCGGCTGCTGCGGATCGGCGTAGTCGCGGACCATCATCCGGCCGGTCCGCGCGGTGGCCTTCCAGTGCAGGTGCCGGACTTCGTCGCCAGGCTGGTACTCGCGGACGTCGCGCAGGTCGAGCGAGCCGCGCAGTGAGTCGGTCGTCCTGCCGTCGTGGTGATGGCGCGGGTAGGCGCCGATCAGGGCGCGCGCGGGATACCGGCGCGGATGGACCCAGAGTTCCGCGGTCTCGCCCGCGGAAAGCCGGTTCCTCGCCAGGCCGAACGGGTCCACCCGGTGCAGCGTCAGCGGCCCGACCGGGAGCCTGCCCCGGCGGCCGGTCGGCAGTTCGTAGCGGTAGGTGGCTTCGGCGTCTTGGGCGAGCGACCGGACGCGGACGGTCTGGACGGCGGCGCCTGCCTTGTCCCACGCGTCGAACCCGCGCTGGCGACGCCCGGCGAGGTTGCGGACCGTCAGCTTCGCGAGCGCCGGGCGTCCGCGTTCGACGCGGTCCGGATAGATCTCGCGGGAGACGTCGACGCGCAGACCGCGTGCGGTGACGACGACCGCGGCCACCACCGCGGCGAGCCCGACGGCACCCATGACGCGGAACAGCGGGTAGCCTGCCCATTCGGCGACCGCGAGCAGCAGTATCGACACCACGAGCAGGACCACTCCGCGGGCGGTCAGCCGCATGGTCAGCGGCCCGCGTGGTTCATCGCCGGCGCCGGGACGGCCGCGAGCACCTCGGCCACGATGTCCGCGGGGCCACGCTGGTTGAGTTCGGCCTCGGCGGTGAGCACGAGCCGGTGCGCGAGAACCGGGATGGCGACTTCCTTGATGTCGTCGGGGGTGACGAATTGGCGGCCCCCGGTCGCGGCGATCGCCTGCGCGGCGCGGACGAGCGCGATGCTGCCGCGCGGGCTCGCGCCGAACCGTACGGCGGAGTGCACCCGGGTGGCCGCGGCGATCCGGGCCGCGTACTCGCAGACAGCCTGGTCGAGGTGACCGGCGCGGACTTCGGCGATGGCGTCCAGCAACATCGGGATGTCGACCACGGCAGGCAGGTCGTCGGCGGAGACCCCGGCGCAGTCACCCATGATCACCATGACCTCGGACTGAAGATCCGGGTAGCCGACCGAAAGCCGCATCAGGAACCGGTCGAGCTGAGCTTCGGGCAGCCGGTAGGTGCCCTCCATCTCGATCGGGTTCTGGGTGGCGATGACGAGGAACGGCCGCGGCACCTCATGCCCCACGGCGTCGACCGTGACCCGCCGCTCGGCCATCACCTCGAGCAGCGCGGACTGCGTTTTCGGGGTACCACGGTTGATTTCGTCGGCGACGACGATATTGGAGAAAACGCCGCCGGGGTGGAACGCGAATCGCTCGTCCTTCTGGTGATAGACGGTGACGCCGGTGATGTCGCCGGGAAGCAGATCCGGAGTGAACTGGATCCGGCTCCAGCTGCCGCCGATACTGCGGGCGAGGCAGCGGGCCAGCGTGGTCTTGCCGAGGCCGGGGACGTCCTCGATGAGCAGGTGTCCCTCGGCGAAGAGCGCGGCCACGGCGAGCCGGACGACCTCCGGCTTGCCGCGGATCACCCCCTGGATGTTCGCCGCGATCAGTTCAAAGGCCTCCCCGGCCTTGGACTTGCTCACCTTGCCCCCTGAGAAGTCGATCCCGTTGGACCGTTCGGCTCATCATGCCACCGGCTCAGCGTAATCGGCTAGGTACAGGAACGGTCTTTCCGCAGTACATCGGCGGTCTGCTCCGCCGTGGACAGCGTCACTCCCGGCAGGAACATGCGGGGTGATGGCAGCACGGCTGTCGCCGCGTGTCCAAGCGGCCCGCCCGGCCTTGCTGCCGGGCGGGCCAAGCGTGCGAATCAGATTTGCCGCACTGATGCGTTCACCACGGTAGTCGCGGTTCCCGGTTGTGGAATTTCAGGAAATCCCGCTTGCCCTCTTCGATGACAGAATCGCGCAGCGCGTCCCAATAAGAGCGCATGATGCTGAGGAGGGTCTCGACCGGCACAGTTCCGTTCAGGTGATCCATGAATTTGTTCTCAATGTCCACCTGTTCCTTGCCTATCGTCACATCCCAGGCGTTGCCGCTCGCTTCATGCGGTTTGCCGTCGTGTCCTGAACGAAGTTTCTCGATAGCGTCGAGTAATTCGATCAGATGCTCGCCGTCGCCTTGGACGTCCGAGATCAACCACTGCCCGACCAAGTCCGCTTCGCTGCCTTTGCGTGCCGCGTACCGGAGATAGCCCTTTTCGTCGCTCCAGATCCTGATGTCCTGCGCGGGCGTGATGGTCATGATTCACCTCGATCAGTTGTTGCGCCGGACAGGAAACGCTGTCTTCATCTCTCCGGTCGCTGGATTATAGTATCCCTTGATCTCGATGCCGCGGTATACGGCCGACCATTCGCCGGTTTCCGGGTCGATGTCGCGGGGCTTGGCGAAGGCACGTTCGACGGCGCTCCGCACCTGGGACTCGGACCAGCGATCGGGAAAGAAGGTGCTCTTGGATCGCTTCCATACCCAATTATTTCCGTTCCAGTCTCGCCTGACCACCGTGCCAGTGTAGACGCCGTTGGCGTCGGGCTTGGTTTTGTTGATGGTCTTCCAGCCGAAATGATCTTTTCCGCCTGGGCGATGGTGGTATCCGGTGGTCTTGCCGTCCTTGAATTCGCCTTTCAGGATGTGTTCCATCTTCGACTCGGGAATGTGCCTGCCGACCGTCGGATGGCGGGTATCGTCGGCACAGCTCTCACTATCCGCGTTGTGCGTGAGAACGTCTTGGCCGCCGACGTTGACGTAGTACGTGTGCAGGCCCTCGATGGTGAGGTTGTGCACCTGTTGCTGTTGTTTCCACTCGTGCACGGCGACGACCTGCAGGAGGCGGCCGTCGGGGGCGCGGAGCAGGTCGCCGCGGTCCAGGTCCTCGGCGTCGGTCCAGCGGCCGGTGTTGGCGACCCAGAACGGGTGTTCGTCGGTGGCCGTGACGGTGCCGGTTGCGTTGCCCCGGTCGCCGTCGGTGTCGACGGTGATCCGTACCAGTTCCTTGAGGCCCTGGCCGGGAATGAGGTTGACCACCGGCCGGGCCTGGGTGAGGCCGGTGACGGGGTCGGTGGAGAGTACGCGGTCGCCGAGCCTGACCTGCTCGATCGGTCTATAGGTGCCATCGGCCAGCAAGACGGGGGTGCCAGGGACGAAGCTGTTCGGCGTGGGGCACCGGGGCGCCTTGTCGGCCGAGTCCCGCGATTCCGGAGGGGTCTTCGTGTCTGATTCCGGTGTCCGGTCGCTCGACCGCTGCTTGGGTTCGGCGTCGCCGGATTTCGGCGACGGTGGGGTATCGGTGTCCCGCCGAGGTTTGTCGGCGGCTCGACGAGCAGGGGAATCGCCGCGGGGCAACGTGGGCAGCCCGGTCACCGGGGCAGGCAGCACCCTTCTGCCTCGCCCGTCCTTGTCCGGCGACCGGGTCGACGTCCCTGGCGCGGTCGTGTCCGCCTTGGAACCGTGGCCGTTCGCCGAATCGGCGGCGGGTGGCGTGGTGTCGGCTCGATCTGGCGAATTCTGTGGGCTTGGTGTTCCAGTGACACCGTCCGGGCGGGCAGGGAGGTCGCCGGACGTGGGACTTTCCGCCCCTGATCCTTTGCCGGGCTCACTGTCCGGCCGCGGCCTGGCGATGGTGCCCAGATCGGGTCCCCGGCCGCCGGACAACGCCTCGGCCGCGTTCAGCACTCTCTTGCCAACGCCGACACCGGGGATGAACATGGTGCCGATGTCGACCGCCGCCCGGCCGACGACACGTTCCGGCTTGTCGCTGTTCCAGTCCTCCTTGTAAGGGCGGACGACTTCTTCCACCACCTTGCCGGGATTTCGCACTACCTCGGCGACGGCTTCGCCGCGTTGCTTGATGCGTTTGTCGGCCGCGCGCCACTCGTCACTGTTCGGATCGGCCTCGGACCACGTCGTGGCGTCCTGGTTCGCGTCCACGAAGCCCTTGATAGCGGGCGGAATCGACTCCAAACCCTCCACGATGGTTTCCCTGGCCTCGTCGAGCACGTTGCCGACGAGATGGTCCCTCGGGTCCTTGTCCTTACCGATCTTCATGATTTTCCGCAGGTCGACCGGCTGGCCGGAGCCGCCTTTGCTGCCGACGGGGATGTTCTGGCGTGGTGTGGGTTTTTCCTGTGGTTTTTCTGTTTTGGGGTTGTTGGTGTTCCGTTGTGTCTGTTCGGCTTGCTGGTCCTTGTCGGACTTCATGATTTTGCGTAGGTCGACTGGTTGGCCGGAGCCGCCTTTGCCTCCGATGGGGACGCCTTGGCGTGGTGGAGTTTTCTCTTGTGGTTTCTCTGTCTTGTTTTCTTCGGTCTTGCTTTGTGTTTGTTTGTTTTCGTGGCGCCGGTCGTTGTCGGTTTTCATGATTTTGCGTAGGTCGACTGGTTGGCCGGAGCCGCCTTTGCCTCCGATGGGGACGCCTTGGCGTGGTGGAGTTTTCTCCTGTGGTTTCTCC
>NZ_JBVIRO010000004.1:121598-148227 GCF_055575975.1 Amycolatopsis sp. NPDC033938
TCGTTGTCGGTTTTCATGATTTTGCGTAGGTCGACTGGTTGGCCGGAGCCGCCTTTGCCTCCGATGGGGACGCCTTGGCGTGGTGGAGTTTTCTCCTGTGGTTTCTCCGCCTTGCGTTCCGCGGCCTCCCGCTGCGCCTGCTCGGCCACCCGCCGCTCACCTGAACCTTTGGCGAGCTCCCGCACCTTGTGCAGATCAACGGGGGCGCCCGAGCCGCCTTTGCCACCTGCCGCCTCGGCTTGTTGAGCGGCGGCGAGAATGAAGAGCACTGACAACGCTCCACCTGATAGGCCGTACAGTATCGACCTGGTCAGTGGACGTCCCGTGGTTTCCATCAGACCTCCTGTCCTCGGCATGTTTCGCACCGCTGGACCCAATGGGAATTCGACCGCGCTCCGGGCAACGCCGAGATTCGGTCGAGGCGGCACGTTTTGGATTCGTTTCGGACGCCATAGCCCGCCTGTGCGTCGTGAGCGGTAATGACGGTTATTGAGAGGTGACTCAAATGTGGCGTGTCCTGAAGGCCCCCTTTGGGACGTTGAAGGTCTCAACGGGGTCCTTCAGGACATCACGCTTCGACGCTGGGGGCAGCGGTGTTCGCGACACGAGCGGCGGGCGTCGACATCGAGGGGTGCGCACCGCAGAGGTGCTGGCCACTTCCCGCTCGGCAGCAGGCGTTTCCCCTTGCCGAGGGCGCCGAATTTGGCTTACCCCTCAGTAGAACCGTCATTACCGCTCACGATCCCCCTCTCCGCGGTCTTCAGCTCAGTGCTTGCGTTCGTAGATTTCTTCGGCCAGCGAGTGGCCCATCAGACCGCCGAAGACGCCCGCCGCCACGCCGACCACCAGGCCCATCGGCGACGCCACCAATACGCCCGCCGCGATGCCGAAGGCCAGCGAACCCGTGGCGCCGCCGAGGCCGGTGTATGCGCCGAGGCTCAGCGGTTCGGGTTCGCAAGCGAGGTATTCGGCGTCGTCTTCCGGGTACGGCTCGAACTCGTCGTCGGGAGGAGGTGGCGGCGCGTCTTCGCGCTCCCAGACCTCCTGTGGGATCACGATGTACCGGGTGGGTTCCAGCGTGGCGGTCATGGCGTCACCAGGCGTTGGCGGAGACGGTGCCGTTGGTCGAAGTCGCGCTGGACCACGAGGACGCGCCGTTGCCCGACGAGCTCGCCGTCTTCGTGACCGTGTTGCCCGACTTGTGCGTGGTCTTCGAAACCGTCTTGCCTTCCGCGCGAAGGGCCGCCAGCCGCTTCGCCAGATCGTCGGGGAGGTCGGCCTTCTTGAGCCGGTCGTGCGCGCCATGGTGGTGGCAAGGCTTCTTGCCCGCCTCCGACTTCATCTCCTCGCGCAGCTTCTTCAGGTCCTTTTCGGACTGTGCGAGCCGCTTCTTGGCGTCACGCAACGTCTTTTCGGCGGTCTTGACGTTCTTGCGCGCGTCGTCGACGGCCTTGATCGCGGTGTCCAGTTTCGGGGTGGCCGGAGCGATCGCCAGCCGCAACGGAGACACCGTCGGCGGCGACACGGTCGGCGCCTTGGCCGCCGCCTGCACCACGAACCGCTTCTGCTCCGGCGCCTGCCGCACCTTCTTCACCTGCGGCTTCGACAACGCGACCGGGACGGCGGCGCGATGGGCCGCCGCGGGTTTGACGTGGCGCTCGGGTTTGGGCGCGGCAGGCTGTGCGGCCGCGGTGGGCGCCTTCGGCAAGGCGTTCACCGGTTTCGGCGCGACCGGTGCGGCCCCGGGCGTGTGGGCCGGAGCGGGGGCCGGGGCCTGTGCGGGGGCCGGGGCCGCGCTGTCGTCCGTGCTGTCCACCAAAGCGTTCGCCGTCGTCGCGCCGATCGCGGCGGTCGCCAGCCCGGCCACTCCGTAGACGGCCGCGCGCCGCAGATTCCGCTTCATGTTCGCCTCCTTGGTCATGGGGCGTGGAGAAACCACCGCCGTGGCGGCAAGAGTGGCCCGCGGGGGTCCATGGCGGATACATCCGCGGTACATCGGCGAAAGGCGGCAATAACCGGACATGCTCGCCGTAGGCGGCCCGCGGATGACAGACTGAGAATGATGGAAGACGACGAGCTGGTGCCACTGGGCGAGGGCCCGGCCGCCACCGTGCTGGCCGGAATGGACGAGACGACCGGCGAGGCCTTCGCGCTCAAGGTGTACCCCGGCCGCGTCGACCGTCGCACCCGCGGTGAGCTGGACAAGGAACTTTCCGCGCTGAACTCCTTGAGCGAGCTCGGCACGGTCCTCATCCCCGCCGAAGCGAAGGACCTGCCCGACGGCCGGTTCGGCGTCCGGATGGAACTCTGCACGCAATCGCTGGCCGAACTCGTCGGGGCCTTCGGGCCGCTTTCGGTCCAGGATGTGCTTTCCCTCGGCGAAGCCCTCGCGACGACGTTGGCCGCGGCGCACCAGGCCGGCGTCGTCCACGGCGGGATGACGCCGGGCAACGTCCTCTTCCGCGCGTCAGGAGCGCCGGTGCTGGCGGACTTCGGGCTCGCGCTGCGCCAGTCGTTCCCCGGGGATCCCGCGGTCGGGTTCCTCGCGCCGGAGACGATCACCGAGGGCATTCGCGACGAGCGAACCGATCTCTACGGCCTCGGTGCGCTGCTGTATTTCGCGCTCACCGGCCGTTCCCCGGCGCGGGAAGAGCCGGGCGAGAGCGAGGAGGAGCTGACGCTGCGCATGCTCAGCGGGCCGGTGCCGCCGATCGACCGGCCCGGCCTGCCCGCGGGTCTCGGTCCGCTCGTGGCCTCACTGCTGGCGCGCGACCCCGGCGCCCGGCCGATCGACGCCACCCTGGTCGCCACCCGGCTCGGCGCGACGCCCGGCGTCGCGGCCACCCCGCGCCCTCTTGGCGCGCCGATCCTGGACTACGGCCCGGAGCACGCGAAATCCCGCCGCAAGGGGAAAGCCAGGTTGATCGTAGGCGTCGCGGCCGGGGCCGTGCTCCTCGCCGCGGCAGCGGTTTTCGTGCTGCAGAACCGGCCGAGTGAGCTGAGCGTGCCGCCCGCGAGCGCTCTACCGGTGACCAGCGCGCCCAGCACGACCGCCGAGCCCGTGCGACTCGACCTCGCCGATCCGGCCGACCACGGTAACTACGTCGAACTTTCCTGGCGCAGCAACGTATCCACGCTGCACTACGCCGTCATCGTCGCGGGCGTGGACCTGCCGCGCAAGACGCACTACGTCGAGAGCGGCACGACCTACCGGGTCGATGTCCAGCCCGGTCGGCAGTACTGCTTCGTCGTACAGGCGACCGACATCGTGCACTCCTACGAAAGCGAGAGCAAGGGCATCCGCGGCGCCCGCTGCGTTCGCTAGCCCGATTTCCAGGTGATGACGTTGGACTTCACGCCGGTGTCGGAGACCACCCACACCTGATTGCCGACCTGGCCGAAGTCGAACGCCTCGAAGGTGCAGCCACCATCGTCCTCGATCTCGCACGTGCGGCCAGGGTTGCTGTAGTCCGGATCGCTCGACCACGGCCTGACCTTGACGCGGGTGCCAGGCTTGAAGTTCTTCATCACCACGTGGATCTTGGCGCACGCCGGCGCCTCGCACGTCTCGTCGTAGGTCCCGGTCTTGCCGCGGCTGATGGTGATCGTCGGTTTCGGCGGCGCGGGCCGCGAGACCCTCGCCGTGGCCGGGGCGCCCCGCCCCGCGCGGCTCTCCGCCGCGACCGCGATCGTGTAGGTCACGCCTTCGCGCAGATTCGGGATCGACGTCGACCGCGCGTCACCGCCGAGGGTGGCCGAACCCGCGCCCGAGCCGGACGACGGCGTCCACGACACGCGATATCCGGTCACCGCCGCGCCGTTGGCGGCCGCCTCGCCCCAGGTGACGTTCGCCGTCGCGCCCGCCAAGGTGGCGCGGAGGCCGCCGGGGATGGCGGGAGGGCTCGCCGCCAATGCCTTGGCCGACGTGGGAGGCGGCTGCGGTTTCGACTGCGGCGGCGGTTTCGGCCGCTCGCCGCCGTTGCCTCGTTGCGGTGGCGCCTGGACCGTCGAGGGCGGAGGTGTCGTGGACAGCGGGACCGGCGGTTTGTCGGCGGTCACCGCGACCTTCGCGACCGTGCCTTCTTGATCGACCACCAGGACGTGGTTCCCTTGCGCGCCTTCGATGTAGACCCGTTTGTCCTCGCCGCGCGAGAGCTTCGGCGAGCCGTTGTCCGGCGGGATCGGCATCGTGTGCCGCGGCAGGCCGTCCGGGGAGTAGGTGAGCACGGTGTTGCGGGTCAGGTCGAGCAGGACGACGGCCGAGGACGAAGCCGTCGGCCGCGAGTACTGGCCGTCGGAGAGGTCGATGGTGTTGGGCGGGCCGGGATCGCGCCCGGCGCTCAGGCCACTGGCGTCGAGAAGGTACAGCTTGCGCAGACCCGGCTCGAGGACCGCGATCCGCCCGGCCGCGTCGGCCGAGGCGATCTGTGCGGCAGGGCTGAACGACGCTTTCAGCGGCAGCGGCTTGCCGAGTCCGGTGTCGGTGACGGTCTGCAGGGTGCTCGCCGTGGTGTCGACGAACGCCGGGGTGTCGCCGACGACGGTCAGCGCACCGGAATGCCCGCGGACGGCCTGGACCGGGCAGCCGACGGCGTCGGCGCCCTTCGACAGCCGGCACAGCATTCCGTCGCCGGTGCGCTGCAACCAGACCGTGCCGTCCGAGGTGGCCACCGGATCGCCGAGGGAGCCGCCCGTGTCGATCGACGCGAACGCGTCGCCGAGCCGGACGACCCGCCCGGCCTCGCGGAAGACGAGATACGGCCCGCCCGCGGTTTCGAGCAGGACCGGCCGCTCACCGGTCACCGGCTGGTCCACCGTGCGGCTCACGGTGAGATCGGATTTGCCGAACTCGATGATCCGCCGCTGGCCGATCACGTACGCGCTCGTGTCGCCCTGGACCACGTCCGAGCCGGGTTCGAGACCTGGCACGGCGGCCTGGGCGTCGACGCTCCGATTGGCTCCGTTGACGAAGAAGACCAGGCCGAGAGCGGGATTGGCGACCCAATGCCCGGGCTGCGTGAGGCCAAGTCCGGGGACCGGCTTCACCGCGCCGGTGGCGACCGCGATCACGAGCGCCAGGCAGGTGGCCGACAGCACGATGAGCGGCATACGCCGCTTGAATCCCCTCTCCGGCACCGCCTGATCATAGAAGAACCAGGTACAGAATGGAGCCGCTCGGATACATTTCGCCGTCAGGACGCTTCCGGCAGTTTCAGTTCGAAGATCGCACCGCCCTCTTCGGCGTTGTAGACGCGCAGCCTGCCGCCGTGCGCGAGCGCTACCCATCGCACGATCGACAGACCGAGCCCGCTCGACCCGCCGCCGCTGGTGAACCGGTCGAACGTCTCCTCCGCGACCGACGAGTCGATCCCCGGCCCGCTGTCGGCGACGGTCACCTGACCGCCGGCGACGGTGACGTGCACGATGGCCTCGTAACCGGGACGGCGTCCGTAGCGCAGCGCGTTGTCGAGCAGGTTGGCCACCGCGCGCTGGACCAGCGTGGGGTCGGCGGAGACCGTCGACGGCGCCGCCACCAGCGTCACCTGAGCGCCCTCGGACGGCGTCTCCGCCACCACGCTCGCGACGAGCTGGTCCAGCCGCACCGGCTGCATGGCAGGCGATTCGACCCCGGCAGCGAGCCGCGCGCGCACGAGCAGGCCGTCGATGATGCCGCCCATCCGTCCGGCGAGCCGGACGGTCCGTGGCAGCAGTTCGTCGCTCTCGGCGGGGTTGCGCAGCGCCGCTTCGGCCAGCGCGCGCAGCGCCGCGACCGGCGTGCGCAGGTCGTGGGCGGTCTCGGCGAGCAGGACCTCCTGTTGCTGGAGTGCGGCGGTCGCGGGCCGGATCGCGCGTCCGGACAGCACGTGCCCGGTCACGCCGATGGCGCCCAGCAGCAGCACGCATCCGCCGATGACCAGCAGTTTCAGTTGTTCATGCGCGGCGAGGGCGTCCCGCGCGTCGGCGACCGCCACGATGGCGCCCGACTCCTGGTTGTTGCGGTTGCGGAAGGGTTCGACGCCGACGCGGACCATCTCACCCGCGGTTCCGCTGCTGTAGCCGTTGAGCACGGCCCCGTTCCGCACCGACAGGTCGGCGAAGGCCTGCAACCGGGTGGCGTCGATCGGCACGCAGATCCGGCCGCTCGTGTACGGCGGGAACCCGCCCGCGCCGCTGGGCAGGATCACGAACTGCGGGCATTGCCGGTTCACTTCGTCCTGGCCGACGTAGGCGGTGGTGACGGTGTCGCCTTCGCCCGTGATCAGCCGTTTGACCGGTGCGGTGACGCGGGCGAGTTCGCTGTCCAGCTGGACTTCGCGCTGCTGCAGGTCGGCGCTCACGGCGAGCCAGGCGAGCACCACCAGCCCGGCGGCGTTCAGCCCGGTGAACAGCCAGGTGAGCAGCCACCGCAGGCGCCGGAGACGATCGGCGGCGGAGCCGTTCACCGGCCCGCGATCCGGTAGCCGCGACCGCGGACGGTGTGGATGAGCTCTGGCGCGCCGAGCTTCACCCGCAGGCGCCGGATCACCACGTCGACCACATTGGACATCGGGTCGGTGCTCATGTCCCAGCAGTGCTCGATCAGCTCGTCGCGACCGACAGCCTGATCCAGCCGGGAAAGCAGGTACTCCAGCACCGCGAACTCCTTGTCGCTCAAGGTGAGCAGGGCGCCGCCGCGGTGCACCTGCCGCCGGGCACAGTCCATTTCGAGGTCTTCGTGGCGCAGCACCGACGGTCGTCCGGCGCCCGCGCGGCGGAAGAGCGCGTGGACGCGGGCGCTCATCTCGGCTACCGCGAACGGCTTCACCAGGTAGTCGTCACCGCCGTGTTCGAATCCGGCGACCCGGTCGGCGAGGCTGTCGCGCGCGGTCAGGAACAGCACGGGTACCGCCCAGCCTTCCTGGCGACGGCGGTGGACGTAATCGATCGAATCGCCGTCGGGCAGCATCCGGTCGAACACCGCGCAGGCGATCCCGCCCGCCGCCAGCTCGGCGTCGGCCTGTGCCAGATCACCGGCCTCGCGGACGCGCAGGCCGCTCCCGGTCAACTCGGCGGTGATCGCCACCCGGAGGTCTTCGTCGTCTTCCACGACCAGCACGCGCGCCGCTGTCATCGGAACCTCAGGTACATGGCGCGATCGTAGGAGGACACGAGGGAGAGGGGTGTGAGCATGGTGCTCTTCCAGGTCCTGGGGCCACTCGAGGTGCGTGGCCGCGACGGCGTCACGGGGCGGCCGCCCGGCGGGAAACCCGCCACGGTGCTGGCCGCGCTCCTGGTGCAGCCTAACGCGTGGGTCGCGGTGGATCGGCTGATCGAGAACACCTGGCAGGAACAGGCCGCGCCGGCTTCGGCCGAGGCGAACTTGAAGACCTACATGTGGCAGCTGCGCCGTCTGCTGCCGGAACACGACGGCCCCCGCATCGAGGGGCGGGCGGGGGCCTACCGGCTGCACGTCGCCCCCGGTGAGCTGGACGCCGACTGTGCCGAGGCACTGGCCGGCGATGCCGCGCAGGCACTGGCCGCGGGGGCGCCGGGAACCGCGTTGGCACTGGTGGAGCAGGCTTTGCGACTGTGGCGTGGGCGGCCGTTCGAGGGGTTGGACGTCCTCGCCGACGACGCTGTGGAGCGGCTCGACGAATTGCACCGTCGGTTGCGGGAGTCGCTCGCCGAGGCCCAGCTCGGGCTCGGGCGGACGGCCGACGCGGTGGCCACGTTGCAGGCGCTGACCGTGGACGATCCGCTGCGCGAGGACGTCTGGGCGCGGCTGATGCGGGCCCAGCACGGGATGGGCCGCCCGGCGCAGGCGCTGGCCACGTTCCACCGGGCGCGGCGGCTGCTGGCCGCCGAACTGGGGGTGCGCCCGGGACCCGAGCTGATGAAGGCGTTCCAGGCGGTACACGGCTCCGGGGCACCGGACCGGCCGCGGCGGGAGCTGCCGCGGGCCGTCGAGCCGCTGGTCGGCCGGGACCGGGAACTCGTGGCACTGGGCCGGGCATTGACCGGATGCGCGCCCGCGGTCGTCGTTTCCGGCGCGGCCGGGGTGGGGAAGACGGCGCTCGCGGTGGCCGCGGCCCATCGGATCAGCGAGCGCTTTCCCGACGGCCAGTTCTTCGTCGATCTGCATGGCGGGACCCGGCCACTGGACACCGCGGCCGTACTGGAGCGGCTGTTGCGCGGCCTCGGGCTCCCGCCCGCGCTGATTCCGTCCGATGTGGACGAACGGGCCGCGCTGTGGCGCTCGGAGCTCGCCGGGCGGCGGGTGCTGCTGGTCTTCGACGACGCCGCGACCCGCGGCCAGGTCGCGGCACTGCTGCCCGCGACCGGCCGCAGTGCCGCCATCGTCACCACGCGCGGGCGGGAGTTCTCGCTCGCCGGGGCGATGACCGTCCGCCTGGAGCCCAGGCGGGCGGCGTCCGGACAGCTGGAGCGGGTGGCATGACGACCATCCACTATGGACTCGACCGGTCACACCTTTCCCCGCCGTGTTGCTGGGCACCGCGGACGGACATCGACGCGACGGTTTCGGCGGCGACCCGCGAGGTGCTCGTCGTGGCGGCGATGACCGGCACGGCCGGATCGCTGCGGGCGTTCCGCGACGCCGACCGCGAGAACCTGCGGCGCGGCGTGGGTTACCGGGTACTCGCGCCGATCGAGGCGAGGATCGTCCCGGAGGCCGCCAGGCGGCTGGACACGTTCGCGTCCCACGGCGCCGAAATCCGCACCGTGGCCGCCGTGCCGATGGCCGCGCTCGTCGTCGACGGCACGCTCGCGCTGCTGCCGGGTGACGAATGCGGGGAGCTCGCCGTGTTCCGGCAGCCCAGTGTGGTCAAGGCCGTGGCCGAGCTGTTCGAACGACTGTGGCTCGCCGGAACGCCACCCACCGGATCGGGACCGACCGGTCGAGAGCTGGACCTGCTGGCGCTGCTCATGGACGGCTACACCGACGAATCCGCCGCGGCCCGGCTGGGCGTCTCCGTGCGGACCGTGCGGAGGATGGTGTCCGATCTGATGCACCGGCTCAGCGCGCGCAGCCGTTTCCAGGCAGGCGCGAAGGCCGCGGACCGCGGCTGGCTGATCGAGCTCGCCGGGTGATCACGCTACGGTCAAGGGGTGCGCGTACTGGTCACCGAGGACGATGAGGATCTCCGGTTAGCCGTCGAGGCTTCACTTCGCGGTTCCGGATTCGCCGTCGACGTCGCCAAGGACCTCCCCGACGCCGACGAAGCGTTGAGTGTCAACGCCTACGACTGCGCCGTGTTCGACCGGATGCTGCCGTCCGGGGATTCCCTCGGCTACGTCGGCGAACGCCGCCGGGACGGCTGGGAGGTCCCGGTGCTGTTCCTGACCGCGCGCGACACGGTCGCCGACCGGATCGCCGGACTGGCCTTGGCCGACGACTACCTGGTCAAACCCTTCGCGATGGCCGAACTGATCGCGCGAGTACGCAGTCTGTGCCGCCGTGGCGACTCCGGGCCCGCCCCGGTGCTGAGCTTCCTCGACCTCGAACTGGACACCGGCAGGCACGAGGCGCGCCGCGGTGGCGTCACGTTGACGTTGACCGGTAAGGAGTTCGCGGTCCTGCGGCGGCTGGTGGTCGCGGCGGGCGAGCCCGTCCGGCGCCGCGAGCTGACCGACGCGGGCTGGGACGAGCTGGTGCCCCCGTCGCCCAACGCGCTCGAAGTGCTCATCGCGCAGCTGCGGAACAAGCTCGGCAAGCCGCCGGTGCTCCACACCGTGCGCGGCGTCGGATACGTCCTGCGCGGGTAAGCCGACCTTGGGATCGTGAGTGGGCGGGCGGCCTGTTCGCCGGGGTGATGGGCAGGGCGAGGGCGTAGCTCTTTGAGCACGTGAGTGCGGTGTACGACTCAATGGAACGCTCATTATCACTCACCACCCCACGCGAAACCGGATCCCCGGCCTGTCGTTCACCGGACAGGCCGAAAAGAACGTCACCGCCCCTTGTTTTTCAGCGTGAGGAAACCAATTCGGTATGGTGAACGGGCGTGCACGATATGCCGAACGCCGGTTCGCGTTGCAGTGAGTACCAAATGGAGACGGACCCATCGGATGATCCTCATCGCCGGCGGGCCTTGATAGCACGATCGGCCGCGGCATTCCACAGGTCCGGCGCGGCTGGTTCGGAATCTGTATCCCCGTTCCGCCGTCCGGCCCAAATCCGGCCACTCGCGCGGCGGCTTTTCTCCCTTGTCACCCGATTGCGGGTCCTCACTTCCGAGTGGAAGCGGGAAGATCCATACCGGCCATCGAGGAAAGGGATTCGGCGAAAAAATGAGTACCGACGTCGCCGCGGCGGTCGGTTCGACGGATCGTTCGAGCCGGCGAACCTGTTCTCGGCGAATGCGGGCGCCGCCTGGGGTGAGCCCGGACCTGACCCGCACGGCCCGGGGTCACCCGGGCGACCGTCGAATACCCCAAGGGGAACCATGAACCGCGTCACCACGCTTGTCGTAGACGATCAGCCTCTCATCAGATACGCGCTCAGCAGGCTGTTGCGGGATTCGGTAGAGGTCGGGGCGGTGGCCGAGGCCGCGAGCGAGCCGGAAGCGTTGTGGCAGTGCGAAAAGACCCACCCTGACATGGTCATCACCGAGCTGTCGATGTGGGGCGAGCCCGCCGGGACCGCGATCTGCCGGTTCGTCAAGGAACATTTCGAGCGGGCGACCGTCCTGGTCTTCGCCGGTGACGCCTCACCTTCTGCCATCGCCATGGCGCTGAACGCGGGCGCGGACAGCTTCGTGCACAAGTCGGCCAGCACCCGTCAGATGCTGTCGGCGGTGCGTTCCACCCTGGCCGGGAAACGGGTGTGCCTGCAGGCAGGCGGAACCCCGCCGGCGGTCACCGAAGCCGTGCGGTACGCGAACGTGATGACCAGGCGGGAGGAGGACATCCTCGCGCTGATTCTCTACCGGTGGTCGAACGACGAGATCGCCGAAGAACTGCACCTCGCGACGCAGACGGTGAAGAACTACGTCAGCCGGATCCTGCAGAAACTGGGCTTCGGCAGCAGGCGTGACCTGTTCCGGGAAGTGCGATTCCGGCCGGGCGGCAACCCGCTGCCGCGGCTGGAAACAACTCCGCACGAAGGCGATCCGGCCGCCGCGGACCGGCTTGCAGGCTACCGGCGCTAGGCCGGTCGGGTGGGGACCGTACCGGAAGTACCGGGACCGGACCAGGTTCGGTACCCGCCGTATCCTGTGGCGCCGAGATCGTTTTTCTAGCGTTGATGTCATGACGAAGCCAGGTTTCCTGTGGCTGATCCTCGCGATCGCCGGAACTCTCGCTCCGGATACCGTCCGGTCTTCGTCGGCCAAGATCCATGAGGTGCTCGGCGGTCCGGCGGGTTACATCGACCTGCGCAACACCGGCGCCGCCGCACTCGACATCGGCGGCTGGTCGGTACAAGCCTGCACGGGCGAAGCCGCGCCCGTCGAGTTGGCCGCCATCCCCGCCGGAAGCGAAATCCCCGCCGGTGACCACTTTCTCATCACCGGACAGGGCTTCGGCGGGGCCGTGCAGCATATGGTCGTCGAAGCGATCGTCGGGGACGGCGAGATGTTGCTGGACCGGCGCGGAACCCGGGTCGACAGCGTCGGATGGGCGCCGTCGTCGCCGTGCCGCGAGAACCAGGCCGCTGTCGGCTGCCCCGGTTTCGCTCAGGCGCGGGACGCCGTCAGCCGCGACACCGACAACAACAAGGCCGACTTCGGTTGCGTACGGCCGATCGGCTGAGGGTCGTTCGCCTTCCCGGTTTCACCATCCGCCTACGAGTAGCAGAAAGGTACGGTCGTGGCTGCGAATGGCAGACGCGGGGATACGTCCCCGCTGTGTGAACTGCTGGCCGAACAACGAATCGCGAAAGGCTGGTCACAGGGTGACCTGGTCGCGAAGCTGCATAATCTCTCCGGCAACGACAGCGTGACCCGAGAAGAGATTTCTCGCTGGGAGCGAGGGAAACGCATCCCCGGCCCGTACTGGCGGCAGTGGCTCGGCGATGTGCTGGACACGTCCAGCCGGGAGCTCGAGCTCGCTGCCGCTGTCGCGAGAAGGCGGCGGCGGACATTTATCGATTGACGAGAAAGTACCGAAAAACTGGCCCCTTCCCGGCGGAACCCCGATTGTCGGATGATTATGTGGTCGCCGCCGGTTGAAAGACTCCGGTCCGGCGAAATGAGAATCCCCGAAAATCAAAGCTGAAAGGAATTTCCCGTGCGACGAATTCTGGGTGCCTCCGCGGTGTTCGCGATGCTGGCGATGGGTATGGCGGGCGGTGTCGCGAACGCGGCCAGTGAAGGCCAGGAAACCGAAGCCGCGCCCGCTGTCTCGTCTTCCGTGGTCGTCAACGAGGTCTCGACCCGTGGCCTGAACGGCAATCTCGACGAGTTCATCGAGCTGCGCAACGTCTCGAACCAGCCGCAGGACGTGAGCGGCTACACGATCCGCATCTACTCGCCGTCGAACGTCGTGACCGACACGATCGTCCTGCCCGCCGGCACGATCCTGCAGCCCAAGGGCAACGCGGGCCAGTACGCGGTGCTGGTCGGGCAGAACTTCTCCGGCACCATCGTCGACCAGACCTACGTCATTCCGTTCACGCTGACCAGCGTCGAGGGCATCCCGGCCCTCGGTGGCGTCGCGTTGCAGAACATGTCCGGTGCGAAGATCGACGGTGTGGCCTTCAGCAACGCCGTCGTGACCCCGCGTGAAGGCCAGGCCGCGATTCCGGAGAACGCCCTCACCGATCAGCTCAACGCGGCGAACACCCGCAACATCCTGAGCACCGACACCGACAACAACCGGCAGGACTTCTCGCTCCAGATGCGCACCCCGGGTCTGTAGTCCGACCCGTCACACCCGGGCCCGGGCCGCCGTCGGCGGTCCGGGCCCTTCCATGGCGGTATCTCGCCAACGGCGACATACCGCCAACGAGAATCGTGCCAATCCGGGAACTCCTGCTTCATCCTCGGGAAACTCCATCTTCGCGGCGGCCGTGCCCACGGCCGCTTCTCACTATCCGAGGAGCGTGAGGCTCGATGTTCCCCCGTTCCCCTCATATGACGAGACACCCCTGGCACCCGGTGGCGATTCTGGCGGCCTCCGCACTGGTCGCCCTTTCCCCTCTACCGGTGATCGCGACCCCCGCGACCGCCGCCGTGTCCGGCCCCGCTCCCGTCGCCGGGCGGCCGGACGTCCATCGCGTCACGTTGCTGACCGGCGACGTGGTGACCTATGAACGAGACGGCGCCGGGCACGACAGCGCACAGGTCGAACCGGCGGTGCGGCCGGACCGGCCGAACCCGGCGTTCCAGATCACGACCACGGCCGAAGGGCTGATGGTGTATCCGTCGGACGCGCTTCCGTTCGTCGGCAAGGGATTGCTGAGCCCGGAGTTGTTCAACGTCACCGCGCTCGTGGGAGACCGGCGTGACGACACGGCGAGCGCCACGATTCCCGTCATCGTGCGCTACGGCGACCGCGCCGGCCTGTCCGCGCGATCTCTGGACGCGAAGGCGAAGACGCTTCCGCAGACCCAGCGGCTCACCCCGCTCGTCACGGCCAACGGAGTGGGAGTGCAGGTCAAGAAGGCGGGGACCGCCGAGTTCTGGCGTTCGCTCGTCGCGTTCGACCCGGGTGGGAAACCCGTTCTGAATCAAGGGATCTCCCAGGTCCGGCTGGACAGAAAGGTCCGGGTGGCGCTGGACAAGAGCACCGCGCAGGTCGGTGCGCCGTCGGCGTGGAGCGGCGGGTGGACCGGGAAGGGGACCACGGTCGCGGTGGTGGACAGCGGGATCGACGCGAACCATCCCGACTTGGTGGGCAAGGTGACCACCTCGGCCGATTTCACCGGTGAAGGCGACGTCGTGGACCGCCACGGTCACGGCACCCACTGCGCGTCGATCATCGCGGGCACCGGCGCGGCATCCGGCGGCCGGTACAAGGGCGTGGCACCGGACGCGAAGCTGATGGTGGCCAAGGTTTTCGACGCCTCCGGCGAGGCTGACACCGCACAGGTCATGGCCGGGATCGACTGGACCGTCGCGCAGGGCGCGAAGATAGTGAACCTCAGCCTCGGTGCCGGGGTCAGCGACGGAGCCGACCCGTTGAGCGAACAGATCGACACGCTTTCGGCGAAGTCCGGCACGCTGTTCGTGGTCGCGGCGGGGAACTCAGGGCCTGGCGATCGGACCGTCACGACGCCGGGGGCGGCGACGTCCGCGCTCACGGTCGGGGCGGTCGGCAGGGACGACAAGATCGCCTGGTTCAGCAGCCGCGGTCCGCGGCTGCGGGACGCCTCGGTCAAACCGGAGATCACCGCGCCGGGTGTCGGGATCGTGGCCGCCCGGGCCGCGGACACGGCGATGGGCGACCCGGTGGACGACTCCTACACGGCGGCATCGGGCACTTCGATGGCGACCCCGCACGTCGCGGGCGCCGCGGCGATCCTGCTGCAACAGCAGCCGGGGCTCACCGGGCAGGCGCTGAAGAACACGCTCGTCACCACGGCCAAGGACATCGGCCTCCGCTGGTACGAGCAGGGAGCCGGACTCCTCGATGTCGCGCGGGCCGTCTCGCAGAAGGCGACCGGAACCGCCGTCGCGAGCTTCGGCCGGATCGAGCGGACGACCGGCGCCGCGGCGCCGGTCGTCCGGCAGCTGTCCTACACCAACTCGGGGGACCAGCCGCTGGCACTGAACCTGAAGCTGACCGTGCGGCCATGGGACAGCGGCGCCGATCCGGGCACCGGGATGCGCCTGGCGAAGACGAACCTGTCGATCCCGCCGAAGTCGAGCACCACCGTCGACCTCGCCGTGAACCCGAGCGAAGGGACAGCGGGCGTCTACGGCGGCGCCGTGGTGGCCACGACCGCGGACGGTACCAACGCCGTGCGGACGCCCGTGAGCACCTACAACGCGGCGGAACTGTTCCCGGTGACGGTGCGGGTACGAGACTCGGCGGGCGGCCCGGCTCAGGTCGCTTCGGCCCAGTTGATCGACGACGCGGCCGGTGCGGGTAACCGCAACGACCCGTTCCTCGACCAGGTGAGCCAGCAGATCGGCCTGGTCGACGGAGTCGGGCGGGTGCTCGTGCCCGCCGGACGCTATTCGGCACTCGGCTGGGTGCTCGAGCGCGGGCTGACCGTGCGCCGCTATTCGGCGATGAGCACGGCGCAGGTCGCCGTCACGGCTCCGGCCGAGATCACGCTGAACGCGGCGAGCGCCGTCCCGGCGGGGCTGGTCACCCCCACCCCCACCGACCTGCGGGACCGCACGGTGATGCTGCGGCGCGTGATCCCCGCTGGAGCGGGCGTGAACGGCTACGTCGGCGAAGCCGGGCTGGTCTCGGGTGCGGGCTGGGAAGTACGTGTCACCCCCGCGGCCGCCACCTCGGCAGGGGCGATTTCTTTGCAGGACAGCGCGACGCTGGCCCAGGCCGCGGTCGAGATGCGGGTCGTCGGCGGTGCCTCGAAGGTGCTGAATCTCGCGTACGACGTACCGACGTTGACGGCGAAGGCATCCGGCGAACGAACCCTGCCGGTCGTGTTCGGCGGCGCGGGTGGCGCGGGTGACCTCGCCGGTCTCGACGTGCGAGGAAAGGCCGTTCTGGTGCGGATTCCGGTCCAAACCGGGGCGCCGGACCCGGTGAGTGCCGTCTCCGCCGGCATCGCGGACGCGGCACGCGCCGTATCAGCCGCGGGTGGTGCGGCGCTGATCCCCTACGCCGGTTCACCGGGTTCGTTGAGCGTTCCGGGCCTCAGCAGTTCGGTGGTGCCGACCCTGTCCCTCGGCTGGGAAGAAGGGGAGGCGCTGCGGGCCGCCGGCGCGGTTTCGGTGCGGTTGCTGGTGCGCGCGACGCCGGACGCGATGTACAACCTCAGCTACCTCGATCCCAACGGGGTACCGAAGGAACTCGTCCGGCGTGTCGACCAGAAGTCCTTGGTCGCCACGAAAACCGGTTACCAAGCCGAAAACCCGGGACTGACCGGGCAGAAGAACTGGTACGCTTTCCCGACCGGGCTCTGGAAGACACAGGCCGTGCAGGGCACGAAGATCCCTGTTCCCGGCACGTGGACCGAGTACACGGGACCGGCGAACGATCGGCTGGTGTGGAAACGGGTGGTCACCCTTTCCGGCACCGACGCCGCCGGGCGCCGGGCCACACTGGCCATGAACGCGCAGAACGTCTATCGCGCGGGCGAGCGGTCGAGGCCTGACGAGTACTGGTTCCGCGCACCGCTGCACAGCGGCGCGGTGGAACTGCCGCCCGACCATCCGGCTCGCTACCCGGCGACGGCCAACGGCTGGACGGTGCTGTGCTCGATGTGCCGCGGCGGCAAGGATCCCGACCTGTTCGTCCCCGCGTTGCAGTGGATGGACGGCACGGCCGGTGCCGGTTCGGGCGGGCACTACACGAATCCCTATGAGAACGCACGGTATTTCACGGCGACCACGGCACGGCTGTACCGGGACGGGGCCGAGATCCCACGGTCCAATGTGGACGATCCGTTCGCGCTGATCCCGGAGTTCCGGCTCGCGCCGGTTCCCGCCACCTACCGGCTGGACGTGACCGACGTGATGCCGGGGCAGGCGCAGGTCGGCGTCCCGAGTGGAGTGCTGTTCCAGCACGCCACGAGGACCGACACGTCGTGGACGTTCTCCTCGGCACGGTCCGACGCCGCGCCGCCACTCGGGTTCTCCTGCCACAACGCGGGCAGCGCGTGTTCCTTCCAGCCGCTCATCCAGCTGGATCACCGGCTGGCGCTGGATCCCGGCGGCCGCGCGCCTGCCGGGCGCCCGTTCACCTTCGACGTGTTCGCCGGATCGCACAGCGGCGCACGCGGCGGCGGGCCGGTGACGCAGCTGCGGGTCTCGGCGTCGGCGGACGGCGGGCGGACGTGGGCGGCGGCGAGCGTCCGGCCGAACGGGAACGGGCTCTGGTCGGTGACGGTGGACCATCCGCGACTCGAGGCGAGCGACGGGTTCGTCTGGCTGCGGTCGGAGGCACGGGACAGCTCCGGCAATACCGTGACGCAGACGGTCCAGCGGGCCTACACGCTCACGGATGTGGCGAAGGCGAACCCTCGTCTTCGATGACGTCCTCCTCACGCGTGGGCCGGGTCGCCGGCAAGGTGACCCAACCCCGGGTGGCGACCTGTAGCCCGGCCTGGAACCGGGTGGTCGCGCCGAGTGCGGTCATGAGGTCGCGGAGGCGTCGCTGGAATGTCCGGTAGCTCATGCCGAGCTGCTTGGCGATACTCCTGTCGGGCAGCCCGGTGGTGAGCAACGCGAGCAGGCGGGCGTCGTCGGAAGGCGCGACGTCCGCCTGCCCGGCCGAGCCGGGCAGGCGCAGCGGAAGCCCGTTCTGCCAAAGGAAGGCGAAAACCGCGCTGAGCGCGTCGAGCAGAGCGCACGGCTGGATCACCAGTGCCGTGCCGACGTCGGGGAGGTCGGCACGCAGCGGCACCAGTCCGATTCGCTTGTCGACCACGATCATCTTCAACGGTGCGCTGGTGACCACTCGCGCCTCCTCGCCGAGGGCGATGCCCGCCTCGATGTCGGACGCCAGATCGTGCAATTCCAGCGCGCTGCGCTCGTAAATCCCGCGGAACCGCACACCCCGGCCGAGGAGGTCGCGTTCGGCGGGGTGCAGCACACTCGGCGTTTGCGCGTAAGGCGGTTTGTCGACGAAGACGACTTCTCGCTCGGCCGAGCGCAGCAGCTGATCGGCCCGGTCGGCGATGTGCGTGTTCCCGTGGATCACCTCGATGAGGTCGACCACGCGTTCACCGGAGGTCCCCCGGTACCGCTCGCGCAGCCTATCGGCGACCAGCCGCGCACTCGCGAGTTCCTGCTCCTTCCGCCGGAGCATCGCCTCAAGCGCGATCTCCGGCCGCACCGCCGAATACGCCTCCGCCGGGCCGGGAAGCCTGGTGAGCAAGCCTTTTTCGGTCAGCGTGCGCAGAACCGGCGGCAGCCGCTGTCCGGACAGCCCGGTTCGCCGGCGGATTTCGGTAACGGTCATCGCACCGGTACCGGCGAAAGCGTCGTAGACCTCGACGTCGATTTCACTCAGCCCGATGATGTCCAGCAATTTCGCCCCCGCGGTAGCGCGGTCGCTTTCGCCTGACCATACCGCTGGGCTTCGGCGGGGGAAAGGGACGCGCCGGGCCAAGGGAGATCCCCCGGGCCCGACGCGACCGCTGGGGTCAGCCCTTGAAATAGCCCTTGAACAGGATTTCGCTGATCTTGGTGGTGGTCTCCTGGCCGGTTTCGTAGCCGTTCTGGATGACCTTGGTGTTGTTCATCAGAGCGAGGGTGTATCGCTCGTGCGGACCGACGAAGCCCACGGAGTTCATGATCCAGGAGCCGTCGTCGTTGTCGTCGGACCAGCCGTCCTTGTTGCCAGGACGTGCCGCGGCGCCTGCGCCCCAGACGCCCCACTGCTGGTTGACGTCGACGTTGCGCATCTCGTGGACGATGTAGTCGCGGTGCTGACGGGGCAGCTTGGTCAGGACGTAGTTGATCAGCCGGTCCAGGTCGTTCGCGGTGGTCAGGATCCAGCCCCAGTGGTGCGGGTGCTGGTCGGTGAACCGCATGTCGGTCATCCCGTAGGACGGGAAGCGCTTCGCGAACTCGGCCTCCCCGCCGTACCGCGTCCACAGGGTGTGCGCGGCGGCGTCGTCACTGGAGTTGAGCATCCGGTGCATGAGGTCGCGGTCTTCGGCGGTCAGCTGGACAGCCCCGGAATCGTTGCGCAGCAACAGGTCGACGACCATCGCCAGCTTCGGGGTGGAACAGGCCCAGATGAGGGTCCCGGCGGCCGCGCTCCGGTAGACGGCGCCGGTCCAGCGGTCCCGGAGGACGATCCCGGTCTCCCCGGGCCTGCTGTTGGCATAGGCCTGGGCTTTCGCGATCCGCGCCTGGAGTTCCCGGTCGAAGCCGGTGGTCGCACCCACGGGCGACGCGGGTGTCAACGCGAATACCGCCAGAATCGCGGTCAGGACGGCGAAAAGTCTCTTCATGTGCTCCCCAGATTCCGGTATCGGTTCTTCCTGAGCTTGAAGGCGTTCATGATCGGCGGAGGTTGCGGCGACTCGTGGAACAGTGACGGCGGTCACAGTCGACCTCGGTGTCTACGGGAGAAGGGCGATCCACTTCGCGAACATCTCCTGAACCTCACGCGGCGCGTGGGTCAGCGCGTCCCGGTCCGGTTCGGCGGGGGAAACCAGTGGTACGTGCACGAGGATGTCGAAAGCCTCGAGCGCGTCGACGCCGGAGTAGAACGAGCCCATTCGCTGCTCGGTGACCGCCTGGATGGTCTCTTTGTCCACAGAGGACAGTCTGCGGAGATCGGTGGCGAAAAGTCCGTCGTGGCTCGCGGCCAGTACGCCGTCGAGACTCTCCGGTCGAGGTGCTTCGAGTGCGGTGAAGAACTCGCCCGCGTAGAACTCGGGGCCGTTGCTCAAGGTTCTGCCGGTGCCGGACGTGGTGCCGATGGCGACATAGTCCGCGCCCATCCGGTCGGCGAGGAACAGGCCCATCGGTGCCGCGGGCGCGACGCCGGGCATGGTTCCGCGCCACCGCTGGACGTGGCCGTTGTGCGCGCCCAGCACGATCCGGTCTTCGGAGCGAAGGATCCATTCGACGGTGTCGGCCATCGTGGCGTCGCGTGTCTCCAGTGCCGTGTGCATGTCGCCGGCGGTCATCGCGCGGACAACGGCTTCAAGAGTGATCACGGCCTTGAGCGCGACAAAGGCACGTTCGTACGCCTCGGTGCCTGTAGCGGCCGAATAGTCCAGCCGGTGTGCCGAGAGGCGCGTCGTGAGTCCGGCGAGTCGCGCGGTCAAGGCGTCTTTCGTCTCGGCGGGGAGCTTTCCGTATTCGCCGACCGCCGCGGGAACCGAGAAGGGTGACGACACCGCGAAGACACTCGCCGTCTCTCGGATGACCGGGTCGGGTTCGAAGTCGGGGTCGGCTTCCGCGAGATAGGCGAAGACCGCGTCCAGTCCCGGCACCAGTGACATGTTCGAGCCGCCGAGGTCGATGCCGTAGCAGCCGACGGGATGCGCGCGCAGCCATTCCAGCTGGTCGCGGACCTCCGTCCACAAGCCGGTCAGCGAGGTCATGCCGTTCGCGAGGACGTGGCCGAGTTCGCCGTCGCCATCGCGGACCCAGTCGTCGACCAGCCGGCTTTCGGTGAAGCCCGACTCGAACGCGAAAGCCCGGAAGCCCTGCTTCTCGACCAGGTACCGCAGGACGCGGTGGCGTAGCCGGGCGAATTCGCGGTTGTAGTGGGAGCTCTCACCGATCGCGACCACCCGCGCGTCCCCGATCGCCTCGCCGAGCCAGTCGAGGTCCTCCAGTGGAGCGGTGGGGTCGAGTGTGTCCAGCGGGATCACCGCGTCGGCGGTCAGCTTGGCCATGAGTCTCCATTCCCATTTTTGGGAACGGTACCACTTGTGGGATCGTTCCGGGGTGAACACTCTCGACCTTCTTCTTCATCCGGTCCGATTACGTATCGTGAACGCCATGTACGGCGGCGTCACGCGGACGACGTCGGAGCTGTGCGCGCGGATGCCCGATGTCCCCAAGACCTCCGCGTACCGGCATGTCGGTCTGCTGGCCGAGGCGGGGATCCTGGAGGTCGTCGACGAGCAGCGGGTGCACGGAGCCGTCGAGCGGCACTATCGCCTGAGCGCGGACAAGGCGCGGATCGACCTCGAAGACGCCAAGGCGATGACTTTGGGCGACCATCGGCAGGGCTTCGCCGCGGCGATGGCCGCCTTGCTTGCGGAATTCAACGCCTACCTGGACCGGGATGGTTCGGATCCGGTCGCCGATTCGATCGGGTACCGGCAGGGGACGTTGTGGCTGACGCCCGAGGAGTTGGCGGAGTTCGTCGACGACCTGTTCGCGGTCTTCAGGGCCCGTGCGATGAACGCGCCGGGGCCGGGCCGGAAGCCGCACCTGATGAGCGCGATCTTCTTCCCGGCGGGGGAAACGCGGGACTCGTGACCGGTGTCAGGTGACCACAGGGCAGGTGTCGCCGGTGACAGGACACCGCAATGCGTCGTAGGGATCGTGGAGATCTTCGATCAGCCGCCGATGATCGTCCCAGTCGTGGCGCAGCCAGCGGGCGGGCGTCTCTGGACGGCCGGTCGGAACGCGGTGGCGAGGGTGAACCGGTCGAGCCGAGGGGACCGAAGTGGTTCCGTATCGAAGCCAGGTCCGATACTCAGCCGGACTCGCTGCGAGTCAGGGGCCAGCCGTAGACGTGGTGTTCCGATTGGTGAGTCGGACTCATCTTGCTTTTCGCGTAGGCGAGCGGAACGACCAGATCGGCGAGTGTGTTGCCGAATGTCGTCCGCGCTGCCCGGCACTGTGGGCAGTTCAGCCGCGCCGGCAAGTGGAATCATCTGTCGGTGGCGAGATTGAGCAGTGCGTCGATCTCGGCGGGGCCGGAAACGACCTGTTCGGCGGCCGCGATGACCTCGGCCGTGCTGCTCGCGACATGGACGCCAGGGCGGTCGATCAGCTCGGACGGCCACTTGTTGTCGCGGACGACGAGGTCGGTGAGGATGACCGGACGTCCGTGCGCGACGGCTTGGCGCGCTTGGATGCGGGCCCCGCTGTGCTCGCCGGCTTCGATGACGATCGTCGCCCGGCTGTACCCCGACATCACGGCGTTCCGCATGGGGAACGACTGTTTCGTCGGTGGGGAGTCCGGCCAGAATTGGGAGATCACGAGCCCCTCGGTCGCGATGCGGTGCTGCAGCTCCCGATTTTCCGCTGGGTAGTGGCGGGTGATTCCGGTGCCGATCACCGCGACCGTCCGGCCACCCGAGTCCAGGGCCGCTGTGTGTGCCGCCGCGTCGATACCCTTGGCAAGGCCGGAGACCACCGTGATGCCTCTGTCGGCCAGGCCGACGGCGACGGAGCGGGCGATGCGCAGGCCTAGGTCGGAGGCTCGCCGAGAGCCGACCACGGCCATCCCGGTTTCCTCCGCGGGCAGCTTGCCCTGATGGAAAAGGACAGGCGGGAAGTCGTGGATCTCGCGTAGCTGTGGTGGGTAGAGATCGTCCATGAACGTGAGAAAGCCCAGATCGCGCCACGAGTCGATGTCAAGCCGGGCTTCGTTCAGTACGGAATCCTGGACGGCCTCGTCGAACAGGCCTGGAGGATGGTGCTCCTCCCACACCCTAAGGGCGCTTTGTCGCTGCTCGATCTCGCGTGCGAGATCGAGCCAGGTCAGACCGTCGGGCCGGGTGCGCAGTAGTGCGACCAGCGCGGCCCGTTCCGTGTCGTCCCAGTGATCCGCCATGGGGGTCAGCGTAGGTCTTTCGGGGGGTCTGGGCGCTTCGGCCATGGCCGAACGCGGACTGGGGATGCCGTAGAACATGCGTTCGATTATGCCGAGCTGCGCACGGTGACGCAAACATGACAGCTTGTCACCTTTCGTGGGCGCTTGACATGCAGCCGGAAGGCTGCCTAAAGTGAAAGGCAGCTGAACGGCTGCATATCAGGAAGGCGACATGGACGAGGTGTTCAAGGCGCTGGCCGACCCCAGTCGCCGCCGGTTGCTCGACGACCTGAACGCCCGCAACGGCCAGACCCTGCGTGAGTTGTGCGCGGGGCTGGACATGGCGCGGCAGTCGGTCAGCAAGCATCTGGCCGTGCTGGAGGCGGCCAATCTGGTGACCACGGTGCGGCGTGGCCGCGAGAAGTTGCACTACGTGAACGCGGAGCCGATCAACGCGATCGCCGAGCGCTGGATCGACCGGTACCACCAGGGCCGGGTCGACGCGCTCGCCGACCTGAAGAAGGCATTGGAGCAGGAACCCATGAGCAGCAACGAATTCGTCTACACCAGCTACATCAAGACAACGCCGGAGCGGCTCTGGCGGGCGCTGACCGATCCGGCCTTCACCAGGCAGTATTGGCGCTGCGAGTTCACTTCGGACTGGAAGGCCGGGTCGACGATGGCCTGGGAGCAGCATGGCGTGAAACTGGAGGACCCCGAGCAGGTCGTGCTGGAGTCCGATCCGTACCGGCGCCTGTCCTACACCTGGCACACCTTCACTCCGGAATTCGCCAAGTCCATGGAGATCGACGACGACGTGTCGGCCAAGCTCGCGGCCGAGCCGAGGTCGAAGGTGTCGTTCGACCTCGAACCCGTCGGCGACCTGGTGAAGCTGACCGTGGTGCACGACGGTTTCGAGCCGGGAAGCACCTTGCTGGAGATGATCAAGAGCGGCTGGCCGTCGATCCTGTCGAGCCTCAAGACGCTGCTCGAGACGGGCGAGCCGCTGCCCGAGTCCGCGTAAGTGGGTCGACGACGCCGGTGCGATCGGGCAAGATCCGGACGTGCCCCTGGAGATCGCGTGCGACGAGTCCGGGTCCGAGGGTGAGAAGCTGATCGGTGGGCAGACCGGCGTGTTCGCGCACGCGGGAGTCCGGCTGAGCGTCGAGGAGGCCTCGGCCTGCTTGGTCGAACTGCGGCGCCGGATCCGTTCGCCGGCGGTCGAATACAAGGCGAACCACCTGCTCCGCACGAAGCACCGGCGCGTCCTCGAATGGTTCCTCGGCCCGCTGGGTCCGGTCCACGGACGCGCGCACGTCCACCTCGTCGACAAGAAACTGCTGTTGGCGAACGAACTCCGCGAACTCATCGGCCAGGATGTCGCCCCGGACGACGCACTGCTGGCCGCGTTCAACGACGTGCTGCGGACCAGGAACCGGCGGGATCCCGCGGCCGGGTCGTTCTTCGCGATGGTGGGAGACAGCGAGGAACTGCGGGTGAAGGTCGCCGAGTTGCGTGACGCCAAGGTCCTCGATCCCTTGGTTCCCGCGATCCTCCGCGCCGTCGAACGCTGGAGCGGGGACGGTGAGCCGGTCTTCGTCGTCCACGACGAACAGCCGTCGCTCAAGGGAGAGCGGCTCGCCGAAATCCAGTCCAGTCCGGGGCTGGCCGGGCTGAAGTTCGTGGATTCGCGGACGGATCCGCGGGTGCAGGTCGCCGATTTCCTGGTCGGGGTCGCCAGGCGGATCGCCGAGGACGAACTCGACGGAAAAGGCGACGCGATATTGACCGCGCTTCTCACGCCCTATATCGACTCGAAGTCACTCTGGGCCTGATTCACTCCATGGTGCGCGGAATCGCTCGGGTGGCCGTTGCCCGGCGCGGCACGGGGCTGGAAATGTCGAGACGTATTCGACATCCGCCCGGGAGGCAGTCGCAGATGCAGGCTTTCACCTTGCCCGAGTTCTACGTGCCGCATCCGGCGCGGATCAATCCGCACCTGGAAGCGGCACGGACGCACAGTATGGCTTGGGCCAGGGAGATGGGCATGCTCGATTCGCCCGCGCCGTCCGGCGACGTCGTCTGGACCGAGCAGGCGCTGGCGAAGATGGACTACGCACTGCTCTGCGCGCACACTCATCCGGACTGTGACGGGCCGTCCCTCGATCTGGTAACGGATTGGTACGTCTGGGTGTTCTTCTTCGACGACGATTTTCTCGCGCAATTCAAGTACACACGGAACACCGAAGGCGCCAAAGCCTATTTGGACCGGCTGGAACTGTTCATGACCGGGCCCGGGGAAACGCCGCCTGAGCCGGAAAATCCCGCCGAAGCCGGGCTCAAGGACCTTTGGGCACGCACCATTCCCTCGATGTCGGAAGCCTGGCGGCGGCGATTCGTCACCAGTACGCACAACCTGATGGTCGAATCGCTCTGGGAACTGGACAACATCGACCGCGGCCGGATCGCGAACCCCATCGAGTACATCCAGATGCGCCGCCGCGTCGGTGGCGCGCCGTGGTCGGCCAACCTGATCGAGTACGCCGTCGGCGCCGAAGTGCCGGACAAGGTCGCGGCGACCAGGCCGCTGGAGGTGCTGCGCGACACCTTCGCCGACGCCGTCCACCTGCGCAACGACCTGTTCTCCTACCAGCGCGAAGTACGGGAGGAAGGCGAAAACTCCAATGCCGTCCTCGTCTTCGAGAAGTTCCTCGACTGTTCGACGCAGGAGGCCGCCGACCTCACCAACGACCTGCTGACCTCACGGTTGCAGCAGTTCGAGAACACCGCGCTCGTCGAGGTGCCGTCGCTGCTGGCCGAACACGACGTTCCGCTGCCGGAACAGATCGGGATCGGCCTGTACGTCAAAGGCCTGCAGGACTGGCAGTCCGGCGGCCACGAATGGCACGCGAAATCCAGCCGGTACATGAACGAGGGCACGGTCTCGGGCGCGAACGGTCCCCTCAGCGGGCCGACGGGGCTCGGCACGGAGTCACTACGGCTCTCGCCGAACCGGTTGGGCCTGGTCCAGCGGTCGCGGCAGCAGGCACCGCCGCCGTTCGCGCCGGTCGGACACCTTCCCCTGCCCGACTTCCGCATGCCGTATCCCATCCGCACCAGCCCGCACCTCGCCGCCGCCCGCGAATACGCCCCGGGCTGGGCGCGGAAGATGGGCATGTTCGACTCGGTGCCGGGCGTCGAACTCGGCGGGATCTGGGACGAACGCCGGATGCGCGGCATCGACCTGCCGCACTGCGCCGCGATGATCCACCCGGACGCGGACTTCGAACAGCTCAAACTGTCGTCGGATTGGCTCACCTGGGGCACTTACGGCGATGACTACTTCCCGCTGATCTTCGGGATGCGGAGGGACCCTGTCGCGGCGAAGCTCTGCAGCGACCGGCTTTCCCTCTTCATGCCGCTCGACGGTGAGCCGGTGCCCGAGCCCGCCGATCCGATCGAGCGAGGGCTCACCGATCTTTGGAACCGCACCGCCGGACCGCTGACACCGCAGGGGCGGGCGGGGTTCCGGCGCGCGGTCGAGAGCATGATCGCGAGCTGGGTCTGGGAGGTGGTGAACCAGGCACAGAACCGCGTCCCCGACCCGATCGACTACGTGGAGATGCGACGGCGAACCTTCGGGTCGGACCTCACGAAGAGCCTCGCGCGGCTCGCGCTCGGCGACGTCGTCCCGCCGGAGATCTACCAGAACCGGGTGCTCTTCGAACTGGACACCGCCGCCCAGGACTACGCGACGATCGCCAACGATCTCTTCTCCTACCAGAAGGAGATCGAATACGAGGGCGAGGTGCACAACCTCGTCTACGTCGTCGAACGCTTCCTCGGCGTGGACAGGTTCCAGGCCAGGGACATCGCCGCCCGTCTGATGAACGCGCGGATGGAGCAGTTCGAGCAGCTCGCGGACGAGGGACTGCCGCGGATGTGCGACGACCTCGGGCTCGACGACGAGGTCCGCGCGGTGCTGACCAGGTACGCGGACAACATGAAGAACTGGATGTCCGGAATCCTGGAATGGCACCGGAAATGCGTGCGGTACATGCCGGAGGAGCTGGCGCGGACCCGCACCCCCGAACCGCCGGTGCGCTCGCTCAAGCCGAGCGGGATCGGGCCGAGCGGGATCGGGCCGGGCGGGATCGGTTTGTCTGCCTGGCGGATCGGGAGCGGCGCGCGGTGAGGCATGGGTCAAGTGGGTCGTGGGGTGCGGTTTTGGGTTTTAACCCGCAAACCACAAACCACCCCCACTCAAAGACCCCCAAACACACCGGCGACAAAACCCCCGCATAACCCGGGACAC
>NZ_JBVIRO010000004.1:148237-193166 GCF_055575975.1 Amycolatopsis sp. NPDC033938
GACTCCTGGGGTTATGGTGCGGCGCCCGGGGTTCGCATGGGTAATGTGGGGTCTTGTGTCGCTAGGGGGTTTAAAACCATAAGCCCCACTCACGACCACCTGTACCGACCCCCTAGACAGCGGTCAGACCACCCGCTCTAGACAGCGGTCAGACCACCCGCTCTAGAAAGCGGTCAGGACGATCCGCGCCGAACGCGGGTCACCGTCGTGCACCAGCGACTCGAAGTGCCCGACGTCGTCGAAGGCGAACCCGTACGCCTTACCGTCGACCATCTGCTCGTGCACGATCCGCGAGTAGTGGTCGCTCACGGACTGCTTGTAGAACTGGCCCGCGTCGTAGGTCGGCTGCGTGTGCAGGAAACCCAGGGTCGACCGGTGCAGCGCCGCGCACAACGTCCGCGCGATCGGCCCGACGACCTGGTCGTTCGGCGCCTGCAGCCGCCCGTCGCAGTTGAAGACGTCGCGGGTGCTCGGCTTGCTGAACGACGCCACCGTCGCCCCCGAGGTGTCCGTGAACCGCATGACGTCGTCCCCGCCGGTCCGGCCGGTGAACTTCTTGCCGGGCTCGGCCTCGAACGGGACCACGGTCAGCGGCGTCGACTTGTAGGTGTTCCAGGCGTTCGTGACGTAGCCGTCGAGGTAGTTCCCGCTGAACTTGCCGGAGTCGAGGCCCTTGCCCGGCGCGAGTACCCGCAGCCGGTTGTAGGCCAGGTTCGAGAAACCCGACTGCGCTTGGACGGCGTTGAAGATGTTCTCACGGCCGTTCGCCTTGAGACGACCGGCTTCCTTGTTCGCGCCGGCGCCGTTGGTCAGCCCGACCGCGTGCGGGACGCTGAACATGTCGACCTGCGAGCTGTTGATGAACAGGCCCGCGTTGTCGTAGGTGAATTCGCTCCAGTCGAACAGGATGTCGCGGTTCGGATCGCCGTCCGCCCACGGCGCCGGCTGCACCAGTCCGTCCGGGGTCAGGAAGAACTTGATCTTCTGCCCGAACGACATGTAGACGCGGCCCGAGAGCATCCGCGGGATCCGCAGCGTGGTCGAGCCGCCGTTGCCGGGGCCGGCGATCGCGACGTCCGGCGCCGGGCTCGGCGGGTTCGCGCCCGGCGGCCACGGGGTGAAGGTGCCGCCCGCGTTGACGTAGCCGAGCCTGCCGGTGTTGAGGTTCGTGCCGAGCACGTAGAGGTGGACCGCGTCGGAGCGGTTCGAATTGTTGGTGACGGTCAGCGGCAGCGGATCGGGACCGGCGGCGACCGCGGCGGGTGCCGAAAGCGCCGAAACCCCGGTGACCAGTGGGAGAACGACCGCCAACGCGGTCAAGACGCGCCGGATCTTCTGACGGATGCGCACAGTTCACTCCTCGGCTGAATCCCGCCGCGGAGCGCGAACACGCCACGGCGGTGCTTGCGGATGTCGGCAGGGGGCGCGTTCCCGGCCTGGCCGAGACCTTGGCGAGGGGTCTCAGCACGGAAAGTTACGTCCCGGGTACTAACTTGTCTAGACCAACAGTGGGGATCTGTCCGGTTTGGCGCCGAGGCGGACAATTTGTCTCGGACTTTCGTCGATTGAGGTGGGCGGAGCACTCGACTACCGTTGTCCGCGTTCCGTCCTGGACCCCGGCGGCCGGTTTTCTCATCCGTGGGGAGCGGGACATGGGCGACGGCGACGATTTTCCGGTGCGAAGAACCGGCGAGGGCGAGACCTGGATCTCCCCGGCCGATTGGGACGACCTGGCCAAGGCCGCGGCGGACGGCGAGCCGCACGGCATGGACGATCTCATGGCCGCCCTCTCGCCGTGGGCCCGGCAGTACGCCGAAACCCGGCTCGGCGGTCGCGACCTGACCTATCTCGAACCGGCCGACATCGCGCAGGAGATCTGCCTCGCCGTCCTGGTCGCCGTTCCCGGTTACGGTCTCCGCGGTGGTTCTTTCCTGTTCCTCCTGCGCGCCATCGCGGCGAACAAGGTCGCCGACGTCTTCCGGAAGGCGGCGCGGAGCAAACAGGTCCTGACCGGTGAACTCCCGGAGTATCCGGCCGTCGCCGCGGACGAGCCGGAGCAACGCGCTCTGCGGACCGACCTCGGTGTGCGGCTCGGCAGGCTGATGCGGATGCTGCCGGTCTCCCATCGCGAGGTGCTGGGAATGCGGGTGATCGGCCAGTTGACGTCGAACGAGACCGCGGCGGCGCTCGGCACGACGTCGTCACGCGTGCGGGTGACCAAACACCGGGCGATCAGCAGGCTGCGCGCCTGCGCTCAGCGCCAGGACGCCTTGAGCTGAATGCGGACCAGCAGCCGGAGAAAGAGATTCTCCCGCTTGGCCCGGGTTTCGAGAATGCGAACGCACATGGCCCCTCCAGAGCTCGCCGTCGGCGCCGTCGCCGAGGGCCGGAGCCACGGACGCCGATGCCAAGCCTAGGTGCGGATGGGCAGGCCGAAACCGGCTGAACGGACGATTGGCGTCCACCTGTTCGGGTCCGGTGGGGGAATACCGACCGGAACAATACCGATTCAGCGCTTGTTCGACCTCGATTGATACCTAGACTGAATAGGTGTTCTCCCTGGAGCAGCTGGTGAGTTTCGTCGCGGTGGCCGAGGAACTGCACTACGGCCGCGCGGCGGAACGGCTTTCGATGACCCAGCCGCCGTTGAGCAGGCGGATCCAGCTGCTGGAGCGCGAACTGGGGGTCGAGCTTTTCGACCGTACGCACCGCGCCGTCCGGCTGACACCCGCCGGACGGGTCTTTCTCGCTGAGGCAAGGAAAATACTGCGTTCGTCGCAAGAGGCGACGCTGTATGTCCGCCGGGCGAAGAAAGGTGAGGTCGGCGTCGTCACGCTCGGGTTCACCGCCACCGCCGCGTATTCGTACCTCGAACGCGTGCTCGCCGCGGCGAACGCCGAAGTGCCGGGCGTCGATCTGGTGCTCCGGGAAATGGTGACGTCGGCGCAGGTGGCGGAACTGCTGGCGGGTGGGATCGACCTCGGCATGATCCGGCCGCCGGTCACCGGCGCCGACATCGTGACCCTGCCGCTGTGGCGTGAGCCGCTGCTGGCGGCGTTGCCGTCGGCGCATCCTTTGGCGCGGCGCAAGAAGAATCCCGGCATCCGCGACTTCGACGGCGAGCCGTTCATCATGTATTCGCCGTCGGAGGGCCGGTATTTCCACGACCTGCTCGTGGCGGTGTTCCGCGCGGCGCGGATGCTGCCGGAATACCGGCAGTACCCCAGTCAGGTGCATACGGTGCTCGCGCTGGTCAAAGCGGGTCTCGGGGTCGCGCTGGTGCCCGCGGCGGCCGCCGCGCTGCGATTCGAGGGCGTCGTGCTCCGTCCGGTGGACGGTATCGAGGGCCGTCCGGTGGAACTCGAACTGATGTGGCGGCGCGGCAACGACAATCCGGCGCTCGGCGCGCTGCTCACCGTCATCGGCGGCCTGGCCCGGCGCGGTCATCAGTCCACTGTGGACTGAGCGGGCGGCCAGGCGTCGCCCCATTCCGCGTCACGGGCCACGCGGTAGGCCGCGCCGTGCCGTTTGGTGACGATCGTTTCGGTGAGTCCCTCTTCGGCGCACAGGGAAAGGCTGACCATGCCCTTGCGTTTGACCGGATGCCGCAGGATCCGGCCCGCGGCCCGCTCCGGCGCCGTCCGGGAGGCGACGACGTAGGAGAACTTCTCGTCCTCGAACCCGAGCGTTCCCGATTTCAGCTGGCGATGCAGGCCGGTGCGCGGGAGGCGGGCGGAGAAATGGCACCAGTCCTTGCCGCGCGGGATCGGGCAGGCTCCTTCGTGCGGGCAGGGCGCGACCAGGGAGAGACCGAGTTCGACGAGCCTGTCCCGTGCCTCGACGATCCGCTCGTAGCCAGCCGGGGTGCCGGGTTCGATCAGCACCAGCATCCCGGCCTTGGCCGCCAGCCAACCGACGACGTCGGCCCGGCGGGTCTCTGGCAGTTCACCGAGGACATAGGAGAGGGTCACCAGATCGGCGTCCGGCGCGGGCGCGTCCGGGTCGATCAGGCCGCGCTGCCAGGTCGAGCCGCGAACCGCCTGGCCACCGGCGTTCCCCGCGAGCCGCCGCCCCAACGCGATCGCGCCGGGAACCTGCTCGACGACCGTGCTGTCCTCCAGCGACGGCCACACGTCCGCGGCGGCCCAGATCGCGGCACCGGTGCCGCCACCGACGTCGATCTGCGTCCGCGGAGCGAACCCAGGAGCGCGAAGGGCGGCTTCGGCGAGAACAGCGTGGATGGCCGCGTAGGTGGCTGGCATCCGGTAGCCCGCGTACGCCGCGATGTCGACGTCGGAGGACAGGATCGGAGCCGTCGCCGGGTTGTTCTCGCGGTAGCGCGAGCTGAGCCGCTCGACGGACTGCGTCAGCCTGTTCGGCGGGTACTTGCCCAGCTCTTCGTCGAGGGCTGAGCGGAGATCTGGGGGGAGAGCGGCCACGGCCGAATTCTGGCATGGGCGGTTGACCTGGGATTTCCCGGCTGCTCGAATACTCGCGGAAAAAAGTTCGAGGACCGTGTCGAAACCCGGGATGCCCGATCGACGCGTAGATGTGGCAGGGACGAGCCCCGCCGGGAACGGAGACGCGAGATGCGGTTCATGGTGATCGTCAAGAGCAACGACGAGGTCGAGGCCGGTGCGCAGCCGAGCGCCGAGGACCTGCAGGAGATGGGGAAGTTCAACGAGGAGCTGGTCAAGGCCGGCGTCATGCTCGCGGGTGAAGGCCTGGTCAACAGCACGGACGGGGCCCGCATCCAGTACAACGGCACCGGCGAGGCCAGGGTCATCGACGGCCCCTTCGCCGAGACCAAGGAACTCGTCGCGGGCTTCTGGATCCTCCAGGCGAAGGACAAGGCCGAGGTCGTCGAATGGATGAAGCGCGCGCCGTTCCGCGAGGGCGAGATCGAGATCCGCCGTGTCGCCGAAATGGACGACTTCGACCACGCCACCCCCGAGATCGTCGAGCACGAGCAGAACCTCCGGAAGCAGGCGGAGAAGAACTAGTGGTTGCGGTCGTCGCGCCGACGATGTTGATTGGTCGGCGTGACGGCAACAGCAGACCCTCGTTCGGCGATCGACGCGGTGTGGCGGATCGAATCGGCCCGCCTCATCGCCGGCCTCGCGCGGATGACGCGCGACGTCGGCCTCGCGGAGGAACTGGCGCAGGACGCCCTGGTCGCCGCACTCGAACAGTGGCCTGAGTCGGGTGTCCCGAGGAATCCGGGCGCCTGGCTCATGACCACGGCCAAACGCCGCGCCGTCGACACCTTCCGCCGCAACGAGCGGTACGAGCGGAAACTCGGCGAGATCGGCCGCGAGCAGGAATTCGAGGAGGAGCCCGACTTCACCGCGGGTCTCGACGACCATATCGAGGACGATCTGCTGCGGCTGGTGTTCACCGCCTGCCACCCGGTGCTCTCGACCGAGGCGAGGGTGGCGCTCACGCTGAAGATGATCGGCGGGCTGCAGACGCACGAGATCGCGCGGGCGTTCTTGGCCAAGGAAACCGCCATCGCGCAACGGATCGTCCGGGCGAAGAAGACACTCGGCGACGCCAAGGTGCCGTTCGAGGTGCCGGAGGGCACCGACCGGGTCGCGCGCCTGGAGTCGGTGCTCGAAGTGATCTACCTGATCTTCAACGAGGGGTATTCGGCGACGGCCGGCGAGGATTGGATGCGGCCGGGGCTGTGCGAGGAGGCACTGCGGCTCGGCCGGATCCTGGCCGGTCTCATGCCGAAGGAACCCGAGGTGCACGGGCTCGTCGCGCTGATGGAGATCCAGGCTTCGCGGTCCGCCGCGCGCGTCGGGCCGAACGGTGAACCCGTGCTGCTCATGGACCAGGACCGCGCCAAATGGGACAGGCTCCTGATCGGCCGCGGCCTCGCCGCGCTGGAACTCGCCGAATCGCTGACGGACGGCGCTTTCGGTGTCTACGCGGCGCAGGCCGCCATCGCCGCCTGTCACGCACGGGCGCGCACGGGCGAGGAGACCGACTGGGGACGCATCGCCGTCCTGTACGAAGGGCTCGGGAAGCTGAACCCGTCACCGGTGATCGAACTGAACCGCGCGGTGGCGCTGTCGATGGCCTTCGGGCCGGAAGCCGGGCTCGTGGTCGTCGACAAGCTGACGTCGGAGCCCGCGCTGAAGTCGTATCACCTGCTGCCGAGTGTGCGCGGTGATTTCCTGGCGAAACTCGGCCGTCTCGACGAGGCCCGCGTCGAGTTCGAGCGGGCGGCGGAGATGACCGGGAACGACCGGGAACGCACCCTGCTGCTCAACCGGGCCGCCGAGTGCGCCGACGGCACCGACCGCGGTTAGGCCGGGGTGGGGCGCAGGGTGGTCAGGGCGCGGTGCTGGCCCAGCCGGACGGCCTGGACGGAGCAGCCGAGCGCCAGCGCGGTGTCGTCGGCGGAAAGCCCCACGAGTGACCGCAGCACCATGATCTCGCGCTGCTGCCCCGGCAGTATCGAAAGCGGGTTCGGCAGTTCGGCGGCCGTCCGGTGGAAGTCGTCGACCAGGCCGCGCGTGACGTTGTAGGCGAACGTGAGCAGCGTGGTCGCTTCGGCCGCACCGGCGAGGATCTCGCGGCAGCTGTTCGTCGCGACGGTGTCCGCGGTCTCGTAGCTACCCGCCCGCCGTCCGATCCGCGCCCGGCAGTAGCGCACGACAAGGACGCGGACCGCGTCGATGAGTTTCGAGGCTGTCTCCATCCGCCCGCCGGCCTCCTCCAAGCGCCGCGAACCGTGTACTCGCATCGGCTCCCTCTCCCACCTTTCAGATGAGCACGCCGGAGGGGGAGGGAGGTACGGTCTTTTTGCCCACACCGAGGTGTCGGGCGGCGGTTCAGGCCTCGATGAAGACGATTCGCTCCGGCTCGACCGTCAGGTTCACCGTCTGTCGCTTCACGCTCACCAGGGTCTCGAATTCCGTGGCGTGCCCGTCCGGCACGGTGAACAGCCGGTCGTCGCGGGAATCGAGGAAGTCGGAGAACCCGGTCAGCGAGACCCCGCCGCTCTCGTCGAGCGCGAGGTAGTCGACGAGCCTGCGGAACAGTTTCGGCAGGATCACCAGTTCGTCGGAGAGTTGCCGCCGGGAGGAGAGTTTGAACCCGGAATTCGTGACGTCCCGCGGCCACAGCCCGCGCCCGTCTTGGCGCGCCTTGCCCGCGGCTTCGGCCAAGGCGTCACGGAGATCGGGGTAGAGCAGTGAATAGAACGTCGGGTAGGCGAGGCCGTCCACGATCTGCCGGTAGTTGGCGGAGTTCTTCAGCGTTTTGACGTCGAGATGGACGCGGGAAAGGTCCGCCGACCTGCCCGGTCGTTGTCCGGGAAAGGCGAACGCCACCGCTCGTCCGTATTTGTCCGCGAATCGCGTCAGTATGTGGCCGGGTACCTTGGCCGGGGCCGACGAAGTGACCCTGCCCCGTTCATCGCGTTCGACCGTTTTGAACCCGAGCGCCTTCACCAGGTTCGCCGAGGCGGCGTCGGCGAATTCGGCGGGCTGATGCCACATCCCACCGGTTCCCCTGGCCTGGTAATGCGTTTCGAGCGCGTCGATCGCGTCGAGCCGCAACTGCATCCCGCCCCGCGAATTGAGCCGGACCTTGAGGCCCGCCTTCTTGGTCGCCTGGGGATCTTCGGGATAGAAGCGCACCGAATCGCCGTCCGGTGAGGCTCCGACAAGCTGGAACGTACCTTTGATCAGCGTCATGGGCATGGGACAACGGTAGTTCTCATTCCGGTGAACGGATGCGGTGTTCATCCATCCAGAGCAGTCACGGGTAAAGATCAGGTGACCATTGTGGACATACTCACGACGGGATCATGAATTCCAGCACGGTCGCCTGCAGCAAGGCGATGACCCCGACCACGAAGGTCAGCGCGACCGACCACAGGAACGTCTGCCGCAGCAGCGCCCCTTCCTTCCCGGACTGTCCGATCGCGGTGGCACCGATGGACAGATTCTGTGGCGAGATCATCTTGCCCATCACGCCGCCGGAGGTGTTCGTCGCGCCGGCGAGGATCGGGTCGACGTGCAACTGCTGCGCCGAAATCACCTGCATCGGCCCGAAGAGACTGTTCGTCGACGCGTCCGAGCCGGTGAGGAAGACCCCGAGCCAGCCGATGTAGGCGGAGAACAACGGGAACAGCACGCCGGTGGTCGCCAGCGCGAGGCCGAGTGTCTGTGTCGCGCCCGAGTAGTTCATGACGAACGCGATCGCGAGGATCATGAAGATCGTCGCCAAGGCCCACCGCATCTGATGCAGCGTCCGGCGGTAGGTGGCCAGCAGCAGTCGTGGTTTCGCGCCCATCGCGAAACCTGCCGCGATTGCCGCGATCAAGGCCACCGTTCCCGGTGAGTAAAGGAAGTCGACGGTCAACGTCGCCGCGTACGGCGTGTCCTTCGGCGTGATCGGCGCGTGCTGGACGACCTCCTTGTGCAGTCCCGGCCACGCGAACATCCAGTCGGCCTTGTGCAGCAACGCGGTCAGGTCCAGCCAGCAGGGCAGGTTCTTGAAGATCGTGCCGACGCGGGAAAGGAAGATCGCCACGATCAGGACGATGTAGGGCGCCCACGCGTACAGCGCGCCGCGTCCGGCCTTCGCCGCGCCGAGACTCCTTCCCGCCGCGACCGGTTCTTCGCCGTCGAAACGCCAAACCGTCGACGGCTGCCAGAAGCGGGTCAGTGTCCACAGCGAGGCCATCGCGGCGAGCGCGGCGACGACGTCGACGAGGCTCGGGCTGATGAAGTTCGAGGTGACGAACTGCATGACGGCGAACGCCAGACCCGCCGTCAGCACCGCGGGCCAAACCTCGACCATCCGCTTCCAGCCCGCGAGGACCACGATCAGGAAACCGGGGATGATCAAGGCCAGCAAGGGAAGCTGACGTCCGACCATCGACGAGAACAGCTCCGTCGCCTGTTCTTGTTTCATGCCGAGGATCGGTGCCGTCAGCCTCCCCAGCACGATGAGCGGATTGCCGAGGCCGCCGAACGCGACCGGAGCGGTGTTCGCCAGCAGCGCGAGCACGACCGCTTTGACCGGCGGGAAACCGAGCGCCGCCATCATCGCCGCGGTGATCGCGATCGGCGAGCCGCCACCCGCGATCCCCTCCAGCAGCGCGCCGAAGCCGAACGCGATCAGCAACGCCTGCAGGCGGCGGTCCTCGCTGAATCCGGCGAGGACGGCCTTGATGTCGTCGAACCGTCCGGTCGCCACGGTGACGTTGTGGAAGTACACGGCGTGGAACGCGATCCAGGCCACCGACCACACGCCGAAAACCAGGCCCATGGCCGCCGCGTCGAAGGCGAGCCCGGCGGGCATCCGGTACAGCAGTGTCGCCACCAGCAGCGCGGTGATCAGCGCCAACGCCGCCGAAAGGTGCGCGGACCGGCGCAGGACGCCCAGCGTCACCAGCAGCACGATGATCGGCAACGCCGCCAGCGCCGCGGACAGCCAGAGCCCGCCGGCGGGCTGGTAGTCCTGGAGCCAGCCCACGTCAGCCCCTTTGCGCCCGCACGTAACCGAGGCGAAGGGAAAGCGCGGCGGCCGTTCCCGCCACGGTCGCGCCGAGTTCGTCGGTCCGGCGGAGCACGCGGCCCGCCGGGCCCGCGATGCTGATCGCCGCGATCGGCCGTCCGGTGTGGTCGCGGACGGCGGCGGCCACACAGCCGACGTCGGGTTCGTTCTCGACCTCGTCGACGGCCCAGCCGCGACGGCTCGTCCTGGCGAGGTCGTCGAGCAGCCTGGCCGGATCGATGATCGTCTTGAGGGTGAGACTGTCGAGTTTCATCCGGCGGATGCGTTCGAGCCGGTCCTGTTCGGGCAGTGCCGCCAGCCAAGCCTTGCCCAGCGACGTGGCGTGCTGCGGACGGCGGGTGCCGAGACGGCAGGCCAGCGTGACGGCGTTGGCGCTGCGTTCGGTGGCGACGTAGACCATGGTGTCGTTGTCCGGGACGGCGAGGTAGGTCGTCTCCCCGCTCCGTTCGGCGAGCGACGCGAGATAACGCGGGGCGCAGCGGTGGAGGTCGGTGGCCGCCATCGCGCGGGCGCCGAGTTCGACCAGCCGGGTACCGAGCCGTACGCGGCCGGTGGCGCGATCGGCTTCGAGGTATTCGAGGTTCTTGAGGGTGCCGACGATGCGGTAGGCGGCGCTCCGGGAGAGACCCAGTTGCCTGGCGATCGCGTTGGTGGAAATTTCCTGGTTCTTGCCGACGTGCTCGAGTACCGCGAGTCCGCGCTCGAGTGTGCCACTGGAATCCAGGCCGCGTGGTGTACCCACTTCGCCCTCCGTTGGACCGGGGTACCGATGGCCGGTACCTGTTTCCGCTAAGCGGATTCGGACGTTAACAGCTCGGTCCACCGTTGGGAAGGTTTCTTAACAAACTGGCTCGTGGACAAGTTTTCCCAGCTCGTGGCCTTCATGTCAAGATCACCGGATCGGCCCAATCCCTTCGGCGGTTCCGATTCGGCGTATGACTTCAGGGGCCATTTTTCTGTTCACGGATATGAAAGAACCCCCGCCGGGAAAACCCGGCGAGGGTTCGGTCAGCGGTTCGTTTCTAACGTGCGGACAGGTTCGCGACCGCGCGGACGACCGCCGTGCAGCGATCTTCGACGTAGGCCAAGCCGCCTTCTTCGGCGATCCGGCGCGACTCGGCGGAGACGATGCCCTGCTGCAGCCAAAGTGCTTTCGCGCCGATCGCGACGGCCTGTTCGGCGATCGGCGGGGTGTCCGCCGACGGGCGGAAGACGTCGACGAGGTCGACCGGCTCCGGGATGTCGGTGAGCGAGCGGTAGACCTTCTCGCCCAGTAATTCCCCGGCCGACGGATGGACGGGGATGATCCGGAACCCGTGTGCCTGCAAAACGGCGGCGACTCCGTGCGAGGCCTTGGCCGGATCACGGCTCAGCCCCACGACGGCGATCGTCTTCGATCCGGCGAGGATCTCGGTGGCGCGATCGGTCATACCGGGTTCAACCATCGCGCCCGCGCGGGAATTCCTAGAGTTTCCACAGCCGCAGGCCGCGCACCCGGTACACCGGCCAGACGACGTGCCAGACCCGTCGCCGCAGGAAGACCGCGGAACAGGTCAGGACGTTGCGCGCGGACGTCGTCGCGACGTCGTGGCGGTCCGGCCAGGTCTCACCGTGCCGTCCGGCGGCGATCCGGAAGACGTTGACCAGTCCCCGGCCCTGCAGGTCGTACTTCGCGCCGGTGTCGCCGGAATCCGGGGTGAGGGAAGCGATCTCCGGGCCGAACGCGGCCGAGGGCGCCGGTCCGGCGTCGGCGGGCAGGTCACCGACCGTCGCCGAGATCGCCTTGCCGTAGAGACGGCGGGTGTACCGCGTGAGCAGCGACCGTTCCCACAGTGGCAGCACACGGCGGTGCTTGAGCAGTGCCGAACACTCCGCGTGCCCGATGGCGAAGATGTCGGCCAGCTCGTCGTAGGCGTTGTGCGCCGTGGGCCCGTTGAGGTGCACGCGCACCTCGTACCGGATGCGCGCGGTCAGCTCGTCGAGCTCCTCGCGGCGGTCGATCCTGGTCTTCGCCCGTGAGAGCGACCAATCGGACATGGGTGCAGGCTAGGTGAAGATCGCGGTCGCACAAGACACTTTCGGCCTAATCTCCTCGTACCGGCCAGTGGAACGGGCGTCTTGTGCGGGCCGAAGTGAGGAGGCAGAGTTCGGCTGTCGGAAGGAGCCCATGGACGCCAGCACGCTGCAGGAGGCCGCGGCCGCGCTGCTCAGCGCGTACGAGACCGGCAAGCCGATCGCGCCTCTGATCGAGACGTATCCCGCGGCGACGCTGGAGGACGCGTACCGCATCCAGCAGCGGCTCGTCCGCCACTGGGTCGAACGCGGCGACGACGTGCGCGGGCACAAGGTCGGCCTCGCCTCCGCCGCCATGCAGCGGCAGATGGGCGTCGACCAGCCCGACTACGGCCACCTGACCGCCTCGATGTTCCACCTCGAACACCAGCCGATCCCGATCGGCGGTTTCCTGCAGCCGAAGATCGAACCGGAGATCGCGTTCGTGCTCGGCTCGCGGTTGCGCGGCCCCGGTGTCACGGTGGCGGACGCGCTGCGGGCGGTCGACTTCGTGGTGCCGGCACTGGAAATCGTGGATTCCCGTATCCAGGACTGGAAGATCGACATCGTCGACACCATCGCGGACAACGCGTCCTCCGGCGGGGTGGTCCTCGGCAGCAGGCCGACCGCGATCGGCGACATCGACCTGCGGCTGGTGGGCTGTGTCCTGCACCGCAACGGCGGGATCGCGGCCACCGGTGCCGGTGGCGCGGTACTCGGCTCACCGGTGAACGCGCTGGTGTGGCTCGCGAACACGGTCGGACCGCTCGGTGTCGCGCTGGAACCGGGCCACGTCGTGCTGCCGGGTTCGATGACGCGCGCGATCCCGGTGAGCCCCGGCGACACCGTCGTCGCGACGATGGCGGGGCTCGGCAGTGTCACCGCGAAGTTCTCCGGGGAGGAACGGCCGTGAGCCTTGGGGTGCGGGAGGCGGCGGAAGCGCTGCTGTCCGGGGAAGAACGCGAGCCGCTGACAGACTCGTGGCCGGCTTTGGACGTCGATACCGCTTATGCGATCCAGGACGAGGCGTTGCGGCTTCGGCGGGCTCGCGGCGAGACCGTGGTCGGCGTCAAGCTGGGCCTGACCTCGCGCGTTATGCAGCAACGGATGGGAATCGACTCGCCGTTGCTCGCGTGGCTGACCGACGCGATGGTCCTGCCCGCCGGCGTGCCGGTGCCGTCGCTGATCCACCCGCGTGCGGAGCCCGAGCTGGTTTTCGTGCTGGGGAAACGACTCGCGGGCCCCGGCGTGACAGCGGCGACCGCGATGGCGGCGGTGGACCGGGTGCACGGCGGCATCGAGATCGTCGACAGCCGCTACCGTGACTACCGGGGCAAGCTGCCGGACGTCGTGGCGGACAACGCTTTCTCCGCGTATTTCACACTGGGCCCGGTCGGCGTCGAACCGTCCGCGCTGGATCTTTCGCTGGAGGCGACGCTTTTGGAGGTCGACGGCGCCATCGTCGACACCGCCACCGGCGCCGCCGTGCAGGGGCATCCGGCGGAGGCCTTGGCACTGGCGGCCAACCTCCTCGGCACCCGAGGTCTCGCGCTGGAGCCGGGGTGGATCGTCCTCACCGGCGGGATGACGGACGCCGTCGACCTTCGCCCGGGTTCACGGGTGGCCGCGCACTTCTCGCATCTGGGTTCGATCACGCTCGCCGGGTCTTGACCTCGGCGCGCTCCGCCGTCCGGAGCAGGCCGCGGACGAGCCGGGGCCAGATCGCGCGCGGGAGGTCGTGCCCCATCCCGGCGACGATGTCCAATTCGGACTCTCGCAAGGCGCGAGCCGTTGCCCTGCCACCGGAAACGTGCACGAGCGGATCCCTCGAACCGTGCACGACGAGTGCGGGCACCTGGAGTTTCCGCAGCGCGCGGAAGCGGTCCCGGCTCGACAAGATCGCCGCCAGCTGGCGTGCGGTACCACCGGGGTTGACGCCACGGTCGAAGGAGCGTTCCGCGCGCTCCCGCATCCGGGCCTCGTCGAAGGGATAACCCGGCGAGCCGATGACACGGAACGTGCGCAGCAGGTAGTCGACATACTGCTCCCGATCACGCGGCGGAGCCGAAAGCAGCATCGCCATCGCCTTGGCACTCGGCCGTCCGACGAACCGGTTGCCGGTGGTCGACATGATCGACGTCAGCGAGCGCACCCGCTCCGGATGCTCGATGGCCAGGGTCTGCGCGACCATCCCGCCCATCGACGCGCCGACGACGTGCGCGCTCTCGAGGCCGAGTTCGTCCAGCAGCGCGGCGGCGTCGTCCGCCAGGTCCTTCAGCGAGTACGGCGCGACGCGCAGGGTGTAGGCCAGCGGCAGGTTCACCCGTCCCGACAGCCTGCTGGAGCGCCCGGCGTCCCGGTTGTCGTAGCGGATGACGAAGAACCCTTCGGCCGCGAGGTTCTCGCAAAGTTCGTCGTCCCACCAGATCATCTGCGAGGCGAGGCCCATGATCATCAGCAACGGCCTGCCGTCCGGTGAACCGAACGTCTCGTAACACAGGTGGATGCCGTTCACCTCGGCGATCGTCTCCGGCATTCCGACAGTGTGACCGGTGACGGCCGAAACGGCTACGCGTCCTCGATGTGGACGGCCTCACTCTCCGGCCCGGCGGAGCGCTGTGTACCCGCATAGTCGGCGACCTCGTCCGATTCGGTGTCTTGCGGTTCACCGCCGTCGGGGGTCGTGAGCTGAACGGCCTCTTCGGACGCGTCCGCGGGGCCGGGACCGTCCGCTGCTTCGCGGTTTTCTTGGTCGGACACGATTCCTCCTGGTGGATCGGGGTCTTCGCCGACCGGTTACCCGCTGCGCGCGCGGTTACTCACCGCACAGTGCAAGGTTCCAGGCGCACCGGACGAAAGTCCCTTCAGCTCCCCAACGGCTTCCGCTACTCTCTCGCTAGAGCGATCTATCAAATCGCAAGGGGGCGAACATGGACGTTCTTCAGGGCCGAGGGCTCACTGTGCTGCGGCTGATCCTGACCTTCACGGTGCTGTCCACCACGCTGCACTACGCGCACAACGTCATCCGGGCGGCGGACTACCCGCAGATCGAGGGCATCCCGGTCGGTGTCGCCGCCACCTTGGTCGTCGTCGCCTACGTTCTCTTCACCGCGTTCGGCTTGCTCGGCTACCGCGATTACCTGCGCGGACGCTACTGGCGGGCACTCGCGTTCCTGATGGTCTATTCGCTGTCCGGGCTGGCCAGCCTCGGCCACTTCCTGGTCGCCGTGCCGCGGATACCGGCCTTCTGGTTCGCCACGATCTACACCGACACGGCGGCCGCGCTGCTGCTGTGGGCCTTCGTGACTTGGGCCGCGACGAAGCTCAACCGGGTGCCCCTGCGCACCGCCTAGCCGCTGTAAGTGATGTGGTGGGGCGCGGCGATCTTGGTGATCTTCTCCGGATCGATCGCGCCCTCGGTGAAGACGGCCGGTCCCGCCTCGAACAGGTCCTCCAGGTAGTGCTCCCAGCCACCGGGGGAGGAGATCTGGAGGACCCGGGGCGGTGCGGAGACCCGGCGCAGGGCGTGCGGGACGCCGCGCGGCAGCAGGACGAACGTGCCTTTGGTCGCGACATGGCTCTCGTCGTCGAAATCGATCCCGAGTTCGCCTTCGAGGACGTAGATGCACTCGTCGGCCTCGTGATGCACGTGTCGCGGGATGTCCAGGGCGAGGGTGACCTCGAGTAGCGAGAACCTCGTCTCGGTGTCCTCGGTCATCGCCTTGACGCTGAACGCACTCGGCAACGGCACCCGGCCAGGTCGCGCCTCGCCGGGTTTGAGCAGCAGGAAACGGTCCTTCGACATGCTAGACTTCCCATCATTCGGAAACGGACTCCGTTTCCACTTAATCGCGAGGAGGTCAGCTTGTCAACCAAGCCGCGTGCGGACGCGGAGCGCAATCGGGCGCGGGTGACGGAGGCGGCGCGTGCGTTGTTCGCCGAACGCGGCGACGACGTGCAGATGCCGGAGATCGCCCGCGCGGCCGGCGTCGGGGTGGGGACCGTGTACCGCCATTTCCCGGATCGTCAGGCGCTGGTCGAGGCGGCCGCGGAGCATCGGTTCGCGGAGATCGAGGACTACGCGCGGACGCACTGCTTCGGCGAAGATTCCGGGCTGGAGCGCTACTTTCGCCATGTCGGCGAGCTGCTTTCCGGCGATCGTGGTCTCACCGCCGCCATCGACGCGGCCCGGGGGCGGCCGGGGAGTGAGCCCCGCGGCACCGCTCGCGGGAGCCTCGAACGGGTGGTCGCGGAGGTCATCGCCCACGATCGGGCGGCGGGTCTCGTCCGGCCGGACTGCACCGTTTCCGACGTCTATCTGCTGGTCGGCGCCCTTTCGTCCGTTATCCGCGCCGGTTCCGACTGGCGCCGGTTCCTCGACCTGGTCCTTCCTGCTCTCCGTGACCAACTTTCTACATAACATTGACGCTCAATATCGAGATGTAGACAATTGGTGGGGTGACGCGGACCACATCGGTGACGTTCGAACGTCATCCCAGCGGCTACCGGCATTGGAAGCTGGACGTCGACGGCGACGTCGCGTGGCTCGAACTCGACGTCGACGCCGACGGTGGTCTCGTACCGGGTTACGAGCTCAAGCTCAACTCGTACGACCTCGGCGTCGACATCGAGTTGTACGACGCGACGCAGCGTCTGCGGTTCGAGCATCCCGAAGTCCGTGTGGTCGTCGTGACCAGCGCGAAGGACAACGTCTTCTGCGCCGGCGCGAACATCCGCATGCTGGCCTCGTCGTCGCACGAGTGGAAGGTGAACTTCTGCAAGTTCACCAACGAGACCCGCAACGCCATGGAGGACGCGTCGGCGAACTCCGGCCAGCTCTACGTCGCCGCGGTCAACGGCACCTGCGCCGGTGGTGGCTACGAGATCGCGCTCGCCTGCGAGAAGATCCTGCTGGTCGACGACAACTCTTCGACCGTCGCGCTGCCGGAGGTCCCGCTCCTCGGCGTCCTCCCCGGTACCGGCGGGCTCACCAGGCTGGTGGACAAACGCGGGGTGCGGCGGGATCTCGCCGACGTCTTCGCCACGCGTCCCGACGGCATGAAAGGACGGGCCGCCGTCGACTGGCGCCTCGTCGACGAACTCGTGCCGCGGAAGGGTTTCCGCGAAGCCGTACTGGCCAAGGCGAAGGAACTCGCGCGGACGAGTGATCGGCTCGACGGCGACGGTGTCGAACTGTCGCCTCTTACGCATCGTTACGTCGACATCTCGCTGGGCACGACCGAAGCGACGATCACCGTCAAGGGGCCCGAGGCTGACGGCGGCTGGCTGCTGGACGTCACCCGCGAACTGGACGACGCGATCCTTCGCCTGCGCACCAACGAACCCGAACTCGGCACCTGGGTGCTCCGCACCGAAGGCGATCCGGCGAAGGTTCTGGAGCACGAACGTGCCGTGTTCGACGCGAAAGACGTTCTGAACAACGAAATCGTCCACTACTGGAAGCGGACGCTCAAACGGCTCGACGTCACCAGCCGCAGCCTGATCGCGCTCATCGAACCTGGTAGCTGCTTCGCCGGGCTCCTGCTGGAACTCGCGCTCGCCGCGGACCGGCAGTACATCTTGGACGGTCCCCCGATCGACGACGAAGACAGTGAAGAACGTGCGTCGATCGTGTTGTCCGAAGCCAACTTCGGCAGGCTGCCGATGAGCAACGGCCTGTCCCGCCTCGAATCCCGGTTCTTCGGCGACCCCGATCACGTCATGAGGCTCGCGGAAGAACGCGGCAAATCGCTGAGCCCGGCGGAGGCGAACGACCTCGGCCTGGTCACCGACGCCCCGGACGACCTCGACTGGGAAGACGAGGTCCGGATCGCGCTGGAAGGACGGGCTTCGCTGAGCCCTGACGCGCTGACCGGAATGGAGGCGAACCACCGGTTCGTCGGACCCGAGACGCTGGAAAGCAAGATCTTCGGCCGCTTGGCCGCTTGGCAGAACTGGATCTTCACTCGTCCGAACGCATCCGGGCCGGAAGGCGCGTTGCGTCGCTACGGTACTGGTCAGAAGGCCGTCTTCGACAGGAAGCGGGTTTGAGTCCCATGCCCACCAAGATCGATTACGACGCCAAGATCCCCAACAACGTCGATCTCTCCGGGGACCGGCGGCTCCAGCGGGCACTGGAGGGCTGGCAGCCGAAGTTCCTGGACTGGTGGGGCGAAATGGGCCCCACACTGCGGACTCAAGGGGTCTACCTGCGTACGGCGGTCAGCGTCGGCCGGGACGGCTGGGCACATTTCGACCATGTCAACGTGCCGGACTACCGGTGGGGGATCTTCCTCGCGGAGCGCGACCCGGACCGCGTCATCACCTTCGGCGAGCACCAGGGCGAACCGGCCTGGCAGCAGGTGCCCGGTGAGTACCGCGCCGATCTGCAGCGGCTCATCGTCATCCAGGGCGACACCGAACCCGCGTCGGTCGAGCAGCAGAAACTGCTGGGGCTGACCGCGCCGAGCCTTTACGACCTGCGGAACCTCTTCCAGGTCAACGTCGAAGAAGGCCGCCATCTGTGGGCGATGGTGTATCTGCTGCACGCCTACTTCGGCCGCGAAGGCCGTGAAGAAGCGGAAGCCTTGCTGCTCCGGAATTCCGGAAGTCCGGACGCTCCGCGCATCCTCGGCGCTTTCAACGAAGAGACCGCGGATTGGCTCGCCTTCTACATGTTCACCTATTTCACCGATCGCGATGGCAAATATCAGCTCGGCACGCTCAAGGAAAGCGGCTTCGACCCGCTTTCCCGCACTTGTGAATTCATGCTCAAGGAAGAGGCGCACCACATGTTCGTCGGCACCACCGGCGTCGACCGTGTGGTCACCCGCAGTGCCGAGCTGATCCGGGAGCGCGACACCTTCGACATCGCCGGACACGGCGGGATCCCGCTCGATCTCATCCAGCGGTACCTGAACTTCCACTACACCGTCTCACTCGACCTGTTCGGCGGCGAGACCTCGACCAACGCGGCGAACTACTACACCGCCGGGCTGAAAGGCCGCTGGCAGGAGGGCCGCCGCAAGGACGACCACCGGCTCACCGACGCCGCCGGGTCGCTGTCCCGTCCCCGCGCCGACGGCACCTGGGAGAGCGAGGAACATCCGGCCATCCTGCTGCTGAACCTCGACCTGCGGGACGAGTACCGCGCCGACTGCCAGACCGGGGTCAACCGCTGGAACAAGATCCTCGACGAGGCCGGTATCGACTTCCGATTCGTCCTCCCGCACCCTGGATTCAATCGCGAAGTCGGCATAAACTCCGGCCACCATGTGACGCCCGACGGCACCGTAGTCGACGAGCGGACGTGGTTGGCCGGCAAACGCAAGTGGCTGCCCACTCCCGAAGACCTGACCTTCGTCCGATCGCTGATGCACCCGGTGTACGAGCGAGGAAAGATCGCGAGCTGGGTGGCGCCGCCACGCCAGGGCATCAACGGGAAACCGTTCGACTACGAATACGTTTACCTGAGCTGAGCCGATAGAAGGTGCGCCGTGACCGCTGCAGCTACCGGGTTCAACGCGGCGAGCTATCTGCTCGAGGCGCATCTGGCGGAGGGGCGCGGCGCCAAGCCCGCGGTCGTCTCGCCGAGGCGGAGCCTTACCTACGCCGAACTCGTGGCCGAAACCCGCCGGGTCGCGGCCGGGCTGCGCGCGATCGGCGTCCGCCCGGAAGAGCGGGTCCTGTTCTGCATGGTCGACGACGTCGAACTGCTCACCGGGATCCTCGGCGCGATGCTGGCCGGGGCGGTCGCGGTGCCGGTGTCCACCATGGTCACCGGGCTGGACCTCGGCAAGCTGCTCGCCGATTCGCGGGCCAGGGTCCTGTGTGTTTCCGGCGAGTTCGCCGCGCAGGCGACGATCGCGCTGGGACTGGCGCCCGAGGTCACCGACGTCGTGCTGGACAGGGCGAAGGCGGCCGAACTGCCGTCCGGGGTCCGCGTGCACGACTGGAGCGATCTGTCCACAGTGGACGAGCACGGTTTCGAACCGGCGACGACCTGGGAGGATTCGCCCGCGCTCTGGCTGTACACCTCGGGGACGACGGGTAAGCCGAAGGGGGCGATGCACCGGCACGCCGGCATCCGCGCGGTCTGCGAGACGTACGCGCGCGGCGTGCTCGACGTCGGCCCGAACGACCGGTTCCTTTCCGTCCCGAAGCTGTTCTTCGCTTACGGCTTGGGGAATTCGGCGTTCTTCCCGCTCGCGGCCGGCGGGACGACGCTGCTCGAACCGGCCCGCCCGGCCCCTGGACTGATCGCCGCCAGGGCACGCGCGGAGCGGCCGACGCTGCTCTTCGCCGTCCCGACCTTCTACGCGGCACTGCTCGCCAGCGACATCCCCGACGACACGTTCGCGTCGGTACGCCAAGCCGTTTCGGCGGGGGAACCGTTACCGGCCGTGCTGTACGAGCGGTTCCGCGACCGGTTCGGCGTCGAGATCATCGACGGGATCGGGTCGACGGAGGCGCTGCACATCTTCCTGTCCAACCGGCCGCGCCAAGTCCGGCCGGGCACCACGGGGGTGCCGGTCCCCGGCTACGAAGTCGCCCTGCGTGACGAGCACGGCGCGCCCGTACCGGACGGGCAGCCCGGTGAACTCTTCGTCGCCGGACCGTCGATCGCGACCGGATACTGGGCGCGGTACGAGACGACGAAGCGGGTCTTCCAGGGCGAATGGCTGCGGACGGGCGACAGTTTCGTGCGCAACGCCGACGGGACCTACACCTGCCTCGGCCGGTTCAACGACATGTTGAAGCCCGGCGGGATCTGGGTGTCGCCCACCGAGGTCGAGGAGCGGCTGCTGCAACATCCGGCGGTCGCCGAGGCCGCCGTCGTGGCCGCGTTCGACGCCGACGGCATCGAGAAACCGGTCGCTTGCGTGGTCGGCGTGCCCGGCCACCGGCTGGACGCGGACGAGCTGATCGACTTCTGCCGCGCCGGGCTGGCGTCGTTCAAACGCCCCCGAGGCGTCGTCGAGCTGGGCGAACTGCCCAAGACGGCGACCGGGAAGATCCGGCGCAACGTCATCCGTGACCTCGTCCGGGACATGTACGAGGTCCGGGACCCCGCCCCGCCGCATTTAGTCCTCTGAACGCGCGTCGCCTTTAGCGGGCTAAACGCGATCAGTCAGGTGCCGTTGACGGTGCGGAGGGTGCGCATGGCCTCGGCCAGGGCGTGCGCGTCGTCACCCAGTGGAGTCAAAACGATGCGCCGCAGGATCTCCGCGCACGCCTCGCGCGCCTGCAGGGCGACGTCGAGGCCGTGCTCGGTGAGCGCGGCGAAGGTGACGCGCCGGTCGTCCGGACTGGGTACCCGGCAGATCAGGTCCGCGGCGACCAGCCTGTCCGCGACCTTGGTGAAGCCGCCGCTGGACAGCGCCGCCTCGACGGCCAGCCGCGTCATCGGCATCCGGTGCTCCGGCGAGCGCACCAGCCGCAGCAGGATGTCGAACGACGCGGGCGCCAGGCCGAACCGCTCGGCGATCTCGCCCATCAGCCGGTTTTGCGTGGCCAGGTAGCCCTCGATCACCAGGCCCCACCACGTGACCACTTCGTCGTCGCTCGGATCCGCTGTCACGGGCGCGAGCCTACACCGGGAACTCTTTCAGGAATATATCTTGCGCGCGAGAGGTTCTGGGGTTAGCTTGTTCTCACCGGCTCCCAGAGGAGGGGCACCATGTCGATCAAGACCTCCGGCCTGCACCACGTCACCGCCATCGGTGGCGACCCCCAGCGCAACGCGGACTTCTACACCAGGGCGCTGGGCCTGCGGCTGGTCAAGACCACCGTTAACTTCGACGACCCCGGCACGTACCACCTCTACTACGGCGACCAGTCCGGCAAGCCCGGCTCCCTGATGACGTTCTTCCCGTGGAAGGACGCGCCGAAGGGCCGCCACGGCACCGGCCAGGCGACCACGACGTCGTTCTCCGTGCCGGAAGCCTCGCTCGGCTGGTGGAAGTCGCACCTCGCCGAAAGCGGCGTCGAGACGAGTCAGATCCGCAACTCCGACGGGGAAGAGACGCTCACCTTCCTCGACCCGGACGGACTGAAGCTCGCGCTCGTCGCGCATCCCCAGGGTGATCCGCGCGACCCGTGGGACACGAAGCTCGTCCCCGCCGAACACGCCATCCGCGGGCTGCACTCCGTCACGCTTTCGGTGTCCAAAGAGGACGCGACGGCCGGCATGCTGACCGACGGCCTCGGCCTCACCTTCCAGCACCAGGAAAGCAACCGCCTGCGGTTCTCCGCCGGTGAAGGCGGCCCCGGCGCGCTCGTCGACGTCCTCGTGACGCCGGACGCCCCGCGCGGGCTCGTGGCGGCGGGCACCGTGCACCACGTCGCGTGGCGCGCCCCGGACGAAAAGACCCAGGCCGCCTGGCGTGACGAACTGATCGACGACGGCGTGAACGTGACGTCCATTTTGGACCGTCAGTACTTCCGTTCGATCTACTTCCGTGAGCCGGGCGGCACCCTGCTCGAAGTCGCGACCGACGAACCCGGCTTCGCGATCGACGAACCGCTGCTGGAACTCGGCCGCGCGTTGAAACTGCCGCCGTGGCTGGAGCCCAAGCGTGACGACATCGAGGCGATGCTGCCGAAGCTGGACCTCCCGAGCGAGAACAACCCGGAAGCACGATGACCGGATTGGACCACAAGTACGTCGAAGGTTCACCGGACGAGCCGGTGCTGTTGCTCCTGCACGGCACCGGCGGCGGTCCGGACGATCTGGTGCCGCTCGCGCGACGGCTGAGCCCGGGGTCGGCGCTGCTCGCGCCGGCCGGGCCGGTGTCGGAACACGGTGCGGCACGGTGGTTCCGGCGCCTGGCGGAAGGCGTTTTCGATCACGAGGACGTCGTCTTCCGCGCGAACCAGCTGGCCGATTTCGTGCTCGCTTCGCGTGCGGCCTACGGCATCGAGGGCAGGCGGCTGGTCGCCATCGGATTCTCCAACGGCGCCAACATCGCAGCCGCGGTGACGTTGCTTCGTCCGGACGCCGTTCGCGAGGCGGCGCTGTTCGCGGCGATGTCCCCCGTTCCTTCGCCGCCACAACACGATTTGTCCGGAACGCGGGTGTTCCTCTCGAATGGCGAACAAGATCCGATGGCGCCGCTCGCGTCGGCGGAAGCACTCGTCCGTGCCTTGCGCGAGCGCTCCGCGGACGTCGTCGCGCACCGCCATCCCGGTGGACATCAGGTGACGGACAACGGTTTGGTCGCGGCCGCGGAATGGCTCAACCCGTAGCGTGAAGAGCAAAGTAGACGGACGTACCATCGCCCGATGACTAATGGCGACCTGGTTCGCGCCAAGGCCCTGCTCGAAAGGGTGCTCCTCGCGGACGGGCACAACGATCTGCCATGGGAGCTGCGGGTCACGACCGGACCGGATCCGGTCGAGGCCGCGGCGGGTACGGATCTCACGGTCCGCCAGCCGCATCTGCACACCGACTTCCCGAAGCTCGCCGAAGGCAGGCTCGGGATGCAGTTCTGGTCCGTCTACGTGCCTTGTCAGTACGAAGGACACAGCGCGGTCACGGCGGTGCTCGAACAGATCGAGATCGTGCACCAGATGGTCGAGCGCTACCCCGATCGCCTGACGCTCGTCGACACGGCGGACGAAGCCGAAGCCGCGTTCCGCGACGGCAAGATCGCCTCGCTGCTCGGCGCAGAGGGCGGCCACAGCATCGCCGAATCCCTTGGCGTGCTGAGGATCCTGCGCCGCCTCGGCGTCCGCTACATGACGCTGACGCACAACTACAACACCACGTGGGCCGATTCCGGTACGGATGAGCCCGAGCACAACGGCCTCACCGACTTCGGCCGCGACGTCGTCCGTGAGATGAACAAGATCGGCATGCTGGTCGACCTGTCGCACGTCGCGCCGAGCACGATGCGCGACGCGCTGGCGGTCAGTTCCGCGCCGGTGATCTTCAGCCACTCCTCGTGCCGCGCGGTCAACGACCACCCGCGCAACATCCCCGACGACGTCCTGGAAACCCTGGCGGCCAAGGACGGTGTCGCGATGGTGACCTTCGTGCCGGGCTTCATTTCGCCGAAGGTCGCCGAGTGGGACGACCAGCTGCGCCAGGACATGGATGCCGCGGGCCAGGACTACCGGAACCTCGACCAGCGCACCAAGTTCACCGCGGAGCGCGGCGGTCCCGAGAAGCCGAAGGCGAGCATCGGCGACGTCGTCGCGCACATCGAGCACGCACGCGAGGTGGCCGGTGTCGACCACATCGGCCTCGGCGGTGACTACGACGGAGTCGCGACCTTGCCCGAAGGCCTCGAAGACGTTTCGAAGTATCCGGTGCTGTTCGCCGCGCTGCTGGAGCGCGGCTGGAGCGAAGAGGATTGCGCGAAGCTGGCCGGGAAGAACACCTTGCGCGTGCTCCGCGCGGCGGACGAGGTCACCCGTTCGGACGCTTGAGGGCGCGATCAACGACACTTCGGCGGACACTGTCCTGCATGACGCAGCCGCACGAGGGTGCCGCCGAGGTTCCGGTCGAGCCCGTCACGCCGCCCGAAACCGCTGGCGGCGCACGCCACAGCGGTAAGTTCGACGCCGTCCCGAAGCTCAAACGCACGCGCGTGAGCGGGACCTGGATCGCCGTCATCGTGGCGCTGGTCGTGCTGGTGTTCCTGCTCGTGTTCATCCTGCAGAACCAGGACACCGCGACGGTGCACTTCCTCGGTATGTCCGGGAGCATGCCGCTGGCCGTCGCGATGCTGTTCTCCGTGATCGCCGGCGGCGCGCTGGTCGCGCTCGTCGGCGGCGCCCGGATCCTGCAGTTGCGCAAGCAGGCCAAGAAGTCCCGGCACCTGCAACGCTGAGCTGAGCTGAGCTGAGCTGAAGGACGCTTTCCCCGCATGCGATGCGAGGAAAGCGTCCTTCACCGCGTCTTATGCGGCGATGGGCCCTTTCAGCTCACGACGATCGACGTCATCCCCAGCACGAGGCCGCAAACGTTTTCGTCCCCCTTGGCGGTGACCCGGTCCAGGTCCGCGGGGTTCCGGGTGCACAGCCGCCAGAAGGTGTCCGCGTCCGTCGTCACCGAGGCCAGCGGCGAGCGTGAGGTCGGGGAGACGCGGTCGATCTCCCAGCCCTCGGCGGTCCGCTGGGCCGTCCACTTCCCGCCGCCCTGGCCGGCGACGGTGTAGACGACCTGCCTGCCCGGCCGTGCGTCGACGTCACGCAGGGTGTGCGGCAGTGCCCGCATGAAGGTGTCGACCACCGGCCCGCGGAACTCGCGCTCGTCGAGCGTCCGCGCGCCCACGGCCTCGCGGATCTGCTGCTGGTGCACCCAGAACTCGGTGTACTCGCGGGCGACGTCGAGCCAGACCGGCGCCGGTTCGTGCCCGGCCCAGCTCACCGGCTCGCCGAGGGCGTCGAGGTCGGCGCGGCCCCACATCTCGGCGATCTGCGAGGTGCTGTCCACGAGCATGGAAAAGAGCACTTCGGGCGACAGCCGACGGCACGCGACCACCCATTCGTCGTTGATCCGGTCGAGGAACCGCCCGAAGGGCTCGCCTTCGCGGGGCGCCGTCGTCCGGTAGTCGTCGCGATCACGGGAGAGCCTGCCGAGCTTGTCGCCCAGGATGTGGGCGGCGAGATCGTGCACCGTCCAGCCCGTGCAGACCGTCGGCGCGGCCCACTGCTCCGCGTCGAGTCCGGTCAGCACGTCGAGCAGGGCCTGCTCCTCCCGCGCGAACAGCGGGAGGACGTCGATGGGTGGTCCCCAGCGAGTGAAGCTCATACGGACCATCCAAACACCCGCGTCGATCACAATTTCGGCCATTCGGCCTACTCGCAGGTAGCATCAGCGCGAACGCGAGGGGAGTGCCCGTGAGCAACGATCGACCCGCCGGTGACGACCTGGCCGCTTTCGCCAAACGCGCGGGACGGCTGGCGGGCTGGGCCGCCCGAACGGGCATCGAGTACACCCGCAAACTCCCTGGTGTCGACATCGCCGAGCAGGTCATCAAACAGGGCGAGCGGCAGCTGCTTTCGGAGCTGCGGCGCCGTCTCGACGAGGTCGACGACCCGTATCACGCGGCGCTCACCGCCGCGTCCGCGATGAACCGGCCCGACGCCGACGGCTCCCGCCCGGTCGAAGCGACCATCACCCTCGTGCACACTCGCGCCCACCTCGAACCGCTCCGCGCGGCGATGGCGGAACTGCTCAACCACTCGATCGGCTTCGGCCGCGAACGCGCCCGCGAGTACCTCTACGCCATCATCCTGCGCCAATTGACGCCGGACGAGGCCCGCATCCTTTCCGCCCTTTCCGACGGCTCGCCGTTCCCCGCCGTCGACGTCGCCGAGCGGACCAACCTCGGCGGTGCCGGACGGTTCGTGCTGCGCAACGCCTCCACCGTCGGCAAGGCCGCCGGGGTGTCCCTGCCCGATCAGGTGCCCGGTTATCTCACCCGGCTGATCGGGCTCGGCCTGGTCGAGCTGGACGAAGAGGTGCCCTCACTCGACACGCAGTACGAGATCCTGCTGACCGACGAGACCGTCCGCGAGGCGGAGAAGTCGGTCAAACGGGCCAAGTTCGTCAAGCGCACGGTGCATATTTCCCGGCTCGGCGCCCAGTTCTGGCAGGCCTGCGACCCGAGCGCGGGCTGACCCCGGCATGGGTGCGTTCTTCGAGGGGATCCTCGCCGACTTCGCCCAGCATTGGCCGATCTACGTCTCCATCCCGATCGTCGCCGCCTTGATCGGGTACACCACCAAACTCGTCGCGATCCGGATGATGTTCCAGCCGGTCGAGTTCATCGGGATCAAACCGTTCCTCGGCTGGCAGGGCATCGTGCCCAAACGCGCCGCGCGGATGGCGAGCATCGCCTGCGACACGATGACCGAGCAGCTGATCAAACCGGCGGAGGTCGTCGCCAGGCTCGATCCCCAGCGCATCGCCAAGGAGATCGAAAAACCACTGCAGGCGGCCGTCGAGGACATCGTGCGCGACGTCGCCGCCCACTATCAGCCGGGGCTGTGGGAATCGCTGCCCGTGCGGGTGCAGCGGCTGGTGATCCAGCGCGTCCAGGCCGAGACGCCGAAGATGGTCGCCGCCGTGCTGGAGCTGATCAAGTCCGATGTGGACAGTGTGTTCGACCTCAAGGGCATGGTGGTCACCGCACTGGTCAAGGACAAACGGCTGCTGAACCGGATCTTCCAGGAGGCGGGCGACAAGGAGTTCAAGTTCATCGCCCGCTCCGGCATCTTCTTCGGCGGGCTGATCGGCGTGATCCAGATGGTCGCGTGGGTGCTGTTCAAATTCCCGCTGATCATGCCGCTGTTCGGCCTCTTCACCGGCTGGTTCACCGACTGGCTCGCGCTGCGGATGATCTTCTACCCGCTCGAAGAGCGCCGGTACTTCGGCGTGCGCTGGCAGGGCCTGTTCCTGAAGCGGCGCGGCGAGGTCGCGGAGGCGTACGGCGCGCTGATCGCGAAGGAGATCATCACCCCGCACAACGTCATCGAGGCGGTGCTGCACGGGCCGCTGTCGGATCGGGTGCTCGGGCTGATCCAGCGTCAGCTCGACGCGCAGCTCGGCCGCCGCGTCGGGGTCGGGAAACCGCTGGTGGTGTTCGCCGTCGGCAGTAGGCGATATCAGGACATGAAGCTGAACATCGCCGAGAAGATCATGGACAAGCTGCCGGAGACCATGCGGTACATCGAGGACTACGCGAACGACGCGATGGACATCCGGAACGTGCTGGTGACCAAGATGAAGGAGCTGTCACCGCGCGAGTTCGAAGGCTTGCTGCGACCGGCGTTCCAGCAGGACGAATGGATCCTGATCGCGACCGGCGCCGTCCTCGGCTTCGCAGTCGGTGAGGCCCAGGTGCTCCTCCTGGAACACTTCGCCGCCTGACCCCCCGCCCCTCCCGCGTTTCGTCCTCTCAATGCCCAGTGTTTGAGGGCGACGAAGCTCTTAGAGCCTGTCTTTGATGCCGGTTGTGGGTATGGGGCGGGCCTCTGCTAGTGATCTAGACACCACATCAAGATCATTCCCAGCAGAGGCCCGGTCTCCCTTTGTACTCGATCACCGATCGGCCCACGTCAGTGGGCTGTCGTACCCGCCGCTATCCCTCGGGCACTACCGATGCCGAGTGGGCGTTGTTCGAGCCGTTGCTGCCCCGGCCCGCGTGTGAGGGCCCGTCGGGTGGCCGTCCGGAGAAACATCACCGCCGCGCGATCGTGGACGCGTTGCGGTATGTCACCGACAACGGCATCAAGGCCGCCGAAACCGTCGGCAAACCCAGCCGAGGGTACGACGGCGGAAAGAAGATCGACGGCCGCAAACGCCATATCGCCACCGACACCCAAGGACTGCTGCTGGTAGTCCTGATCACCGCGGCCAGCGTGCAAGACCGCGCCGCCGCCCGAGACCTGCTCTCGGCGCTGCACACCGCCTACCGCGGCACCACCTGGGTCTGGGCCGACGGCGGCTACACCAGCAAAGCACTCGCCGACTGGGCCAAAGACACGCTGCGTCTGACCTTCGACATCGTGAAGAAGATCCTCGGGCAGACCACCTTCATCATCCTGCCCCGGCCGCTGGGTCGTCGAACGTACCTTCTCCTGGATCACCCAAGCACGCCGCAACGTCCGCGACTACGAACGCCTCACCGACCACTCCGCAGCATTCGTCAACAACGCCATGATCACTATGATGACCAGGCGCCTGACCCGCCGAAAAACGCGAGCCAGGACCACCTGACCAAGTTCCAAGACAGGCTCTGAGTCGACAACCGACCTACCAGGAGCTTCGCCACGTTCACAGCGCCGACACACCTACCCCATCACCAGGATGAAAAAGGCTCATTGTGTCGGTCTATGTCCTGAGGTGCATGGTGTTGCGTCTCGGAGTTCCGGTGGGGTCGAGATAAGCAGGAGGGGTGAATTCGGGGAGTCCGTCTTGGGCGATCTGGACTTTCCATTCGCTGTGGTGGATCAGCCGGTGGTGCTTGGTGCAGAGGAGCACGAGATTGTCGATCTTCGTTTCGCCGTGGTGCCGCCAGAAAACGATGTGGTGCGCGGTGCAGCGGGGTACGGGCATGTCGCAGCCCGGGAAGGCGCAGCCCCCGTCGCGGAGGGTCAACGCGTACTTCTGGGCCAGCGACACCGTCCGTTTCGACCGGCCGATGTCGAGGGGTTCGCCCGCGGTGCCCAGAACGCCGGGCCGGACGCGGGCATCACAGGCCAGGATGCGGGCGTCGGTGGCGCTGATCGGCCCGACCAGATCCAGATGCGCCTCACCAAGGTCGTTGATCAGGTCGTCGTAGGACATGGTGACGAGGATGTGCGTGGCCTCGCCCGCCTGCCCAGGCAGGTTCCGGCTGGTGGTCTTGAGCCGCACGTAGTCGGTGAAGGCGTCCCCGTAGCGTTCGTCGTGGGTGCGGGAGTCCCGGACCCCGTCGATGGCTTTGTGTGGTTTGGCCATCGGGTCGAGGTCGGACTTCAACCGCGCATACGTCTCGAGATCCAGCCGGGCCTTGAGCCCGAGGGTGCCGTCGCGGTGTTTGACGAACCGTAACTCCGGCCGGGTGTCTTTGGGGTCTTCGTTGCGGGGTTCTTTGCCGTCGGGATCCAGCTTGTCCAGCAGGCGTCGTCCGGCGCGGGCGATCTGCCGAGGACCAGCACACCGGGCCAAGTCGACGAGGATCTTCTCCCCACCCCGCACCGCCTCCTCCGACACCGTGGACGGAATCCGGGCGAGAGTGCGGATGATCGCGTCGATCTGGCTGCCGCCGATCGCGCCCTCCGCGGCGGCTTCCGCGGTCAACGGCGCCAGCGGCGGCTCAGGATCTCCACCGATAGACGGCCCCGGATGCAACGCCAAGACCCGGTCGGCACGGGCCCCGGCTTCCGCGTCCGTGACCTGAAAGTCCTCGAAAATCATCGCCGCCAATGTGGAATGGCCGGAGCAGCCGCGGATACCGCGGGAATTGATTTCCGCGAGGATCGCGTACTGCTCCGCTTCCAACTGCCGTTTCAAGACTTCGATTTCCTGTTTGCGGGCGTGCAGCGTCGCAGTATCGGCGCGCCACCACTCGGAGCGCACCACCTGGGAACTGTTTTCGCTGGCCACGACCCCAACAATACCCGTGTTCGAACAGGTGTGCTATCGCATATTCAGACTATAAGGAAGCAAGCAGCGGCCGAGAAAACTGCGCAGAGCGGCAACTTACAAGACGCGTAGGGCGCGTAGGCGCCTTCGCGACTGGGAAAGATTGTGAAGGTCGAGTTCGCCCGGCTGAGGTGCGTGAAGCCTCCTCGCACCGGCCCTTCCCAGTCTCAAGACGTCCTCCCGGCGCGGTAATGCATTGAGAGGACGAAATGCGTGGGGCTTACGAGGCCTTAGTGGCGTCGTAGGCCCGCCGCGCCTCGCCCACGATCGCCCGGTGCTTGGCCGCCCACGCCGAGAGCGCGTGCAGTGGCGCGTCGAGTTCGGCGGCGTGCGGCGTGATGTCGTACTCGACGCGCGGGGGGACCTCCGCGTAGACGGTGCGCGTCACCAATCCGTTGCGTTCCAGGTTCCGCAACGTCAGCGCGAGCATCCGGCGGCTGATCCCCTCGATGCCGTGTTCGAGTTCGCTGAATCGCCGCGGGCCGTCGGTGAGCCGGACGAGGATCTGCATCGTCCACTTGTCGCCGACGAGTCCGAGCACCTCGCGCAGCGAGCAGGGCTCCTCGCCGGAAAAATCTTCGACTTCGCTCATCGCGCTGACCTCGTTCGTAACAGGCTTGTTCCGTCGTCACACAAAAGTGCCGTCTTCCAGCGGGTTCGATCGTGACAGACGATGTCCCCCGTTACAAGTCGTAACGAACTCTCCAAGGGGATGACATGAGCAAGGCAGTACGTTTCCGCGCCGAGGGCGGGCCCGAGGTGCTGGAGGTCGTGGACGTCGAGATCGGCGAGCCGGGACCTGGCGAAGTGCGGATCTCCATCGAGGCGATCGGCCTGAACCGCGCCGAAGCGATGTTCCGCGGCGGCTACTACTTCGAGCGCGCCGAGAAGTTCCCGGCGGGCCTCGGCTACTCGTCCTCCGGGGTCGTGGACGCGGTCGGCCCGGACGTGACCGGCTTCGAACCGGGTGACCGGGTCACCACGATCGCCGGCTTCTCCCAGAAGGAGTACGGCGTCTACGGCGAGCAGGCGATCGTCCCGGCCGCCGCCACGCTGCACCGGCCGGAGGGGCTCGGCGCGGTGGACGCCGTCGCGATGTGGGGGTCGCTGCTCACCGGCTACGGCGCGATCATCGACGAAGGCAAGGTCCGCGCCGGCGACACCGTGCTGATCACGGCGGCCTCCAGCGGGACGGCCCTGGCGGCGATCGAGGTCGCGAACCACATCGGCGCCACCACGATCGCGACCACCCGCACACCCGCCAAGAAGGAACGGCTGCTGAAAGCCGGTGCGGCGCACGTGATCGTCACGACCGAAGAGGACATCGTCGAACGTACGAAGGCCTACACCGGCGGCCGCGGTGCCGAACTGGTCTTCGACGCGATCGCGGGTGAAGGGGTGCGCAAGCTTTCCGAAGCCACCGCGGAAGGAGGGGCGATCGTCGTCTACGGCGCACTCGACACCAAGGAGACGCCGTTCCCGCTGTGGTTCGCGCCGACCATGCGGATGTTCAACGCCTTCGGCATCACCTTGAACCCCGAACGACTTCGCCGCGCCGACGCCTTCGTGCGCGCCGGTGTCCGGGCGGGTTCGTTCCAGTCCCGGGTCGATCGCACGTTCCGGCTCGACGACGTCGTGGAGGCGCACCGGTACCTGGAGTCGAACCGGCAGTTCGGCAAGATCGTCCTCACCGTCGATTGACGCGCTGCCCTTATGGGCGAACGAATTTCGGCACCAACGGCGGTACACCGGCTCGTCCGTCCGGTCTAGAGTGCCCCCTGCACAAAGCCTTGGGGAGGGCGCATATGGCCGACGCGGGGAGTCCGTGGCCGCAGGAGATCCGGCTGGCGATGACCATGGTGGGCGGGGCGAGCCTCGCGGTCTGGATGGGCGGGGTCGCCACCGAGACCTCGCATCTGCTGCGGGCGTCGAGAACGCCGGAATCGACGAGTCCGTACCGGACGCTGCTCGATCTGCTCAACGCCACCGTTTCGCTCGACGTGCTCACCGGCACGAGTGCCGGCGGCATCAACGCGGCGTGCCTCGGGCTGGCCGAGGCGTTCCGGTCGAGTCCGGAGGTGTTGCGTGACACGTGGATCAGCACGGGATCGCTCGACAACCTGATCCGCGATCCCGGCGAGAAGGAGCCGCGGTCGTTGCTGAACGGCGATCGCGTGCTCCTGGGGGATCTCAAGGAAGCGCTGCACCGGATCACCGACAAGGCGACGGTGAAACCCGACTGCCCCGACATCACCGTGCTGCTCACCGGCACGATGATCGACGGCGAGACGACCAGGTTCGACGACGCGCTGGGAAACCTTGTGCGGGACACCGAACATCGCCTGCTCTTCCGGTTCGATGGTCCTTTATGGACGGACGACGTCGTTGGCCCGCTCGCGCTCGCGGCGCGTTCCACCGCCTCGTTTCCCGGCGCGTTCGAACTCGCCCGGATGCCGATCGGCGAGAAGACCGGCCCGCTGCATCCGGACATGAGCCGCTACACCGACGTCACGCGGTCGCATTGGCTGACCGACGGCGGTGTGCTGCTGAACAAACCGTTGCGTCCGGCGTTGCGGGAGATCTTCGAACGGCAGTCGCATTCGGACGTCCGGCGGCTGCTGCTCTACGTGGTGCCGACGGCGGAACGCGAAGCCGAACGTGTCGAGGTCGATCCGGAACGGCCGCCACTGCTGGGCAGTGCGATGAGCAAGGTCGTCGGCACCGTGCTGAGCCAGACGATCAGCGCCGAGCTCGAAGACCTGACCAGGCACAACGACGCCGTCGTCCGGACCAGGGGGACCCGCGTTTCCCTTGCCTCGATGGGGGTTCGGGGCGGCCCCGAGAAGCTGGTCGACCCGCGGCTGATGAACGACTACCGCGACCGGCGGGTCCAGGAGGACGCCACCGCGCTGGTCCGGGAGGCGACCCGCAGGCTTTCACTGTCCGATGTGGAGGATCCGGCCCGGCAGTGGGCGTCCGGGATGGCGGCGCAGCTGCGCGCGGCCGCGGCGTCGGGATTGCGCGACGGCCTGCCGGCCGAACCGCCGAAGGACACTTGCGAACTGGAGGATCTGGTCGCCTTCCGTACCACCGCGCTGGATGATTCGGTGGCCACCGGTATCCAGCTGGTGAACGCGGGTTTCCGGCTCGATCCCACGCCGGATCAGGCGCTGCAGCTCAACCGCTGCCGGGTGCTGCTGCACGAGGCACGCCACCGCGCCGCGCGGGGCATGCGCCTCGCGAGCTGGGTCGCCGATCAGGAGCCGCCATCGGCCGACGTCACGTTGGCCGCCTGGATCGAGGGACTCGCCAAGGAATGGGCCGCACTCGGCCGTTCGGACACGCTGAAGGAGGCATGGCCGATGGTGGTCGCCGCGCTCCGGCAGGCGACGCCGATCCTTTTGCCGCTGGCCGAAGCGAAACCGGATACCGAGGCCGCCGACACGGTCGGCACGCTGCTGGCGTGGACCGGGCTCACCTCGGACGACAAGAGTGCCGGGGATCCGATCGTCACCTCCCGCCTGGTGCGGCTGCACATCGCGACCCGTGGGCTGCTCGCGCAGGCCCCGTCGGTCGACCAACGCGTCGATCTCGTCCAGGTGAGCGCGGATTCACGGACGCTCATGGACATGAAACGGCGCCGCTCCTGGGACAAGCTCACCGGGATGCAGGCCGACTACTTCGGCGCGTTCTACAAGGCGTCGTGGCGGGCCAACGACTGGATGTGGGGCCGTGTCGACGGCGCGGGCTGGCTGATCCAGTGCCTGCTCGATCCGAAACGCCTGCGGCTGCTGCGCGACGTCGTCGGGCCGGAGGCCTTCCGTGCCCAGGTGCGGGACGCGTTCCGGAAGATCGGCTGGCGGCAGCCGGGTACCGAGGACGGGCTGTCCCAGGAGGAAGCGGAAGTCTTGCGCGCGCAACTGGCCGCCGAACTCGCTTTCCTCGGCCTCGACGGCGAACTCGGTGACGTGCAAGGGGAAACCACCTTGCCGATCAGCATGCCCGTGACGGCGATGGTGCTCGCCAGGGCGCGGCAGCTGGAAATCGCGCGCGAAGAACTGCCCTGCGTCGGCCTCCACTGTGGACACGACGCGAAAACGGCCAAGGGCAACGGGAAGCCGTCGGAACGGTTCCGGCGACTGATCGAAAACGAACCGGAGACCGACGAGCAGACGCAGCGCGCGTTCCAGGCGTGTCAGGTCTCGGCCGAGCGGTTCGAGCACGAACGCGGGACGATGCTGCTGACGAAGACGCTGGTCAAGGCGGGTGCCGCCGGGATCAACGCGGCGGCGGGGGCGACGAGGGTGCCGAAATCGGTCCAGCCCGCCGCGACCTTCGCACAGGCCGCCGGACGCAGCGCCTGGTGGATCACGCGCGGCGCTGCCACCCTGCCGTCCCCGTGGAACGTGCTGGCCGCGCTGATCACCGTGCTGGCCGGATTCGTCATCGGCGGACAGGGCGGCCCGGTGCTGCAGTGGGTCGGGGTCCCGGTTGCCGCGGGCGCCATCGTGTTCCTGGTGGTCAGCCTGATGACGCTGCGCAAGACGTGGCGGATGGTGCTCACGGTGCTGGGTGTGCTGGCGGGAGCCGCGTTGCTGTTCGCCGCGTTCCTGCCGCCGGTCCGCGACCCGCTCTTCGGCTGGCTCGGCGACGTCGTCGCGGGCTGGCGGCGAGGTGAGGCGCCGGTCTGGTGGCTGGTCGTCTGCCTGCTGCTCCTGCTGCCCGCCGTTTGGACGCCGCTCGGTTCGATCGCCGGTCGCAGACGGCGGCGTAAATAGCGTATTCGGGCGGCGAATCGCGCCCTGACCCTGCGACGACGTGGTAACGGTTGGTATCGTCACGTGCAGTGAGACCGCATCGAAGCGGCCTTACCCACAAGTGCTGCGCTTCAAACGTTACCGTTACCTTTGTCACGTGTGTTTCGGGGTTGTTGCAGGTAGCCGCGCTGCCGCTCACCGCTTGATCTGACCGCGCCCGAATCCTCCGGTACGTTTCTTGGACATGTCCGGAAAGCACTTGATCGAATCCCCGACCAAGGCCGACGGTGCCGAGCTCTGGAGAATCGCCCGCGATTCGAAGAAGCTCGATCTCAACTCGTCGTACGCCTATTTGCTGTGGTGTCATGATTTCGCGGACACCTCGGTGGTCGCCAAGGTCGACGGGAGCCCGGTCGGCTTCGTACTCGGCTATCGGAAGCAGGACACCGGCTTCGTCTGGCAGGTCGCTGTCGACGCGTCTCAGCGCGGAAAAGGGCTGGCCGGGGCACTGCTCGACGAGCTGTTCAGCCGTCTGGTCGCCCAGGGCGTGCGGTACCTCGAGACCACGATCACTCCGGACAACGAGGCTTCGATCCGGTTGTTCGCCTCGTTCGCCAAGCGCTGGAACGCCACCTTGGAACGCCGGGATCTGTTCTCCGCGAACGATTTCCCGGCCGAGGACGGAACGCATGAGCAAGAGGATCTGTATCGAATCGGTCCGCTCAGCAGTCACTAGGACGTAAAACCGGGGATCCCAGGGAGAAAGAAAACGTGATGAGCATTTTCGAGGAACTCGAATCCGAAGTACGCAGTTACAGCCGTGGCTGGCCCGTGGTGTTCGACAGGGCACAGGGGAGCTACCTGTACGACGAAGACGGCAAGGCCTACCTCGACTTCTTCGCCGGGGCCGGCGCGCTGAACTACGGGCACAACAACCCCGCCCTCAAGCGCGCGCTGATCGACTACATCGCCCGTGACGGCGTCACGCACGCGCTCGACATGTTCACCGTGGCCAAGCGGGACTTCCTCCAGACGTTCAAGGAGAAGATCCTCGCGCCGCGCGATCTGGACTACAAGGTCGTCTTCCCCGGCCCCGGTGGCGCGAACGCGGTCGAGGCCGCGCTGAAGCTCGCGCGCAAGGTGACCGGCAAGGAAGCCGTCATCAACTTCACCAACGCCTTCCACGGGATGACGCTGGGCGCCCTCTCGGTGACCGGTAACTCGATGAAGCGCGGCGGCGCGGGTGTCCCGCTGGTGCACGCCACCCCGATGCCGTACGACAACTACTTCGACGGCTCCATCCCGGACTTCCTCTACTTCGAGAAGCTGCTGGGCGACTCCGGCAGTGGCCTGAACGAGCCCGCCGCCGTGATCGTCGAAGGCGTGCAGGGCGAGGGCGGTATCAACGCCGCGCGCATCGAGTGGCTCAAGGCGCTGGACGACCTGTGCAAGAAGCACGGCATCCTGCTGATCCTCGACGACGTCCAGATGGGCTGCGGCCGTACCGGCCCGTTCTTCAGCTTCGAGGACGCGGGCATCAAACCCGACATCGTCTGCCTGTCGAAGTCCATCGGCGGCTACGGCATCCCGATGGCGCTGACGCTGATCCGCCCCGACCTCGACGTCTGGGAGCCGGGCGAGCACAACGGCACCTTCCGCGGCATCAGCCCGGCGTTCGTCACCGCGACCGAGGCGCTGCGCGTCTACTGGAGCGACGACGAGCTGGAGAAGTCGACCAAGGCCAAGGGTGAGCGCATCGCCTCCGCCTTCGAAGGCATCGTCGAGGCGTACCCGGACGCGAACCTGCTCGCGAAGGGCCGCGGTCTGGCCAGGGGCCTCGAGTTCGCCAACGGCGACCTCGCGGGCAAGGTCTGCGCCGCCGCCTTCGAGCGCGGGCTGCTGATGGAGACCTCCGGTCCCGACGGCGAGGTCATGAAGCTGCTGCCGCCGCTGACCCTGACCGACGACGAGCTCACGAAGGGCCTGTCGATCATCGACGAGGCCATCGCCACCGTCCTGAACTGACCGTCCTCACCAGGAAGAAAGAAGGAGTTCTCCGTTGCTTGTCAGAACACTCGACGAGGTCACCGACACCGACGCCGACATCAAGACCCCGAACTGGCGCAGCAAGCGCATCGTGCTGGCCAAGGAGGGCGTCGGCTTCTCGGTGCACGAGACCACGCTCTACGCCGGGACGGTCAACGACTTCTGGTACGCGAACCACATCGAAGCGGTCTTCATCACCTCCGGTGAAGGCGAGCTCGAAAACACCGCGACCGGCGAGGTGTTCCAGCTGAAGCCGGGCACGTTGTACCTGCTGAACGACCACGACAAGCACCAGGTCCGGCCGAAGACCGAGATCAAGTGCGTCTGCGTGTTCAACCCGCCCATCACCGGCCGTGAGGTCCACGACGAAAACGGCGTGTACCCGCTCGTAACCGAATCCTGAAATCGCTCGAGGAGGCGACCGCTTTGACGCTGACCGACACCCGAGTCGACGACAGTTACCCGACCCGCATCACGGGTAAGCCCGAACACCTGCCCCGGACGCACCCCACCGTCTGGGGGACGGAAGCCGATGGCCCCCTCGACGGGGCCACCCTCGCCAACCACGAGGCCCGCGGCTACACCGTCGTCGACCAGCTGTTGTCGCCTGGCGAGGTCCAGACGTACTGGCAGGAACTCGTCCGCATGTCGTCGGGGGACCACCGCGACGACGAGCGCGTCATCACCGAGGCCAAGACCGGTGAGGTCCGCTCCATCTTCGACGTCCACGAGACCAGCGAGCTGATCGCGGAACTCGTCCGCGACCCCCGCGTGCTCGACCGGGCCCGGCAGATCCTCGGCTCCGAGGTCTACATCCACCAGAGCCGCGTGAACTACATGCCCGGGTTCAAGGGCACCGGGTTCTACTGGCACTCGGACTTCGAGACCTGGCACGCCGAGGACGGCATGCCCGCCCCTCGCGCGGTCAGCTGCTCCATCGCGCTCACCGACAACTACCCGTTCAACGGCGGGCTGATGGTGATGCCGGGATCGCAGCGGACCTTCGTCCAATGCGCCGGGGAAACCCCCGAGGACAATTACAAGAGTTCACTGAAAGAGCAGCGGGTCGGTGTTCCCAGTGAGGAAGACATCACCAAACTCGCCGCGGAATACGGAATCGATCAATTCACCGGGCAGGCCGGTTCGGCGCTCTGGTTCGATTCGAATGTCATGCACGGTTCGGCGAACAACATCACGCCGTACCCGCGGTCGAACATCTTCGTGGTGTTCAACAGCGTCGAGAACGCGCTGCGGGAACCGTTCGCCGCGATCGAGCCGCGTCCCGCGTTCATCGCCGGCCGCGACTCGACTCCGCTGACGCGCTGACAAAACCGCAGGTAGCGAAGGCCATGACGGGGCGCCTGTAGCTCTTGGTGTGCGCCCTGTTACGTTGTCGCCACGTGAGCGGGCCAGTGGGCTTGCTCACGTAGGTGTTGTCGACGACCGAACGGGTTCTTCGCTCGGGGTGAGCCCACCCGGACGGACGTGGACGCCGATGTCCGGTGTGGGTCGCGCCCCCAGGCGGCCCAAATCGGACATCCCCCGGCTCCGTGCCCATCAGATCGGGACTGATGGGCGCGGAGCCTTTTTGATCTCGTGAGTGGTAATCACGGTTCTAACCGTCATCACCACTCACGAGGCTTTTCTGGTTGACGGCGTCTTCGCGCGGTAGGTTGGCTACTCCGGTAAGGGGAGAGATCGGGGGAGGGGGGCTTGTCATGGGCGAAAGCGGTTCCCCTGCCCGCTTCCAGCTTCTCGGTCCCGTGCGGCTTCTCGACGGCGACCGGCCGGTTCCCGTGGGCGGGCCCGGTGTCCGAGGTCTTCTCGCGCTGCTGGCTTTGAAGGTCAACAAGGTCGTCGCGCTCGACGAGATCATCGACGCGCTGTGGGGGCACGACCCGCCTGCCACCGCCCGCACGATCGTCCACGGCAACGTCTCCCACCTGCGGCGGGTGCTCCGCGACATCCAGGGCGACGATCCGCGCGGCGCCCAGATCCTCACCGCTCCGCCCGGCTACCAGCTCACCGTCGACCCCGACCGGATCGACGTCCATCGCGCCCGCTCGTTGCTGGACCGGGCGTCCACCGAGGAGCCGGAAAAGGCGTCCGAACTGCTCGCCGAGGCCCTCGCTCTGTGGCAGGGGCCCGCACTCGCCGGGGTTCCGGGTTCGGTCCGCGCGCCCGAACTGGAGGATCTGCGGCTCGCCGTCCACGGCGCCAGGGTCGACGCGGATCTCGAACTCGGCAGGCACGCGGAGCTGATCGTCGAACTCAGCCCGCTGGTCCGGGCCAAGCCGCTCGCCGAGCGCACGGCCGGACAGCTGATGCGCGCCCTGTACCACGCGGGGCGCCGCGGTGACGCGCTCGAGCTGTACCGCACGGTCTCGCGCGCGACCCTGCGCACCCTCGGCGTCGAACCGGGCGCGGACCTGCGCTGGCTGCACGAACGGGTGCTCAACGACGACCTGCCGGTCAAGGTCGTCGCGGAACCGAAGGCCGAACAGGCCGCGACGCCGGCGCAGCAGTTGCCGCCTGCCGTGCCGAATCTCGCCGGCCGCGAGGCCGACCTCGCCTGGCTCGACGAGCTCGCCGACCGCGCCGAAGCAGGCGAGACGGCCGTCGGCGTGGTCAGCGGGACCGCCGGGATCGGCAAGAGCAGCCTGGTGGTGTGGTGGGCCCATCGCGCCGCCCGCCGCTTCCCCGACGGCATCCTCTTCGCCTCGCTGCGGGGTTTCGACCCGCACCACCCGCCGCTGGAGCCCGCCGAACTGCTCACCCAGTTCCTGCTCGGGCTCGGCGTCCCGGCCGAGGGCATCCCCGATCAGGTCCACGAACGCATCGCCCTCTACCGCTCGATGATCGCCGGGCGCCGGATGCTGGTGCTTCTCGACAACGCCCGCTCCGCCGAGCAGGTGCGGCCGCTGCTGCCGCCGGGATCGCGCTCGATGACGCTGGTGACCAGCCGCTCCAGACTCGACGGGCTCGCCGTGTCCAACGCCGCCAAACTGCGCGTCCTCGGCACGCTCGCCCCCGGCGACGCCGTCCGGCTGATCGAGGAACTCGCCGGGCCGGCCGGATTCGATCTCAACCACGCGCTCGCCCGGCTCTGCGGCTATCTCCCGCTCGCGCTGCGGATCGCGGGCGCCCGGCTCGCCGCCAGCGCGCAGTGGTCCGCGCAGGACCTCGTCGACGAACTCGGCAACGAACGGACCAGACTCGCCGCGCTCGACGTCGAGGGCCCGGACGACGGGGTCCGCGCGGCCTTCGACGTTTCGTTCCGCGGGCTGCCCGCCGATGTCGCGCACACGTTCCTGCGGCTCGGCGTCGTCCAGTGCCTTTCGGCAGGCTCCCATCTGACGGCCGCGATCCGCGGGATCACCGTCGCCGAGGCGCGGCGGCATCTGCGGGTGCTCGCCGCGCACAACCTGCTCACCGAAACCGGTCGCGACGCCTTCGCCTCGCACGACCTCGTCCGCTTGTTCCTCCGTGAACTGGCGGAGAACGAACTCGACGAGGCCGACCGGGACGAGGTGCTTTCGCGATCGGTGCGGTATTACCAGGCCGTCGCCGACCGGGCCCGGCGCAGGATGCTGCGGATCGTCGACCCACTCGACTTCACCGGCGTACTCAGCGACGCGCAGATGCCGCCGATCGACACCTTCGACGAGGCGCAGGACTGGTTCGCCGCCGAATGGGGCAACCTCGTCGAGGTCCTCGAAGCCGCCGGCGCCGCCGGTCGCCATGGTGACGTGTGGCGGCTGGCGAGGGTCGCGCACACCTATCGTGCGGTGTATCCGCTGCTCGACGAATGGACGCGGCTGGTCGAGATCGGCCTCGCGGCCGCCGAGCGCTCCGGCGACGTCCTCGGCCGCTGCTGGATGCTGATCTCGCGGTGCGCCATCGCGCTCACCTTCGAACTGCCGCAGGGCTGTCTCGCCGACGCCGAACGCGCACTGGAACTCGCGAGCGCGATCGGCGACAACCGGTTGATGATCTCGGCGAACATCCACCTCGGCTCCGCGCTGACCCTGCTGGGCCGCCACGACGAGGCCATCGCGACCTTGCGGCAGGCGGTCGAGGAGACCGCCCGGACCGGCGATCTCGAACTGCGCGGGCAGGCGCTCAACAATTGCGCGGAGGCCGAAAAGCGGGCGGGGCGGTTCATCGAGGCGATCGGCCATCAGGTCGCTTCGCTGGAGATCGACCGGACACTCGGCGACGAAAGCTACGTCGTCGTCTCGTTGAACAACCTCGCCGAATTGAGCATGAAGATCGGTGAACTCGCCGCCGCCGAGCGATACGTCTGGGAGGCAGTGGACCTGACCATCAGCAGACGTTTCGTCCTCCAGGAGGGCGTGCTGCGGCTGACCCTGGGCAGGGTGCTGCGGGCCGGGTCGGATGTGGACGGTGCCCGCGAGCAATTCGCGCTCGCGCTGAAGATCCTTTCCGACGCCAATCCCAAGCTCGCCGCCATGGTCCGGATGGAAATCGCGGATCTCGGCGATGGCCGGTGAGTGATCCTTAGCGGATTCTTAGTGGCCTCGGTACTCGCGCGCGTAGGGTCCGGTTCGGCGCCGGTCGAGCCCTAGGGGAGGGGCACGCGACAGGGATCGGCGCCCGGGCGGATCCGGATTCCGGATCCGTCTGAAGAGCCGCCAGGAGCGGCTCGTGGCGGTCCGGCCGGTGGAGGTGGGGGCGATACCGGCCGGCCGCCAGGCGGCGCGTCAGCCGGCGTTCGCGGTGCAGAGCGCGATGGTCTGCCCCTTGTTCTCCGCCACCTTCCGGCCGTTGACCAGGATCGAGCAGGCGATCTGGTTGCTGACCGACGAGTTCCGGGTGTCCGCGGTGACGGTGAGCAGATAATCGCCCGAATTGAAGGACGCCGTGCCACGCCATTCGTCGGTGCTGGCAGGGGTCGTTTCGCTCCGCTGGTCGTGGAGCGAGCCGTACCGGACGGTCGCCCCGCCGGAGGCGCTCACGACGAACTCGACGCGGTTCTTGTCACCGGCGACAGCGGGGACGTGCAGTCCCGACTCACCAGTAGCGAAGAAGTTGGTGTAGACCAGTAACCCGCTCGCGGCCAGCAAACCCGCGATGGAAAGCGCGAGTCCCGCTATACCCATTCCCTTCTTGTCTGCTTCGCCCTTCTTGATTTTGATCAAACCGATCACGGAAAGAGTCACCCCGATCACGGCGAGCGGCCATGCGGCGAGCCCGGCGACCGGGACGAAGGCGACCCCGAGCGCGGCGAGGCCGACCAGGAAACCGGCGATGACCAGGCCGTTCTTGGGCTTTCGGTGCCGGGTCCCGTGCGTGGCGAACCCCGGGCCGTAGCGGGTGGCCGGTGGGTGCGGGAGTGGTGGATCGGTCGGCATACATGCCCTTTCGGAGGCTTCCGTCCGAAGACGTTAACCCATCGTTCGGGGCAATGGCCGAAATTGTTACCTGCTGGAAAAAGTCATCATTCAACGATGATCAAGCGATTATCGATATTTTCTGACGAGTATTGTGGCATCGCCGAATGTCGGAAACCCGATCACTGATCGAACAGGTTGACTTCGGGGGTGATCTCGAGCAGTTCGTGCACCGGGCGGCCGCGGCGGCCGTCGATGGTCGTGGTGCGCACGACGCGCAGCCGCGCGGTCACCGGCCGGTCCAGGTTCTCCTTGATCTCGTCGAGCAGATCCGGCGCGACCGCGCCCTGGATCGTGCCGCCCGATTCGCGTTCGAGATAGAAGATCCGGCGCCGGGTACGGACGCCGTCCAGCCTGCCGCTGACCGTCTCGTAGCCGACGGCCTCCCGCGACTCACGCAGGCTCCCGGACAGGATCCTGGCCTGCTCGGTGGTCATACTGCGGGTCAGTTCTTCACCGGCTGTCGGGGTCAGCGCCATACCGATCCCGGCGTGCTTGCTGACCGCGTTGACGATGTCGCTGACCGCGTTGCGGACGGTGTCGCGCTGCAGCAGCACCGCGTCCAGCGCGCCGTCGTCGGAACCGTTGGCTGGCAGGAAATCGCACAGTTCCTTGACCGCGCGTTCGGACAGCGACTCGAGTCCGTCGTGGATGAGCGCGTCGTCGAGCGCCGGTTCGGGGAAGCCGAAGAAGATCGCGTTGCCCGCCTGGCCGCGCTGGATCAACGGCGCCTTTTCCCGGTCCGCGGGCTGGACGATGGTCACCTCGCCCGACGGGTTCCGGATGATGTGCCCGATCTTCGCCGTCGCGTCCTGAAGCGCGCGGCTGATGTCGGAGAAGGTGTACGCGTCGAGATGCGACTCGCCGATCACGGACACGCGAAGCAGCGGCGAACGGGCCGTCCGCTCGAACTTCGCGTACGCGGCCATCGCCGACGCGCGGGCGAGGTCGTCGAGCCAGGTGCCGCCGGGGATCTCGTCGGCGATACGCCGGAATTCGTTCCTCACCAGATCACTTCCGGAATTCCCCTGCCACCTGAAGCCCATACTTCCTCCCAGATCTCCTCGTCGCCGGGGCGGCAGAGGAAGCCGTCGAGCATGCCGCCGACGGGCTGGACCTGGTCGAGGTACATGGCCGGCTGGCCGACGATGACCCCGCGCAGCGTCAGCAGCCCGTACAGCGCCGAGCGTCCGGCGTCGTCGAGCCGTTTGAGCGCGCCCCATTCGTCGGGGATCAGCACCACGTCGAGTCCCTGCGGCGCGTGCGGGGTCCTGGCGGTGAGATCGCCGCCGATCCACGCGCGGCCGGTCGGCATGATCCGCCGGGCGACACCCAGATAACTGTTCAGCGCGCTGAACAGGATTTCGCGGTCGTTCTGATGCGGTGCGTCGAAGACCAGCCGCTCATAGACATCGGCGAGATCGGCCGGATGGCGGCCCGGAGGCAGCAGGTTGTGCGGCGTCCAATAGGGGAGCGCCAAATCGGAGCCTCCTTCGTGTGCCGGGGCTCCCGATCGACGAAATGTACCCGGCGTCACGCTCACAGTGCGTAGCCGAATTTACCAGGCGGGTGTCAGCCGCCCTGCCCCGGCCGGTACTCGGGGGTGCGGCCGCCGGGCGGCCAGTCCTCGTCACTGGGCCAGACCGGCTCGGGTTCGTGGCCGTGGCCGCCGTTCCGGCCTGCCGGTTCCGGCTCCTCCGGGTGGTAGACCTGAGCCGGGCGCACCGGTTCCGGGGTGAGCTGGCCCTCGCGGTGGCCTTCCGTCTCCTGGTCGTACGGCTCGTCGTCGTCATGGATCCGCGCGGGCGGGATGAACTGCGTCTGCTCGGCCGCCAGCGGGACGGGCACGGGGTCAGGTTCGGCGTAGGCCGGAGTGGGCCGTTCCGGCTCGGCGGCCGCCGTCGCGGGAGCCGTGTGCTCTCGCCGGTCGCCACGCGTCATCAGCCAGGTGACGCCGCAGCCGAGGGCGAAGGAGATGAGCAGCCAGAGCCAGATCTGCCCGAATAGCCAGAGCATCAGCCATCACCTCTGTGTCCGCTGTTCGACCGTGATGTCGACGCGGCGGCCCTCGCCACTCGCACCGTCGGAGTTCTTGCGTTCGGTGGAGTAGGCCTGATCGCGTTTGACCCCGTTGCGCTCCAGCAGCCGTTCCACCGTCTTCGCCCGGTTCAGGGACAGCTTCTTGTCCGAACCGGTCGCCACCTGTCCGGTGATCCGGAACCGCAGTTCGCGCGGAGCGTCCGTGAGCAGCTTCGCGATCTCCAGCGCGCCGCGCTCGCCGTCCACGGTCAGTTCGGTGGTGTCGGGTTCGAACGTGATCGGCGTGGCCGTCAGCAGGCGGTCGATCTCGGCCTGGAAACCGGCCTTGTCGGTCGGCTTGACCGACGTCGTGGCCGGGCTGGGCGGTGAGCTCGGCGGCGAGGGCGGCGGGCTCGACGGCTCACCGCTCGTCGTCACCGGACCGGGCGGGGCCGTGTCGCCGGAGATCTCGACCGTGCGGACCCCGTCGATCCGCTGGATGGCGTCCATCGCCTGCGCGGCCTTGTCCGGCGGGAAGCCGCTGAGGTTCGCGTCGCGACCGGAGAAGCTCACCTGACCGCCGGAGACACCGACGTCGGCGAGCGCGTTCTTCGCGCGCGCGGACAGTTCGGCCTCGATGTCGTCCGAGGTCGACCAGACGGAGATCGCCGTCAAGGCGAGCGTGACCAGCAGCGCTGTAGGCAGCAAGCGGCTCCAGCGTGTACCGGGCATGAAGGGACTGTAAGCCGCGCCCCGCCGGTTGGCGAACCGGCTTTCGGCCCAGCTGCACCGGGCGGTCAGTACATGACCCTTGTGGGTGACACGGCGGGCGCGTGCCGGTGCCGCGTGGGTCGGGTTGGTCGTGAGTGGCGATTCGGGGTTTTAAACCACAAGCCACAAACAAACAACCGGAAACAACCCGGGGAGCAAACCGGGTGGGGGTTAGTACGCACGGCCGG
>NZ_JBVIRO010000004.1:193176-243182 GCF_055575975.1 Amycolatopsis sp. NPDC033938
CCTTGGTTGTTGACAGGGGGGCGGGGGCCGGGTCCGGGTTGGTTCGGTTTTGGCTTGAGGGCCGATTGGTTTTTTAACCCTTATCCCAAATCACGACCAGCGGTACCGACGCGGGTCAGCTCGCGTGGTGGTGGATCGTCCGCTCGGACGGCAGCGTGACGGTCGCCGTTTCGATCTGCTCCAGCGGAAGCAGCGGCGCGAGCTGCGGGCGCTTCGGGGACAGGCCGTCGCCCATCGACTCACCCTTGAGCTGACGCCGGATCCACGGCAGCAGGTGCGCCTTCGTCCATTCGAGGTCGGAGCGGCGGGAGGTGATCCAGGTACTCGGCTCGTCGGACGCCGGCCACGGCTCGCGCCAGTCGTCGGCGACCGGGACGCCGAGGACTTCGGCCGCGCGCAGCGCGATCCGCCGGTGGGCCTCGGGGGTGAAGTGCAGCCTGTCGTCGCTCCAGGCGCGACGGTCGTGCAGCGGGTCCATCGCCCACAGATCGACCATCTTCGCGCCGTGGCGGTGGGCGATCGCCCACAGATGCGCGTTGTAGATACCGACCTTGCCGCGCAGGACGTGCATCACAGACAGGTACTTGGTGTCCGGTCCGTTGAAGATGAGCACCGGGATCCCGGCCTCGCGCAGCTTGGCGACCCCCGCCTCCAGCCGCGCGGCGACGGCGTCCACGTCCGCGCCGGGCACGATGATGTCGTTCCCGCCCGCGCACAGGGTGACCAGGTCGGGTTTCACCGCCAGCGCGATGGGCAACTGCTCTTCGAGGATCTCGTCGAGCATCTTTCCGCGGAGGGCGAGGTTCGCGTACTGGAAGTCTGGCCTGCCTTCGGCGAGGATCTCGGCGAGCCGATCCGCCCAGCCCCGAAAGGTGCCGTCGGGCAGATCGTCGTTGAGTCCTTCGGTGAAGCTGTCACCGATCGCCACGTAGCTGTCGAATCCGTACACGTTGGGTCCCCTTCCGTCCGTGTGCCCCCGGTTGATACTTGTACACCACAACTAACAGCTGAGAGCGCCCCTGCAATCCCACCTTGCTGAAACCCATGGTTCAGTCCGTTGACACAGTCTCTTATTTTGTCGGACGTCCATGCATCTCCATTACTGGGATGTACACTCCTGGGCTGCCGAGATTCACCTCAAGCAGGCGTAAAACGGACAGTGTATGTGGCGAACATCTCCCCGACCGGGTGTCGATGCTCATAGATCCGGCAGGCTGTAAGGGTGACCTATCGACCCCCGCGTGAGTCGCTCGCCCAGATCCTCGGCGGGCGGCGTGGCGCCCTCGACGCGAGCATCCCGCCCGCGGCCTTCGTCGCCGGCTGGCTGATCGCCGGCCAGTCGATCGCCTGGGGCGCCGGGGTGGCCATCGGTGTGGCGGTGCTGCTCGGTGCCTACCGGGTCGCGCGCGGTGACAAGGCCCGCGCTGTCTTGGTGAGCCTCGCCGCGGTGATCGCCGCCGCGCTGATCGCACTGCACACCGGCCGCGCCGAAGACTTCTTCCTCATCCAGCTGCTGTCCAATGTGGCCAGCGCGCTGCTGTGGGCGGCCAGCATCGTGATCCGATGGCCGTTGCTCGGCGTCGTGGTCGGGCTGGTCATCGGGCAGAAGACGCGTTGGCGCCGTGATCCCGCGCTGCTGCGCGCGTATTCGCGGGCGAGCTGGGTGTGGGTGTTCCTGCAGTACACGCTGCGTGTGGTCGTGTACGGCTCGTTGTGGTGGAGCGGGCAGGTGGTCGCGCTCGGCATCGCGCGGACGGTGCTGTCCTGGCCGCTGGTCGCGGTGACGGTCGCGGTGAGCGGCTGGGTGCTGTATCGCACGCTGCCCCCGGAACATCCCGGTCTGCGGGTCGTGGAAGGCCGGGTCGTGGAAGACGGGGGCGACGCGGACGCGGCGGGCAAGAACCCCTCCGGCTCCGAGCCCGACGGGCTACCCAGGACATAAGGCGGCCCCCGGCGAGGGGGGAGGGTCCGGGGGCCGGGTCCTACGGTACCCGGACTTCGGGCCCGGAGTCGATGGTTTGGTCTTTTAGGGACCGTTTTCGGTGTTTTTTCATCCGGCCGCCGGACGTGGTGCCCCTTCCCCGTACGCGTCGACGGCGGCGAGCCAAGCGGCACCGAGTACCCCGTCGGTGCTGGTCAGAACCTCGATTCCGGTCAGCGCGGCGCGGACTTTCGCGCCGACCGGGCCTTCCGGGGACAGCACGCCACCCACGAGGACGACCGGCGTGGTCTCGCCGGGTTCGCGCGCCGCCATGACGTTGGTCACCAGAAGCCGTGCCGCTTCGGTGGTGATCCGGTCCGCCGCCGGGTCGTTCTCCCGGTCGGCTTCGCTGACGAGCGGGGCGAATCTGGCGAGCCGGATCGGCGCCTCGGAGTTGGCGCTCGTGATGAGCGCGCGCCACACCGCCGTCCTTGCTCCGGGATCGCTCACGTCCACTGCGGACGGTCCGAGCGCTTCGGCGAGGACGGCGGTCGCGAGCGGGCCGAGTTCGTCACCCCGGCCCAGAGCATCCAATGTGGAGCGAACGGCTTCACGGCCGAGCCAGTACGCGGAACCTTCGTCACCGAGCAACCAGCCGTAGCCGCCGAAGGTGGAGACCATCCGCCTGCCGCGGATCCGGCCCGCGATCGATCCGGTGCCCGCCACGAGCACCGAACCGTCCGGCGCGGAGGTGGCCGACGCGTAGGCGACCTCCGAGTCGGGGACCGTCCGCACTGGACTGATTCCCAGGTTCTGCCAAGTGGCCGCGAAGATCTCCCCGATCGCCGGATCGCTCAATTTGCTGACGCCTGCCATGCCGACGACGCACGCCGCCGTCTCCGCCGGATCGAGCCCGCCCAGCGCGCCGGTGATCGCGCTCGCGATCCGCGAGGCGGCCTCCCTCGGCGGATGGGAGTTGGGATTCGCGCCGCCCGCGTGTCCGGAACCGAGGACGGCGCCGGAGGCGTCGACGACGATCGCTCGCGTCGACGTGCCTCCGGCGTCCACTCCGATGACGTTGGTCACCGGGTCTTGGTCACCTTCAGCAGCCCTCGGGGGCTGTCCGGGTCACCGCCGCGCGCCAGCGAAAGCCCGAGAGCGATCCGCTGGATGGGCAGGATCTCCAGAATCGGGGCCACCTCTTCGGCCGAAGGAGCGACACCGATCCGCAGCGCGGCGGGGACGTCGGCCGCGGCGGAACCGACCGCGAGCACGTCCGCCCCGCGTTTGCCGACGGCCTCGACGACCTCCTGCATCGCGCCCACTCCGTGTCCCTTGCTCGTCACCGCGAGCACGGCGGTCTCGCCGTTGACGGCGGCGACCGGGCCGTGCAGCAGATCCGCCCCGCTGTACGCGCGGGCCGCGAGGTAACTGGTTTCGGCCAGCTTCAGCGAACCCTCCAGTGCCGTGGCGTAGGAGTAACCGCGACCGGTGGTGAGCACCCGGTCGACGAAGCGGTAGCGATCCACCGCGCGCTGAACACCTTCGTCGGCGCCGTCGAGGGTCTGCTGCGCGAGTTCGCCCAGCCGCTCCGCGTCCTCGCCCTTGCCGCCGCGAACCGCGTCGATCAGAAGGTAAAGCGAAAGCAAGGTTGCGGAGTACGTCTTCGTCGCGGCGACCGCTTTTTCCAGTCCCGCGCCGATGTCGACACCGAGTTCGGCGGCCGAGCGCAGCGGCGAGTCGGGGGTGTTGGTGACCGAAACGGTCAACGCTCCCTGGCGACGCGCCGTTTCGGTGACCTCGATGAGATCCGGCGAACCACCGCTTTGGCTTACTGTGATGAAGAGAACGTCCCGCAGATCGGGACGGGCACCGTACAAAGTGGCGGTGGAGGGTGAGACGAGACCGCAGGGGAGACCGAGGAGTACTTCGATCAGGTACTTCGCATACAGGGCGGCGTGGTCACTGGAACCGCGCGCGGCGAGCAGTGCGAACCTGGGCGGGCGCTTGGAGATGGCTTCGGCCACCTCGGCGATTTCGGCCTGTCGCTCCACGATTCCTGCCAGAATGGCGGGTTGCTGGGAGATCTCCGCGGCCATGTGCTCGCCGGGGCGCTGTTCGGTCATCTCGTTCCCTTCCACCGGGACGTACCTCGTCCCCCGAGTAGGTCTAGACCAATGCTAGCCCGAATGGACGTTTGTGGTGAAGGGTACGTTTCCTAGCGGGGCAGGTGCGCGTTTGAGTGGGAAGGCTTAGGGAGTCGGTCATGTTGGAGACAACCACCGCGGGTGAGGCGGGCGCTGCAGCAGGGATGCGCGGCCAGCGCGAACCCAAGTACTGGGCGCTGAAACAGCACCTGCTCGATCTGCTCGACGCGTTGCCGCCGGGCTCGCCGATTCCGACGGAACGGGCACTGGCGGGTGAATTCACCGTTTCGCGCACCACGGTCCGCCAGGCGCTCGCCGACCTCACCGCCGAGGGCAGGCTCCACCGCGTACAGGGCAAGGGCACCTTCGCCGCCGAGCCGAAACTCGCGCAGCGCCTGCAGTTGTCGTCCTACACCGAGGACATGCACAAGCAGGGCCTCAAGCCGTCGTCGAAGCTGCTGGAGATCGACGAACTCCCGGTGGAAGCCGATCTCGCGAAACTCCTCGGAATCCGGGTCGGTGCGAAGATCCTTCGCCTTCGCCGTCTCCGGCTGGCCGATTCGCAGCCGATGGCGCTGGAGACCACGCATCTCCCACTCGGCCGGTTCCGCGGTTTGCGCAAACACGTTTCCGCAGGTGGCTCCCTGTACGCCGTACTCAGGGAGCACTACGGCGTCGAGCTCGAAAGGGCCGAGGAAACGATCGAGACAGCGCTTGCCGGACCACACGAGGCCGAGATGCTCGGTGCCGACGTCGGGATGCCGATGTTGCTCCTTTCGCGGCATTCCTTCGCCACCGACGGAAAACCGGTCGAGTTCGCCCGCGCGATCTACCGGGGCGATCGTTACAAGTTCGTCACGACGCTCTTGCCTTGAGGCGCGCTGACGGAAACGTTTCGCAGGGCGCTGGACCGAAGTCAACTCGCGTGATCTTGAAGGGCGCCCTACAAAACGTTTCCGTGGCCTTCGGCCTTAAATCTCTGACGGGTCAGGTAAATCTGGCAACGTGGCGATTTCGCGGTGGCTTGGGGGTGGCGGGCGTGCTTCAGTCGTCGTATGAGTGACGGGGTGGCGGGGATTCGGTGGGGGACGCCGGTGGCGCGTGGCGTACTCGCCACGACCATCGTGGGCTCGGGCATGGCGATGCTCGACGGGACGATCATCAACGTCGCGTTGCCGAGGATCGGCGAAGAACTCGGCGCGTCCGTCGCGGGCCTTCAATGGATCCTCGACGGCTACCTGCTCGCGCTCGCCGCGCTGATCCTCGTCGCCGGTTCACTCGGCGACCGCTACGGCCGCCGCCGGATGTTCATCGTCGGCGTCGTCTGGTTCGGGATCGCGTCCGGGCTGTGCGCCGCCGCGACGTCGACCGAGCTGCTCGTCGCGACGCGGATCCTCCAGGGAATCGGGGGAGCTTTGCTCACGCCGGGCTCGCTCGCGATCCTTCAATCGTCCTTCGCCCACGAAGACCGCGCCCGCGCGATCGGCGCGTGGTCCGGCCTCGGCGGGATCGCGGCGGCGATCGGCCCGCTGCTCGGCGGCGTACTGGTGCAGGTGTGGTCGTGGCGGCTGGCGTTCCTGATCAACCTGCCCCTGGCCGCCGTCTGCGTCCTGCTCGCCAAGCGCTACGTGCCCGAATCCCGCGACGAAGAGGCGACCGGGCATCCGGACTTCGCCGCGGCCGCCGTCGGCGCGATCGGGCTCGCCGGGCTGACCGGCGCACTGGTCGAAGCACCCGGACGCGGCATCGGCGACGTGGTCGTCCTGGTCGCCATCGTGCTCGGCGTCGCGGGGCTGGGGGCGTTCCTGGTGATCCAGCACCGCTCGGCCGACCCGCTGGTGCCGCCGAAGCTGTTCCGCGACCGGACGTTCAGCCTCGCCAACGCGCTCACCTTCGTCGTCTACGCCGCACTCGGCGGCGTGATGATGCTGATGGTCATGCAGCTGCAGGTGTCGCTGGGCTATTCGCCGACCGCGGCCGGCCTCGCCGGGCTGCCGATCACCGTCATTATGCTGCTGTTCTCCGGCCGGTCGGGCGCACTGGCGCAGCGGATCGGCCCGCGCGCGCAACTGGTCATCGGCCCGATCCTGGTCGGCGTCGGCATGCTCCTGTTGATGCGCGTCGGGCCGGGTGCGTCGTATCTCGGCTCCGTGCTGCCCGCCGTCGTCGTGTTCGGGGCCGGCCTGGCGACGGTCGTCGCGCCGGTGACCGCGACGGTGCTGGCCGCCGCTCCGGACCGGTACGCCGGTGTGGCCTCCGGGGTCAACAACGCCATCGCCCGGTCCGGCGGGCTGCTCGCGATCGCCGTGCTGCCCGCCGTCGCCGGGCTCTCCGGCGCCGCCTACACCGATCCGGTGGCGCTGACGTCGGGCTGGCGGACGGCGCTGCTGGTGTGCGCGGCGCTGGCCATCGGGGGCGGCTTGATCGCGCTCGGCATCCACAACGGCGTCCTCGCGGCACCTTCGGAGGAACCCGCCGACGAGTCGCCGCATCCGGGTGAGTGCCTTCACTGCGGGGTCGACTCGCCGCCGACGCACGTCCGCCCTTCTGTCAGGCCGTGAAGGCCTCCTTGAGGGACTCTGATTCCCTCAAGGAGGCCTTCACGGACAGACATGGCCTACTCGCCGAGGATCTCCGTCAGCGTCGCCGGGTCCAGGTTCCCGCCCGAAACGACCGAAACGACCTTCCCCTCCGGCAGCTCACCTCGATGGAACAGGTACGCGGCGGTCGCGGTGGCGCCGCTCGGTTCGGCGATCAGCCTCGCGCGGTGAGCCAGTGTCCGGACGGATGCCCGGATCTCGTCCTCGGAAACGGTGATGACGTCGTCGAGCACCGTCTGGAGATGGGCGAAGGTCAAGTCCGACGGCTGGGCGCGCAGGCCGTCGGCGATGGTCCGTGCCCGCAGGTCCATCGGCCATTCGATCCGCCTGCCCGCGCGCAGGCTTTCGGCGGTGTCGGCCGCGAGTTCGGGCTCGACGCCGATGACCTTCGCGCCGGGGAGCAGTGCCTTGATCGCCGTGCCGACACCCGAGGCCAGCCCGCCGCCGCTGAGCGGGACGAGGACGACCCCCGCGTCGGGCAGGTCCTCGGCGATCTCCAGGCCGACGGTGCCCTGTCCGGCGATGACGTCGCGGTGATCGAACGGCGGGATCATGGTGAGCCCGCGTTCTTCGGCGACAGCGAGCGCGGAGGACTCCTGAGCGTCGATCGGGACCTCGATGACTTCGGCTCCGAGCGCTTTGGTCGCTTCGATCTTGGCGCGCGGTGCGACGTCCGGAATGAGGATCACCGCTTGGATTCCGAACCGCTTCGCCGCGTAAGCGACCGCTTGCGCGTGGTTGCCGCTGGAAAACGCGACGACACCGCGGGTGCGCTGATCTTCGTCCAGCGCCGCGATCGCATTGTACGCGCCGCGAATCTTGAAAGCGCCGATCTCCTGCAGGCTTTCGGGCTTGAGCCACAACGGCGCCCACGGCTGTGGCAGCAGCGGCGTGCGCACCGCGGCGCCCTTGATCCGGCTCGCCGCGTCGCGGATTTCCTCGATTGAGACCAGTTCCATATGCCTGATTATGTCAAGGAATTGTGAATATTTGAGAGTCCTTTTTGGACAGACAAGGTGGCGCTCCTCACGTGCGGACAACGAGGGGAGCATCCCATGCGCCTTATTCGTTAGGACCGGGTGAGGATCGACTAGCTGCAGAACGGGATCATGACCAAGGAGACTTCCGAGAAGGACACCGAAAAGACCGAAAAGCAGGGGCGGATCGTCCAGGTGCTGGCGGCCGCGATGGCCGCGATCACCGCCGCGCTGCTGGGCTCCACGCTCGGCGTCGCGGGAACGGTGGCGGGCGCGGGACTGGCGAGTGTCATCACGACGCTCGGCGGCGAGTTGTACCTGCGTTCGCTGCAGCGGACGCGCGACGCCGCGTTGAAGGCGCGTGTGGTGCTGACTGTGCCGGGACGGCGCCGGGTGCTCGACCCCGCCGAACAGGAGACCGTGCGGCTGAAGCCGTCCGAAGACGGCGAAGAGCCGTCCGGGCGGAAGTTCAAGCCGCGCTGGGCGGTGATCGCCGGTGTCAGCGTCGTGGCGTTCGCGGTGGCGCTCGTCGCGATCACCGGCTTCGAAGGCGCGACGGGGAAGACCTTCGGCGGCGGGACCGGGACGACCATAGGCAAGATCATCGGTGGCGGGCAGGCGCAGGAGCAGCCGCGGGAGAAGCAAGAGGCCCCGCCGTCGACGTCCCCTTCGCAGACCCGGGACAACCAGCCCGAGACGACGCCGACGACCACGCCGACCACTCCGGCGACGCCCACGACGCCGCCATCGACCACGACGTCGGCGCCGCCTCCGACGACGCCTTCGACCACTCAGGCGCCTCCGACGACTCCGTCCGCCCCCGCCTCCGGCACCCCCGCCCCCTGACCCTCAGAGGGTCAGGCGAGGGCCGACCGGAGGGTGCGAGCGGCCGCTTCGGGGTCTTCGGCCTCGGTGATCGCCCGGACGACGACGATCCGCGACGCCCCCGCCTCCAGCACCTCGGGCAGGCGTCCGGCGTCGATCCCGCCGATCGCGAACCACGGCCGTGACGTCCCGAAGGCCGCCGTCTCGCGCACCAGACCGAGCCCGGGAGCGGACCGGCCCGGCTTCGTCGGCGTCGGCCAGCACGGGCCGGTGCAGAAGTAGTCGACGCCGGGCTCCTCGGCCGCGGCCTTGGCCTGCTCGGCCGAATGGGTGGACCGGCCGATCACCACGTCGTCGCCGAGCACGCGCCGCGCCAGCGGCACCGGGATGTCGTCCTGGCCGAGGTGCAGCACGTGCGCGCCGACGGCGAGGGCGACGTCCGCACGGTCGTTCACCGCCAGCAGTTTGCCGTGCTTCTCGCACGCTTCCGAGAGCACTTCCAGCGCCGCGATCTCATGTTTCGCCTCGATCGGGGCACCGCCGGTCTTGTCCCTCAGCTGGATGATGTCGACCCCGCCGGCCAACGCCGCGTCGGCGAATTCGGCGAGGTCGCCGCGGGCGGACCGGGCGTCGGTGCAGAGGTACAGGCGGGCGTCCGCGAGCCGGGCGCGGATCTGCGAACCAGACAGGGTGGGCATGGCGGCGACGGTACCCGCGCGCTACGGTGGGGTGGTCCGCACGGGAGCCCGAGGACGGGCTGAGAGGGAGCCGAAACCGCTCCGACCGTGGAACCTGATCCGGGTCATGCCGGCGCAGGGAGCGAGCGTTCATGAGGGAACTTTCGGTAGTCGGCGGCGGGGTCATCGGCCTGTCGGTCGCTTGGCGCGCCGCCGCGCGCGGTCATCACGTCACCGTGTACGACCCCGATCCCGGACGAGGGGCGTCGTGGCTCGCGGGCGGCATGCTGGCCCCGGTCACGGAGGCCTGGCCCGGCGAAGAGGACGTCCTCACGCTCGGCGAGGCGTCGTTGCGGCGGTGGCCGGCTTTCGCCCGTGACCTGGCCGAAGAGGGCGTCGATCCGGGCCTTTCGCCGCACGGCACACTCGTCGTCGCGCTGGACAGCGCCGACGCGGGCAACCTCGAAATGCTGGCCGCGTACCTCACCGAACTCGGCCGCGAGGTCGAACAGCTGACGGGCCGTGCGGCCCGCCGCGCCGAGCCCGGCCTCGCCGGGTCTGTCCGAAGTGGACTGCTGGTACCCGGCGATCTGGCCGTGGACAACCGAAGGCTGCTGCACGCGCTCAAGTACGCCTGCGGCAGGCACGGCGTGGAGTTCCGCCGAGAGACGGTCAGGGATCTCGGAGCCCTCGAAGGCGACGTCGTCCTCGCCGCCGGCGCCTGGACCGGACGCCTGCATCCCGCGCTCGCGGGCTCCGTCCGCCCGCTGAAGGGTGAGATCCTCCGCCTGCGGCCGCGCCGGGGTTGCCTGCCGCCGCCGGTCAGGACCGTCCGCGCGATGGTCGAGGGCCGCCCCGTCTACCTCGTCCCGCGTGACGACGGCGAGCTCGTGCTCGGCGCGACCCAGTACGAGGCCGGTTTCGACGAGACCGTCACCGCACGAGGAGTCCGCGAGCTGCTCGAAGGCGCGGAGCGCGTCTTCCCGGGAATCGCCGAATACGAACTCGTCGAGATCGCCGCCGGGCTCCGCGCGGCGAGCGTCGACACGATGCCCTTCATCGGTGAGCTGAGCGAAGGCGTCTTCGCAGCTACGGGCCACCATCGCAACGGCCTCCTGATGGCCCCGGTCACCGCGGACGCCGCGGTCGCCTGGCTGGACGGCGCGCCGTTGCCGGACGAGGTCGCGGCGGCCACGCCGTCGCGGCGAAGCGAGGAGCGGGTGTGATGGAGATCCAGGTCAACGGCCAATGGCGCGAGTTCCCCGACGGGACCACCGTCGAGGGTGTCCTCGAAGCACTCGGCACCGCCGGACAAGGCGTCGCGGTGGCGGTGGACGGCGTGGTCGTCCGGCGCGGCGAATGGCCGGAAGCCGTGGTGCGCAAGGGCGCCAGCGTCGACATCCTGACCGCGGTCCAAGGAGGCTGAAATGGACGGAGACCACCTCGTCATCGGCGAGCACAAACTCTCGTCGCGACTGATCATCGGCACCGGCGGCGCGGCGAACCTCGCCGTGGTGGAACGCGCGCTGATCGCCTCCGGCACGGAACTGACCACCGTCGCGATGCGCAAGGCCGACGCCGAAGGCGGCTCCGGCGTGCTCGAACTGCTCCGGCGGCTCGGCATCCGCTTGCTGCCCAACACCGCGGGCTGCCGGACGGCCGCCGAAGCCGTCCTCACCGCCCAGCTGGCACGTGAGGCGCTCGACACCGACCTCATCAAGCTGGAGGTCCACGCCGACGACCGCACGCTGCTGCCGGATCCGTTCGAGACCCTCGAAGCGGCCGAGCGGCTCACCGCGGACGGCTTCACCGTGCTCGCCTACACCAACGACGACCCGGTGCTGGCGCTGCGGCTGGAGGAGGCGGGCTGCGCGGCCGTGATGCCGCTCGGCGCGCCGATCGGCACCGGTCTCGGCATCCGTAACCCGCACAACATCGAGCTGATCGTGGCGCGCGCGGGTGTCCCGGTGATCCTCGACGCCGGGATCGGCACGGCGTCCGACGCGACGCTGGCGATGGAGCTCGGCTGCGACGCCGTCCTGCTCTCCACCGCCGTGACCAGGGCCGCGGACCCGGAACGGATGGCGTCGGCGATGCGTGCCGCGGTCACCGCCGGGAGGCTGGCCGCCGGTGCGGGCCGGATTCCCCAGCGGTTCTGGGCACACGCCTCCAGCCCGCCTCGATAACCCTTTTGTACGGTTCACGGCCTTCACAGCGAGTACGCACGGGGAGCCCGTATGGTTGACGGCACTTTCCGGCAGGCGCACCCGCCGCCGTGTACCCAGAGGAGCCAGTGGTGACCACGTCAGCGGTCCAGGACGTTTCGGGCAGGTTGTTCCTGGCGGTGGGCCGGTTGTCCCGGTCGCTGCGCCAGGCGGGCGTACCCGGACCCGGCCACGGGGCGATCTCGGCGCTCGCCACGCTCGTGAACTCCGGCCAGCTCCGGCTGGGTGATCTCGCGGCGAAGGAAGGCGTCGCCGCGGCGACCATGTCGAGGATCGTCGCTTCGCTGGTCGAAGCCGGGTACGTCCGCCGGGAATCGGATCCGATCGACAGGCGAGCTTGGCTCGCGGAGGCCACCGAAGAGGGCGAGCGGCTGGTGTCCGGCGTCCGGTCGACGCGCGTGAACGAGCTGGGCAAGCGCCTCGAACGGCTGACTCCGGAGCATCAGGCCGCGCTGGCGGCGGCTCTGCCCGCCTTGGAAGCCCTGATCGCGGACGACGACCGCTAAGTGTTGGTACGTAAATCGTTGCTGGTGGGCCTCAGGAGGCTGGTGTGGCGTGCCGGCCGGGATGAAGGGAACCTTCCTTCCCCTGTGTCATGCGACGAAAGCGTCCTTCGCCGCGTCTGACGCGACGAAAGCGTCCTTCGCCGCGAGTGGGCGCGCCAGTGCCTATCCCACGTTCTGACGTAGCTCCGCGACTTCGGCACGAAGGGCGCGGAGCTCGTCGAGGATCTCCTTGTTCGCCACGGCTTGGGTCTCGGCCTGCTTCGCCTCTTCCTCGCGGATGTCCTGGCGAAGCTCGTCCTCCATCCCACTGACCACGACGGCGATGAAGAGGTTCAGCACCGCGAAGCTGGACACGAGGATGTAGACCACGAAGAACACCCAGGCCATGGGTGCTTCCTTCATGATCTCTTTGGCGATGTCCGGCCACGCCTCGCCCGTCATCACCTGGAACAGCGTGAACAGTGACGTGCCGAGGTCGCCGAAGTTGTCCGGAGAGATCGCGCCGAACAGCTTCGTCGCCATCACACCAGCGACGAAGATGATCAGCGCGAGGAGCGCGGCGATCGACGCCATCCCCGGGATCGCGGTGAGCAGCCCGGTGACGACCTTCCGCATCGAGGGCACGACCGAGACCAGCCGCAGCACCCGCAGGACGCGCAACGCCCGCAGCACCGCGAACGGGCCGGTCGCGGGAATCACCGCGATGCCGACGACGAGCAGGTCGAAGATGTTCCACGGGTCGCGGAAGAACTTCGTGCGATAGGCGTAGAACTTCGCGGCCAGTTCGAGCACGAAGATCCCGAGCGCGATGTAGTCGACCGTGTGCAGCAGCGACCCGTATTCCGCGACCATCCTGGGCGAGGTCTCCAGGCCGAGGGTGACTGCGTTGAAGACGATCACCGCGATGATGAAGTTCTGGAAGCGGCGGTCTTCGACGACCTTGGCCACCGTTTCGCGTGCGGTCACGGCGCAGATCGTAACCGGCCGGGTGCTCAGCGCTCCGGCGCGAGCCGCCAGAACGCCGAAACCGGGCCGACCTTCGCGCCCATCCGGTAGGCGTTCTGTACCGCGTGTGAAACGAACCACTTGCCGTACCGGGCGGCCTCCACGACCGACATCCCCTTGGCGAGGCCTGCGGTCAGCGCCGACGCCATGGTGTCCCCGGCGCCGTGCGTGTGCTGGGTGTCGAACCGCTCGCCGGGCAGTTCGACGAACGTGGAGCCGTCGAAGAGCACGTCGACGCATTCCGGGTCGGAGACCAGATGGCCGCTCTTCACGAGCACGTACTCCGGCCCGAGCCGATGCAGGACGACGGCCGCCTGGTGCATCTGTTCGCGGGTGGTCACGGTCATCCCGGTCAGCAGCCGGACCTCGTCGAGGTTCGGGGTGAGGACTGTCGCGCGCGGCAGGAGTTCGTCGCGCAGCGCCACCAATCCGGCGTCGTCGAACAGCGGATGTCCGTGCATCGACGCCGCGACCGGGTCGACCACGAACGGCACCTTCCGGCCGCGCCCGATCTCGGCCTTGTCGCACGCGGCGGCGACGGCGTGGATGATCTCGGCCGAGGCGAGCATCCCCGTCTTGGCCGCGTTGACCCCCATGTCGGCCGCGACGGCCTCGATCTGCCCGGCGACGATCCGCGCCGGGATGTCGGTGCGGTCGTGCACCCCGAGGGTGTTCTGGACGGTCACCGCGGTGACCGCGACCAGGCCGTGCACGCCGCAGGTGAGGAAGGTGCGCAGGTCCGCCTGCAGTCCGGCGGCGCCACCGGAGTCGGAGCCTGCGATGGTCAGCGCCGACGGCGGACTCGGGTTCTCGCTCATGGGTTCATCTTCCCCCGGCTCCTCGGCGGGCGAGTGACCACCGCCCTGCCTCAGGGGGTGGGGCCGTGAAGGCCTCCTTGAGGGCCCCAGAGTCCCTCAAGGAGGCCTTCACAGCCTGGCGATCAGCTGTACGGGGTCGCGGTCGCGCAGCTCTCGGTCTTCACGGAGCCGTCGGTCCTGACGAACCGGGCACACCACAGATCCCCGGTGTAGGTGGTCACGCTGATCGGCAGCGACAGCTTGGAGTAACGGTAGGTTTCCTCGCTGCCGCCCGCTCGCCACCCGCGCGGGCCCCAGGCCTGCCAGCTGCCCTGATCGGTGTGGGTGTTGCCACTTCGCGGAGCGGCGATGAAATGCATGACGGTGCAGCCGACGCCGGTCACGTACTGGTAATAGATGATGATGTCCTGCAGGGGCGTCACGTTTTCATCCGTCTGACCCTCCGAACAGGACGGCTGCATCGCTTTCGGCTGTTCGGCGGCCGCGGCCGTTCCGGACAGGCCGAGTACGGACAGCGCGATCAAAGCGGCAGTAAGCAGCTTCCTCATGGAACCCCCAGTTGATCGATTCGATTTTCTGAACACCACGGGCAGGCCGTCGCAACCCTCGGTGGATTCTGGTCCGGTTCGAGTCGCCGAAAGCGGAACAGCTTCTTCGACGGGGAATTCCCAGGGCGTCGGGGCCTTACCGGCCGACACCGTATTGTGCCGCGCTGTCATTTCGCTGCCACGAGGCGAAAAAAGCCGAAGGGGTCGTCTCAAGCCTCGCTGAGCCGCCAGAACGGCGAAACCGGGCCCACCCCGGCGCCCAGCGGGTACGACTCCGCCACGCACCGCTCGATGAACCGTTTCCCCTCGGCGACGGCGGTCGGCACATCCGCCCCCTTCGCCAGCGAGGAAGTGATCGCCGACGCCATGGTGTCCCCGCCGCCGTGCGTGTTCCGGGTGTCGAACCGCGGCCCGCTCAGCTCGACCAACGTGGTGCCGTCGGTCAGCAGGTCCACACAGTCCTGCGCCGCGTCGAGGTGCCCGCCCTTCACCAGCACCCACTCGGAACCGAACTCCAGCAACGCTTCCGCCGCTTCCCGCTGGGTCGCGGGCCCGGTCACGGAAACGCCGGTGAGCAGCCGCACCTCGTCGAGGTTCGGCGTGATCAGCGTGGCGCGCGGGAACAACTCGGTGCGGATCGCCTCCAGCGCCTCCTCGCGCAACAAGGCGTGACCGGTCATCGAAGCGGCGACGGGGTCCACGACGAACGGCGTCTCCGTGTTCCGTCCGATGTGGACCTCGTCGAGCGTCTTGGCGACGGCGTCGATGATCTCGGCGGTGGCGAGCATCCCGGTCTTCGCGGCGTCGACACCCATGTCGGTGGCGACGGCCCTGATCTGGCCGGTGACGACGTCGACCGGGACCTCGCTGAAGCCCTGCACGCCCAGCGAGTTCTGCACGGTGACCGCGGTGAGCGCGACCATTCCGTGCACGCCGTTGGCGAAAAAGGTACGCAGATCGGCCTGGATGCCCGCACCACCGCCGGAATCGGATCCGGCGATGGTGAGGGCGGTCCTGGGGGAGGACGTCACTGATTGACCACCGGCAGGTAGACCTTGTTGCCCTGCTCGGCGAATTCTTGCGACTTCTCCGACATACCGGCTTCGATCGCTTCCACTGTGGACAGTCCGTGTTCCTCGGCGTACTTGCGGACGTCCTGGGTGATGCGCATCGAGCAGAACTTCGGCCCGCACATCGAGCAGAAGTGCGCCGTCTTCGCCGGTTCCGCGGGCAGGGTCTCGTCGTGGAACGAACGCGCGGTGTCCGGGTCCAGCGACAGGTTGAACTGGTCGTTCCAGCGGAACTCGAAGCGGGCCTTGGAAAGCTCGTCGTCCCATTCCTGGGCGTACTGGTGCCCCTTGGCCAGATCGGCGGCGTGCGCGGCGATCTTGTAGGTGATGACGCCGGTCTTGACGTCGTCGCGGTTCGGGAGGCCGAGGTGCTCCTTGGGCGTGACGTAGCAGAGCATCGCCGTGCCGTACCAGCCGATCTGCGCCGCGCCGATGGCCGAGGTGATGTGGTCGTACCCCGGCGCGATGTCGGTCGTGAGCGGGCCGAGGGTGTAGAACGGCGCCTCGCCGGTCAGCTTCTCCTCGAGTTCGACGTTCTCCTTGATCTTGTGCATCGGCACGTGGCCGGGGCCTTCGATCATCACCTGGACGTCGTGCTCGCGGGCGATGTGGGTGAGCTCACCCAGCGTTTCCAGTTCGGCGAACTGCGCACGGTCGTTCGCGTCGGCGATCGAGCCGGGGCGCAGGCCGTCGCCGAGGGAGAAGGTGACGTCGTATTCGCGCAGGATCTCGCAGAGTTCGGCGAAATTGGTGTACAGGAACGATTCCTTGTGGTGCGCGAGGCACCAGGCCGCCATGATCGAGCCACCGCGCGAGACGATGCCGGTGACCCGGCGTGCGGTCAGCGGGATGTAGCGCAGCAGCACACCCGCGTGCACGGTGACGTAGTCGACACCCTGTTCGCACTGCTCGATGATGGTGTCGCGGTAGACCTCCCACGACAGCTTTTCCGGCTCACCGTCGACCTTTTCCAGCGCCTGGTAGATCGGCACGGTGCCGACCGGGACCGGCGAGTTGCGGATGATCCACTCGCGGGTCTCGTGGATCCGCTTGCCGGTGGAGAGGTCCATGATGGTGTCGGCGCCCCAGCGGGTGGCCCACACCATCTTGTCGACCTCTTCCTCCACCGAGGACCAGACGGCCGAGTTGCCCATGTTGGCGTTGATCTTCACCAGGAAGTTCTTGCCGATGATCATCGGCTCGCTCTCCGGGTGCTTGCGGTTGGCCGGGATCACCGCGCGGCCGCGCGCGACCTCGTCCCGCACGAACTCCGGCGTGCAGCGTTCTCGCGCCGCGATGTACTCCATCTCGCGGGTGATGACGCCCTGTTTCGCCCAGCCGAGCTGGGTGTTGTGCTCGCGTCCGTCGGCCCAGCCCGCGCGCAGCCGGTGGAGTCCACTGTGGACGTCGATCTTCGGGTCCGTTTCGGTGTACGGACCGGAGGTGTCGTAAACATCGAAATGCTCGCCGTTCGAAAGGTCGATCCGCCTCGCGGGGACCCGGAGACCGGATTCCGTCTGGTGATAGACCTTGTGGGAACCGGTGATCGGCCCGGTGGTCACGGTCGGCGTGATGTTCCGGGCGTTCTCAAGCGTCGTCAACGACGTTCACTCCCTACGCCGGCATTACCCGGTCAGGTTCATGCGGTCGGCGGCGCCGGGTCTTCCAGAAAAAAGACTCCAGCCGCCCTCTCAGCCCGCCATGGCGCGAGCTCCCGCGGTTGTTTGGTTGTGCCCCGACCATGCCACGCCGGGCCACGGACAATCAACCCTCCAAGGCGACGGTCACTGGAGAAGCCGACCAGAACACCGCCGGACGTGCGCTCCAGCCATCGCTTGACGCGATCGCGACGCAGCCACTCGCCCAGCCGGGTGACCAGCAGGGCGAGGGGCGAGAACCAGACGATGTCGACGGCGATCCACACCGCGACGCACAGCAGCAGCGGCCATGGTCCGGCGTCGGCGGGGACGAACTGGGGGAGGAACGAGATGGCGAACACGCCCGCCTTCGGATTGCTGACGTTGATCAGGAAGCCGGACCGGAAGCCGCGGGCGGCGGGCTCCTCGTCGTCATCGGCGGGCTTGTGGAAGAAGAGGGCCTTGATGCCGAGGTGGATCAGGAAGGCGGCGCCTGCGACGCGCAGGACGTCGTAGGCGATCTGCGAAGCGATGAGGAGCGCGGTGAGACCGAACACGGCCGAGAGGCCCCAGAACGCGATGCCCGCTTCGATGCCCGCGATAGTGGCGAACGCGTTCCGGCGCGAACCTTTCGCCGACTGCTTGATCAGCATCACCGTCGCCGGGCCGGGGACCATCGCGATGAGGAAGGCGGCGGGGATGAACGCCAGCAGGTTCGGCATCCCCCGATCGTTCGACACGGGCCTGCGCCGGGCAACGTATTTTCCTGAGTCGATATATCGACAGTGTTACCGGTTCACCGGTTTGGAGCATGTGTCCGCACGGCGTTCACGACAGAATGCGGAGGCTCTGCACCGTTACAGAACCTGGGGTTGATATGCGAAAGATCGTGCTCCCGGCACTGGCAGGCGTGCTGATCGCCGGGCTGGTCCCGGCGGCGGCGTCGGCACAGGGCGGTGAGGCGCCCGGTGCGCCCGGCGCCCATCCGAGCTGGCTCCCGGCGAACAAGACCGGCTTCGGCACCGCCCGTGACCGGGCGAGCAACATCTGGTTCACCCTGCAAGGCGGACGCCTCTCCGAGGTCTACTACCCGGATCTGTCCACGCCGAGCGTCCGCGCGCTCGACCTCGTCGTCACCGACGGGAAGAGCTTCGCCGCCGTCGATTCGTCGGCCAAGGCGCAGCAGGTGCGGCGTACCGGCGCCGACGGCCTGACGTATGAGCAGACCATCACCGACGACCAGCGCCGCTGGAAGCTCCGCAAGACCTACGTCACCGACCCGGCGCGCGCGAGCGTGCTGATCGACGTCGACTTCGTCTCGCTGACCGGCCGCCCGTACCAGGTGTACGCGGTCGCGGACCCCGATCTCACCAACGAGGGATCCGACGACTCCGCACGCACCGACGGGGTGAACGCGGTCGCATCCGACGCGAAGACGGCGGCCGCGCTGACCGCGGAACCGGCGTTCTCACGCACTTCCGTGGGTTACGCGGGTTCCTCCGACGGCCTCACCCAGCTGACGAAATCCTTCACACTCAAGGACTACGCGAGCGCGGCCAAGGGCAATGTGCTGCTCACCGGGCAGACGTCCGCCGACGGTGTCCGCTCACGGGATTTCACGCTCACGCTCGGTATGGGCGCGAAGGACTCCGACGCCCTCGCCAACGCGAAAGCCTCACAAAGGCGCGGATTCGCCGATGCCGCACGGGCGTACGACCGCGGCTGGAAGCAGTACCTCCGCCAGGTGAAGGACGTCCCGTCGTCCCTGAAGACCAAGCAGGAACGCGACCTCTACAAGGCGTCCGTGCTCATGCTCGCGGCGAGTGAGGACAAGCTCCATCAGGGAGCGTTCATCGCGTCGCCGAGCATGCCGTGGCGGTTCGGCGACAATGACCCGGAGTGGTCGCCGTCGGGCACGTATCACCTGGTCTGGCCGCGCGACCTCTACCAGATCGCGACCGGACTGCTCGCCGCCGGCGACCGGGACGCCGCGAACCGGTCGGTCGACTACCTGTTCGGCACCCAGCAGTTGCCGGACGGCCATCTGCCGCAGAACAGCCACGTCGACGGCACGCCGTACTGGACGTCCATCCAGCTCGACGAGACCGCGCTGCCGATCGTGCTCGCGCAGCAACTCGGCCGTACCGACGCCAAGACCTGGGAGCGGGTGCGCAAGGCGGCGGAATTCCTGTTGTCGTACAAGGCGGACAACGGGCACGCCTCGCCGTACAGCCAGCAGGAGCGCTGGGAAGAACAGGACGGCTACTCGCCTTCGACGATCGCCGCGGTGATCGCCGGACTGGTCTGCGCGGCCGACCTCGCCAAGGCGAACGGCGCCGCCGCCGACGCGAAGCGCTACCTCGACACCGCCGACGCGTTCAAGGCGAAGCTCGCCCAGTGGACCGTCACCACGAACGGCCCGCTGTCGAAGGACCCGTACTTCGTCCGGCTGACCAAGGACGGCAACGCGAACAACGGCACGAAGTACAACCTGGGCAACTCCAGCGTGACCATGGACCAGCGTGCCGTGACCGACGCCGGTTTCCTCGAACTGGTGAGGCTGGGCATCTACCGGGCCGACGACCCGGTGATCCGCAACAGCATCGAGGTCACCGACGCCGACATCGCCTTCACCACTCCGACGGGTCAGTTCTGGCACAGGTACACGAAAGACGGATACGGCGAGAAGGCCGACGGTTCGCCGTGGGACTACACGTTCCCGGCCGAAAGCCGGACCACTTTCGGGCGACTGTGGCCGCTGCTCGCGGGTGAACGCGGCGAGTACGACCTCGCCGCCGGCGACCGGGGTACGGCGGCGAAGCGCCTTCGCGACCTCGGTCGTGTCAGCAGTTCAGGGGACACCATGCCGGAACAGGTGTGGGACGAAAACGCGCCTTCGGGGCAGACGGGCTTCCCTGCCGGCACTCCGACGGCGTCCGCGACCCCGCTGGCCTGGACACACGCCCAGTATCTCCGGCTCGCGTGGTCGGTGCAGTCCGGGAAGGTGATCGAACAGCCGCGGGTGGTGCGCTGCCACTTCCTGGGCTGCTGACCCTCGCGTAGATGCCATGAAAGGTCCTTTCCTTGCAAAATTTGCGAGGAAAGGACCTTTCATAGCGCGCTGGAGGTCAGTCGTCGGCGGGTTCGGGCTGAGCCTCGGGGAGCCACGAGTTGCCCGGCACACCCCACTTGTTCGACTTGAGCATCTTCTTCGCGGCCCGCGCGTGACGGCCGACCAGCCGGTCGAGGTAGATGAAGCCGTCCAGGTGATCGGTCTCGTGCTGCAGGCAGCGCGCGAAGTAGCCGGTGCCCTCTACCTCGATCGGATTACCGTCGACGTCGAAGCCGGTGACCTTCGCCCACGAAGCGCGCCCTGTCGGGTACGACTCGCCGGGTGCCGAGAGACAGCCTTCCCAGTCGTCGTCCGGGTCCGGCATCGTCTCCGGGATCTCGGACGTCTCGAGCTTCGGGTTCACCACGACGCCCTTGTGGCGAGTGCCCTCGTCGTCGGGGCAGTCGTAGACGAACACTCGCAGGTCGAGGCCGATCTGGTTGGCCGCGAGGCCGACCCCTTCGGCGGCGTACATGGTCTCGAACATGTCGTCGATGAGCGTGCGCAGCTTGTCGTCGAACTCGGTGATTTCCCGAGTCGGGTTGTGCAGCACGGGCTCGCCGGCGATCACGATGGGATGGACGGTCACGGGCGCAGTTTAGTCGGACCCTTCTGGTAGACCCTTACCCATGACGCGCCGACGTCGATACCGAGGCCGGGCGCCGGATCCGTGGTCTAATGGCGCCGCGGAATGACAAGCCTGTGGTTTCACGCCCGCCGAGCACTGACCTGATTGCGAGGAGTCGGATGGACGCCGCGGAGTCGATGGCCGAGCCCGACCAGCCGTCCCCGTCGGAGACCGTGCACGGCCTCAGCGAGCGCGAGCTCGACATGCTCGCTTTCGAACGGCAGTGGTGGAAGTACGCCGGCGCGAAGGAACAGGCCATCCGCGAACGTTTCTCGATGTCGTCGACGCGGTATTACCAGCTGCTGAACCGGCTGCTCGAGAAGACCGAAGCCATGCAGGCCGATCCGATGCTGGTGAAGCGCCTGCGAAAGACGCGAGCGGCCCGGCAGCGCAATCGCGCGGCCCGGCGACTGGGGATCGATCTCTGATGAGTCTGTTTTCGGGTCTGTCCCGGCCGATGAAGGCCGCCGGATTGGCCTTGGTCGGTGTCGCCGTGATCGCCGCCGTGATCGGCGGGATCACCCTGGCCACCGGCGGTGGTGATTCGGACACCGCCACCCCGCCGGGGACCACCCCGACGACCTCGGACGGCGGGGTCTCGCCGTCGTCACCGGCACCGGGTTCGCCGCCCGCCAGTTCGCCGCCCGCCTCGTCGGCACCGCCGTCGAACCCGCCCGCGAGTTCGGCGCCGCCGTCGAGCCAGCCGGGGCAGCCAGGGCAAACGGGCCAGCCCGGTCAGCCGGGGCCGGGTCAGCCCGGCGGCGACCAGCAGGCCTCCCACAAATGGGTGACCGTGCGCGTCTACAACAACAGCACGATCCAGGGGCTGGGCGAGCAGGCCGCCAAGGACTTCCGCGCCTCCGGATGGAACGTGACCGACGTCCACGGCTACCAGGGCAAGCTGCCCGCGACAGCGGCCTACTACCGGCCGGGCACCGACGAGGAAGCGGCCGCGAAGGCCTTGGCGCTGGAGTTCGGTTTCCAAGCCCAGCCGAGGTTCGCGGAAATCCAGAACGCGGCGCCTGGCGTGATCGTCATCGTCACCAAGGACTACAAGGCCAACGACAAGAGTGGCTCTTAGAAGAACAGGAAGGCCCCCTTCCTTGCGCTACACGCAAGGAAGGGGGCCTTCCTGTACTTATTGAGGGCAAGGCAAATATGACGTGAGCTCCTCGTTGAGGCGGGGGGCGCGACTGTCCACAAGGGACACCGTTCGAAGAGTCGATGTCCGATTGATGTCGCCATGTGCGGTTCCGTGTGGGGGTCGTGAGTGGCGAATAGGGTTAGAACCCTCATCGTCACTCACGACCCCCACCAGGAACCGCACAAACCACTCAAGTCGGACAGTCTTCTTTGGGAAGGTGTCCCTTGTGGACGCTGGGGCGCGGCCTGGCTTCCGTCGGTCAGCCCGGTCCCGCGCCGGGGCACGCCATGTTTGCCTTGCCCCTACTTATGCCTGTGCCTGCGCGTAGGCCTCCAAAGCCGCCAGCTGGGCCGGGTCGAGTGACGGCCGCACCGCCTCCGCCGCCTTCGCCAGATGCGCGGCGGTGACCTCGCTGGCCTCCAGCGACTCCCGCATCGCGGTCAGCGCGGCCTCCCGGATCAGTGCCGCGCAGTCCGCCGCCGAGTAACCGTCCAAAGTGGCCGCATACGCCGCGAGGTCCACATCGGACGCGAGCGGCGTGTTCTTGGCGCTGGCGGCCAGGATCGCCTCGCGTGCGTGCGCGTCCGGCGGCGGGACGTAGACGCGGCGCTCCAGCCGTCCCGGCCGCAGCAGGGCCGGATCGACTAGTTCCGGCCGGTTCGTCGCGCCGAGGACGATGACCTCGCGCATCGGCTCGACACCGTCCAATTCGGTCAGCAGTGCCGCGACGACCCGATCCGACACGCCGGAATCCGAGGACTGGCCGCGGCGCGGGGCCAGCGCGTCGATCTCGTCGAGGAAGATCAGCGACGGCGCGGCCTCGGCGGCGCGGCGGAACAGCTCCCGCACCGCGCGTTCGGACTCGCCGACCCATTTGTCCATCAGTTCGGCGCCCTTGACCGCGAACACGTTCAGCGCGCCGGTGCCGGCGAGCGCACGCACCAGATACGTCTTGCCGCCGCCGGGCGGTCCGTACAGGAGCACGCCGCGCGGCGGGTCGACACCGAGGCGCGCGAACGAGTCCGGATAGCGCAGCGGCCACAGCACCGTCTCGGTGAGCGACTGCTTGACGTCGGTCATGTTGCCGACGTCGTCGAGGGTGAGGCCCCCGGTGGCGAGAGTGTCCGAAGTGGACATCGAGATCGGGCGGACGGTGGTCAGCGCGTCGAGCAGGTCCTGCTGGGAGATCCGCGGTTCGTCGGCTTCCCGTTGCCGCAGCGCGGCGCGAAGGGCGGCGTCACGGCGAAGAGCGATGAGGTCAGCCGCGACGAAACCGGGCGTGCGCTCGGCGATCGGGCCGACGTCGATGCCGGTCTCCAGCGGGGCGTCGCGCAGCAGGACACGCAGCAGTTCCGTGCGGGTCTTGGCGTCCGGGAGCGGCAGGCCGAGTTCGCGGTCGAGCAGGTCGGCCGCACGCAGCCGCGGATCGGTCGATTCGGCCCGGCCGGTGGTGGCGATGACGGCGAAACCCTTGCCGCGCAACGCTTTGCGCAGGTCATCGAGGACGACCGTCGCGAGCGGGGGCGGCTGGGACGCGGGCAGCAGGGCGTCGATGTCGGTGATCAGCAGGACGGCGGGATCCTCGTCGCGAGCAGCCTCCGCGATCGCCTCGCGCAGCCGCGCGGCGGCCACGTTCGGTTCGAGGACGGCGATGTTCGGCGCCGCGAGCGAGACCACCCGCACCTTTTCGGCCTGCGCCACGGCGCGGACCAGCGTCGCCTTGCCGACCCCTTCCGGGCCGGACAGCAAGACCCCGAGATGCGCCGACGCCCCCAGTTTGGCCAGCAGTTCCGGTCGGTGAAAGGCCAGGTCGAACCACTCGGCGAGCTTGCGCGCGGCCGACTCGGATCCGGCGAGGTCGGCCAGGGGCGGCACGGACTCCTCGGCCACTTCGTCGAGCTGCTCGTCCTCGACGATCTCGGCGTCGATGAAATCCTCGTGCGGGGTGGCGGGGGTGCTGCGCACCAGCGTGGTCCCGGCACGGGCCGGTGCGGCGGCCGGCGCGGCCTCGCCGGTGCGGGCGCCGTCGCGCCAGCTGACCACAGTGGACGGTCCGACGGCCACCGGGCCCGACGGTTCGGTCGCGGTGACGGTGAGCAGTTCGTTCGTCCACGTCATCCCGATGGCGCGGGAGAGCTGGCCGCGGACCGCGGAGACGTCGGAGCCAGGCGCGGGCGCGAGATCCTGCGGGAGCAGGGAAACCGCGTCGCCGACGGTCAGCACCTTGCCGATCAGGGCGAGCCGCAGCGTATGCGGGGAGAGGGACACGCTCGCCATCCGCGAGCCCGAGACGGTGACCGTCTTCGCCGCCGACACCTCCGCCGGCGCGACGACCACCTCCGACCCCTCGGTCACGCCGAGGTTCGACATCGTGACGTCGTCGAGGAGGATCACTCCCGGGACCCCCTCCGCGTCCGACGGGGCCGCCAGCGCGGAACTCACCCGCGCGCCGGTGACGCGGACGGCGTCCCAGGCCATCAGGCCGAGCGCGTCGAGGACTTCGGGGTGCAGCCGGACGACGCCGCGGCGGGAATCCAGGGCGGACGGGGTGTGCCGGACGGTCAGCGTGATCTGGGGTGCGCTCACCCCGCCACCTTATCGACGCGGGGCGGTGGCGGAGGCCTGCTGGCCACCGTGGTCGACCGGATGTCGCGAAAGCCTCTTTGAGGGACTCGTCTTTGTCTGCCTACTGGTGTGGAGCTTGTGCGGGTCGCCGGTCCACCGGTCGTGATCGAGAGGTGAGACCGGGGGCCGCCACCCTCGTCCAGGTCAGGCGTAGGTACCCAAATACGGGTTCCCCTTCGAGACGCCTGGTGTCCCAAAAGAAGCTTTCGCGACACCCTGCGTTCCTGGCGCCCCTCAAGTTGTCCACAGCTTCACCCACTTGTGGACAACTCCGGCCTCCGGCCCCCGTTTTCCCGGGTCCCGTCAGACACCCCCGATACGCTGGGCGCGGGGCCGTCCCCCAGGGACGGGCGGGGGGGCTGGGAGCGGGGCGATCACACCTGGGCAAAGGCCGAGCGCCTGCCTCGAGGTCCTGGCGCGGGTCAGCGTTTCCGCAGGCCCATCCGGCGCCATGAGCGGCGCCGCGGGCCTCGGCCGTTGTCCTGGTCCTTCTCGTGGGTGATGGTGCGCGGAGCGCGTGCGACGTGCTGTTCGCCCCGCTGCAGCCGGACGCGCTGAGCGGCACCGGCCACCACGCGCCGCAGCGGCGGGCGCAGGCCGAGACGGCGGCGGCTCGTGCTCCGCCGGATCGCCCGCCGTTCCCTCGGCGGCGCCATCCACGCCTCCGGGTGCTTGGCGAGCCAGCGCTGCCGGTACACCGAGTACGGGATGTGCGCCAGGTACAGGATCAGCGCGATCGCCAGCGCCACCAGCGGGAACTGAATGATCGCGGCGGCCAGCAGGCCCACCCCGACCAGCAGCGGCGCGATCGCCTTCGGCGGCGCCTTCACCGTCTTCAGCGAGAGCGTCGGGATCCGGCTGATCAGCAGCGCGGCGACGGCGATCGTCCACACCCACACCATGTACTGATGCGACCACCAGCCCTGCCCGAACTGCAGCTCCAGGATCAGCGGCAGCATCGCCAGCAGACCACCGGCGGGCGCGGGCACCCCGACGAAGAACTCACCCGCGTACGGCGGCTGCTCGGTGTCCTCGATCAACGTGTTGAACCGCGCGAGCCGCAGGATCATGCAGACCGCGAAGATCAGCGACGCCACCCAGCCGATCCGCTCGCCTTCGGCATGCCAGACGTAGAGCACCAGCGCGGGCGCGACACCGAACGAGATGCCGTCGGACAGCGAGTCGAGCTCCTGCCCCATCTTCGACGTCGCGTCCAGCAGCCGCGCGATCCGGCCGTCCAGGCTGTCGAGCACCGCGGCGATCCCGATCGACGCGATCGCCATCGGATAGTTGCCGATCAGCGCGAACTGCACCGAGGACAGACCGGCGCACAGGGCGAGCACCGTGATGGCGTTCGGCAGCAGCCGGACACCGGGAGTGGTCACACGGACCATGGATCAGCCTTCCGGGTGCGGCGCCGTGGGCAGCTCGGCGATCGGGGTCTCGCCGCCGATCGTGCGCTGGCCCTTCGAGACGAGGACCTTGCTGCCCGGCGGCAGGTACAGGTCGACTCGGGAGCCGAAGCGGATGATGCCGTACGTCGAACCGACGCCGACCTTGTCGCCCTCGCGGATCTCACAGAGGATGCGCCGGGCCACCAGCCCGGCGATCTGCACCACGACGAGCTCGTGGCCGTCTTCGGTGCGCATGAGCACGGAGTTGCGCTCGTTGTCGTCGCTCGCCTTGTCCAGGTCCGCGGACAGGAACTTCCCGGGCCGGTAGGCGACCCGCTCGATCACGCCGGACGCCGGGATCCGCTGGACGTGCACGTCGAACACCGACAGGAACACGCTCACCCGCATCCGCGGTTCGGCGGGCAGCCCCAGCTCGGGCGGCGGCACGGCCTCCTCGATCAGCGAAACCAGACCGTCCGCCGACGCGACCGCCAGGCCGGACTGGGCGGGCGGGACGCGCTTGGGCTCACGGAAGAACGCGGCCGTGGCGGCCGTCGCGAGCGCGCCGACGACGCCGAGGCGCTTGGAGAACTTCCGCAGCACCAGCGTCGCGGCGAGACCGCCGAACACGAACGGCCTGCCGGCCGGGTGCATCGGCGGGACGGTCTCGCGCGCCAGCTTCACGGCGTGCGTGAGTGGGTTTCCAGTGGCTTCCGGCCGGTTGCCGCTCATTGGTCGGGTTCACCGCAGTTCGTGTCGGGGGTGTGGGGTCTTGGAAGAGCCACCACGCTACCGCCCTGTCCAGGACAGGCCCGTGGCCTCCCCCGGAAGGGTTTCCCCGGCCTGGGTGGGCGGGACCACATCCCGGTAACGGAAGGTGGAAATACGCGATAACTCTAGGTAATTGATGCCGATCGCCGACCTTGAGGACCCGCGAATGCCCGCCAGTCCGGACCCCGCAGGCGAGCGACTCGCTGAGCTGTTCCGAGCCTGGAAGAGGGACATTTCGGCGACGCCGATGCCGTCACTCGTGGACCCCGTCCGCGCCGCCTCGATCATCGCCGAGGCGCGCGCGTCCGGATGCGTATGCCCCCCGACGGCACACGCACCCGGCCGCGTTCACTGGAACTGAGCGAAAGTCCCACTTTAGTTCGCCGGATACCGGTGATCACCGGTCGCGAGAAAACCGTTACCAACGGTTACTCCATCGGTCACCGCCGATAGGGCGGCCGCGAATCGCGCCGCCCGGAGCCGCGCACCAGCCGCAGCAGGGCCAGCAGCACGATCGAGCCCAGAATGGCGACGCCGAAACTGGGGAAGTCGAACTCGAAGCTCCGCTCGGTGCCCGTCGCGAGCCGGTAGATGAAACCGCCCAGCGCCGCCCCGAGCACGCCGATCAGGATGCTGAACAGGCAACCGCCCCGGCGGTCCGGGCCACCCACCACGACATTGGCCAGCCACCCGGCGATGGCGCCGAACACGATCCACGAGAAGAAACCCATACCCCGAGATTACGTGGATGGCGCGAGTCGAACCCGGTGGCGCCGTCGCTCGGACAGTTGACCGTTGCAGCGCGTGAAGGCCCCCTTCCCTCGGCTCAGCCGAGGGAAGGGGGCCTTCACGCGCTACACGGAGGCGAGTGCACAAGGAGACTTGTACAAGAGCTCTTGTGCAACTACTGTTGTGCGTTATGGCCGACCGTGAAGTTCGTGAAGTCCACGATTCGAAGGTGCTCGCCGCGATGTCCCATCCGCTGCGCCGCCGTCTGCTCGACGTCCTCCGCGTCGACGGCCCGTGCACCGCGTCCGTACTCGCCGAGCGGACCGGGCAGGCGGTCGGGAACGTCAGTCACCACCTCAAGGTGCTGGCGGCCAGCGAGCTGGTCGAGGAAGCGCCCGAACTCGCCCGCGACCGGCGCGAGCGCTGGTGGCGGAAGGTCGGGTACGCGGTTTCCTGGTCCCCGTCGGACTTCCCGGACGATCCGGTCGCGGCCGCCGCCGAGTCCCTCGCGCTCGAACGTCAGGTTTCCATGGCGCGGCAATGGTTCGCCGAACGCGACAGCTATCCCGAAGAGTGGCATCGGGCGGCTTTCGCCACCGACAGCTGGGCGAAGATGTCGGTCGCCGAGCTGGCCGAACTCGAACAAAAGGTCCACGAGCTGATCAAGTCCTACAGCGACCGCGCGATCCCCGACGACGGCCAGGAGCGCCGCCCCGTCTTCATCTCCACCCGCGCCGTCCCGGCCCGTCCGTGACCACCCGCGAACGCGGCGGGCTGCTGCGCTCCCGGGACTTCCGCCTGCTGTGGACCGGCGAGACGACCAGCGTCCTCGGCAGCTCCATCGCCGTCGTCGCGCTCCCGCTCGTCGCCGTGGTCACCTTGCAGGCGAGCACCTTCGCGGTCGGCCTGCTGACCGCGGTCGCCTGGCTGCCGTGGCTGCTGATCGGCCTGCCCGCCGGCGCCTGGGTCGACAGACGGCCGAAACGCCCGGTCATGCTGGTCTGCAACACCCTCTCCATGCTGGTGTTCCTGAGCGTCCCGGTCGCCGCGTGGTGCGGGCTGCTCACGATGACCCAGCTGATCGTCGTCGCGTTGGCGGGCGGCGTCGCGAAGGTGTTCTTCAACGTCGCGTACCGCGCGTACCTGCCTTCGCTGGTCGACAAGGAACAACTTCAGGAAGCCAACGAGAAGCTGCAGGGCAGTGAATCCGCCGCGCAGATCGGCGGACCCGGGCTGGCCGGTCTGCTGGCGCAGGGTTTCGGGGCGGTCAGCGGGGTGCTCGCCGACGCCGTCAGCTTCGGGATCTCCGTGCTGTGCCTGCGATCCATCCGCCACCGCGAGCCCGAACGCCCGGCGAAGACGCGTTCACGGCTGCGGGACGAGATCCGCGAGGGCCTCGCTTTCGTGGTCCACGACCGGTACCTGCTGGTTTTGGCGATCTTCGGCGCGGTCTCGAACGTCGCGCTCATGGGCTACCAGTCGATCGAGGTCGTCTTCCTCGCCCGCGACCTCGGCGTGGGCGAGGCGACCGTCGGACTCGTGCTCGCGCTCGTCGGCGCGGGTGGCGTCGCCGGTGCCGCGCTTTCGGGCAAGCTCGCCGCGCGGATCGGCACCGCGCGTGCCTTCGTGCTCTCCGAGGCCTTCGGGGCGCTGATGATGCTGCTGGGACCGCTCGCCCAAGGTGGCTGGGGGCTCGCGTTCTTCGTCGCCGCGGGATTCGCGCTCAGCGCCGGGGTCGTCGCCTCGAACGTCCTCAACGCCACCTTCAAACAGCGGTACGTCCCGGCGGCGATGTTCGGCCGGGTCACCGCGAGCATGTCCGTGCTCAGCTTCGGCGCGATCGCGCTCGGCGGCCTGCTCGGCGGGATCCTCGGCGAGACCGCCGGCGTGCGGCAGACGCTCGGCCTGATGGCCGGTCTCGAGGTCGTCGCCGTCTTCGCCCTGCTGTTCACGCCGATCGGCCGGTGCCGCGACTTCCCGGCGGGTCGCGTTTAGCCCGCTAAACGCGATCAGAGCAGGAGGACGTCGACCTCGTCGCCCTTCGCCACCGAGTCGACGTCCTCCGGCAGCACGATCAGGCAGTTCGCCTGCGTGAACGCCGCCAGCAGGTGCGATCCCGGCCCACCGCGGGGTCCGACGATCCCGGTGACCTCGCCTTCGGAGTGCGTGTAGAAGCCCCGCCGGAACTGACGCCGTCCGGCGGGGGAGGTCATCGACTCGGTCAGCCGGGCCCGCACCTTCTGCCGGTCGACGCCGGAATGCCCCATCGCCGCGAGCAACGCCGGCCTCAGGAACGCTTCGAAGGAGACGAGCACGCTCACCGGATTGCCCGGCAACGTCACCACCGGCACGCCGTTCCACCGCCCGCAGCCCTGCGGCCCGCCAGGCTGCATCGCCACCTTCCGGAACTCCACGCCCTGCCCGGTCAACGCGTCCTTGACGACTTCGTACGCGCCCGCGCTCACCCCGCCCGAGGTCATCAGCAGATCCACGTCGGCCAGCCGCGGCTCGATCACCGCGCGGAACTCGGCCACGTCGTCGACGACACTGCGCACGACTTCGGCCTCGCAGCCGAGCGCGCGGACCGCGGACGCCAGCATGATGCTGTTCGATTCGTAGATCTGCCCGTGCTTCAAGGGATTCGGCGCGTCGACGAGTTCGGTCCCGGTGGAGACGACAAGCACCTTCAGCGGCCTTCGCACCGGAACCTCGGCGAGCCCGACGGCCGCCGCGAGGCCCAGCTGCGCCGGCCCCAGCACGGTGCCTGCCGAAAGCGCCACCGTGCCTTCGACGACGTCTTCACCGAGACGGCGGATATGCGCGCCTGGGACAGCTGTCCTGAGAATCCGGACGTCTGTCACGCCGCCGTCCGTGTGCTCCACCATCACCACCGCGTCGGCGCCGGGCGGCAGCGGGGCGCCGGTCATGATCCGGTGCGCCGTACCCGGCTCCAGTTCGCCGATGTCGACGCGGCCGGCGGGGATGTCGTCGGCGACCGGCAGCGTCACCGGCGCTGCCACGACGTCTTCGGCGCGGACGGCGTAACCGTCCATCGCGGAGTTGTCGAACGGCGGCAGCGAAACCCCCGCGAGCACGTCCTCGGCCAGGACGAGCCCGGCGGCCGAAGCGAGCGGAAGACGGATGACGGGGGCGTTTCCGAGCAGGCCGGTGACGGTCTCACGGTGGGCGTCGACGGAGATCACGCGGACCATCCTTCCCTCTCTCCGCTCGCATGCAAGACTCTGCGCGTCACAACGACCACCGGGGAGACACAGACATGCAGGTTCAGATCCGTCACCAGCCATCGTTCGCGGTGGCCAGGCTCATGCTCGCACCGGGTGAACCGGCGCAGGTCGAGTCGGGCGCGATGATGGCGACGAGTTACGGCGTGCAGGTCCAGTCCCAGGCACAGGGCGGCATCATGAAGGGCCTCGGCCGCGCCTTCCTCTCCGGCGAGTCCTTCTTCATCTCCACCTACACCGCCCCGCAGAACGGCGGCTGGGTCGACGTCGCCGCGAACCTGCCCGGCGACATGCAGATCATCAACCTCGACGGCCGCACCGGCTGGTGTGTCACGCGCGGCTCGTGGCTCGCGTCGTCCCACGGCGTGCAGACCGAGACCAAATGGGGCGGGCTCAAGAACCTCGTCGGCGGCGAAGGCGGCTTCCTGACGCACGCGACCGGACAGGGCCCGCTGGTCGTGGCCTGCTACGGCGCGCTGGAGACGGTCACCCTGCAGCAGGGCGAGGTCATCACCATCGACACCGGGCACGTCGTCGCGTTCGCCGACACCGTGCAGTACCAGATCCGGAAGGTCGCCACGGGCGTCATCCAGTCGATGAAGAGCGGCGAAGGCCTCGTCTTCGACTTCGCCGGGCCCGGCCAGTTGCTCACCCAGACCCGCAACCCGTCGGCGCTGTCCGCCTGGGTGATCGCCCAGGTCCCCTCGCGCTGAGCCATGCGCGTCCAGACCAGGCACACCCCGAACTTCGGGGTCGCGCGCGTGCTGTTGTCCCCCGGCGAGGCCGTCCAGGCCGCCGGGGACACCATGCTCGCCAGCAGCTTCGGCATCACGGAAACCGTTCCGGCACGCGGGGGTTCCCGGGCGGGCAAGACCGCGCCGTCGGTGTTCAACGCGCCGGAGGGCGGCGGCTGGATCGACTTCGCGCCGCTGGCCGCCGGTGACGTCTACCCGCTGGAATTCGCCGGCGGGGCGGGCTGGTGCGTGAGCCGCGACGCGATCCTCGCCCGGCCGGCGACCGTCAGGCAGGATCCCGGCTGGGCGCCGCTGCAGAAGCTCTTCGGGGCCGACGCGGGTTTCCTGGAGCATTACAGCGGAAGCGGCCCGCTCGTACTGGCCGCGCAGGGCCCGGTCGACGCCTTCGAACTCGCCGCCGGCGAACTGGTCACCGTCCGGCCGGACTTCCTGCTGGCCTATCCGGACACCGTGCAGTGCCGCCTCCGCGCCGTCGACCAGTCCGGTCCGCAGTCGGTCCGGACCGGCGAAGGGCTCGCGCTGGACTTCGCAGGACCAGGACGCGTCCTTGTGCAATCGCGCAATAGGCGGCTTTCTCGCGGGTGACCTTGGGACGAATCGACCATTGCCGACGCCGGTAATTCGGGTAGCGTGAACTGCACTCGAAACCGCCGCCCGGGGCAGAGAAGGACGGCGGATCCCGTGCTGAGGGAGGGCGCCGTGGCAGTCGGCACCGTCAAGTGGTTCAACTCGGAAAAGGGCTACGGATTCATCGAATCCACCGAAGGGCCCGACGTCTTCGTCCACTACTCGGCCATTCAGGCCGACGGGTTCCGGACGCTCGACGAGGGTGATCGCGTGGAATTCGAAGTCCAGTCCGGGCGTGACGGGCGGAGTCAAGCGGCGGACGTGCGCAAGGTCTCCTGATCGGAGGAGACCTTGGTTCGGGCGAACCCCCGGCGGCCTCCGGAACTGGCGCGTTAGGCTGCGCTGCGTGACAGGCGATGAGTCGGGGGACCTGACCGGTCGCCGGCTGGGCAACTACCGCATCGACGGGGTGCTCGGCAAGGGCGGCATGAGCGTGACCTACAAGGCCACGGACGTGCGGCTCGGACGCAAGGTGGCACTGAAGGTCATCGGTGATCACCTCGGGGCCGACGCCGAGTTCCGCGAACGCTTCGTCGACGAGGCGCGGAACACGTCCGCGATCGACCATGCCAACGTCGTGCCCTTGTACGACTTCGGCGAGCTCGAAGGCATGCTCTACATCGCCATGCGGATGGTCGACGGCGGGGACCTCGCCGGCCTGATCTCCGGCGGCCCGATCGCGCCCTCCCGCGCGCTGACCATGCTCGACCAGGTCGCCGACGCGCTCGACACCCTGCACAACCGCGGTCTCGTGCACCTCGACGTCAAACCGGCCAACGTCCTGGTCACCAGCAAGGAGACCTCGCGCGAGCACGTCTACGTCGCCGACTTCGGCCTGACCCGGCGCGGCGCCACCGGGCACCGGACCCGCGGTGGCGACTTCCTGGGCTCGCCGACCTACGCCGCCCCTGAGCATCTGCGCGGCGAGCCGCTCGACGGCCGCACCGATCAGTACGCGCTCACCTGTGTCCTCTACGCCTGCCTGACCGGCAGCCCGCCCTTCAAGGGCGACGTGCAGACGGTCATCAAGGGGCACCTGAACGGCGAACCCCCCGCCATCTCCCGGATCGTCGGCCTGCCCGCGGGTATCGACGAGGTCATCCGGAAGGGAATGGCGAAGAATCCCGCCGATCGCTACCCGAACTGTGTTGAGATGATCGCGGCCGCCAGGCGCGCGCTGGGTCCGCTCGCGACCTCGAACGAGCCTCCGGGTCCGCCCGGGCAGGCGGCCGCCGCGACCGTCCAGCAGGCGGTACCGCATCAGGCGCCTAGGCAGAACACGCCGCCACAGGGAGAGGGGGGCCCCGTGCACCCGTATGGAGGACAGCAGCCGGGCTACGGCCAGCAGGGACCGGGGCCGCAGGGCCCGCCCCCGGGGCAGGGCCCGCCGCCGGGTTACGGCCCGCCGCCGCAGCAGGGTGGCTACCAGCAGCAGGGCGGGTTCCAGCAGGGTCCGCCGCCGGGCTACGGCCCGCCGCCGCAGCAAGGCGGGTTCCAGCAGCAGGGTGGCTTCCAGCAGGGTCCGCCACCCGGTTACGGTCCGCCGCCGCAGCAGCAGGGCGGCTTCCAGCCCAAGAAGAAGGGCGGCGGCGCCAAGTGGATCTGGATCATCGTCGGCGTCCTCGTGGTCGCCGGCGCGATCGTCGCCGCGATCTTCGTCTTCAGTGACTCGAGCGGCGGCAACGGCCCGCAGACCACCGCGCCGAACATCCCGGTCGGCCCCGGCGGCTCGCAGTCGCAGTCCCCGCAGTCGTCGCTGAAGGCCCCGCCGACGTCGATCTCCATCAAGCCGAGCAACTGAATACCACCGCGCTGACCTGCGGTTCTTGCACTCGACCCCGGAGAGTGCTAAACACGGTGTTGGCACTCGACGCCGTCGAGTGCCAGACAAGCGGTCACCGACCGCTCGTCTGAAGGTCGGGACGGTGAGGCCGCACCCTTCACGGGGTGGGTCGTCCGTCGCGGGCACCGAGCCTGGCCGAGGAAGAGTCCTGCTGCCGCCGCTGACCACAGCGCGGCGGTGGCGCCCAATACCGGAGGACCACACCGCAATGGCCAAACTGATCGCGTTCGACGAGGACGCCCGCCGCGGTCTAGAGCGCGGCTTGAACATCCTCGCCGAAGCCGTCAAGGTGACCCTCGGCCCGCGGGGCCGGAACGTCGTGCTCGAAAAGAAGTGGGGCGCGCCGACGATCACCAACGACGGTGTCTCCATCGCCAAGGAGATCGAGCTCGAGGACCCGTGGGAGAAGATCGGGGCCGAGCTCGTCAAGGAAGTTGCCAAGAAGACCGACGACGTCGCGGGTGACGGCACCACCACCGCCACCGTGCTCGCCCAGGCTCTCGTCCGCGAGGGTCTGCGCAACGTCGCCGCCGGGGCCGACCCCATCAGCCTGAAGCGCGGCATCGAGGCGGCCGTCGAGGCCATCACCGAGCAGCTGCACAAGATGGCCGTCCAGATCGAGACCAAGGAGCAGATCGCTGCTACCGCCTCGATCTCGGCCGCTGACCGCACCATCGGTGAGCTCATCGCCGAGGCGCTGGACAAGGTCGGCAAGGAAGGCGTCGTCACCGTCGAGGAGAGCAACACCTTCGGGCTCGAGCTCGAGCTCACCGAGGGTATGCGCTTCGACAAGGGCTACATCTCCGGTTACTTCGTGACCGACCCGGAGCGTCAGGAAGCCGAGCTCGAGGACCCGTACGTCCTCCTCTTCGGTTCCAAGATCTCCACCGTCAAGGACGTGCTGCCGCTGCTGGAGAAGGTCATCCAGTCCGGCAAGCCGCTGCTGATCATCGCCGAAGACGTCGAGGGCGAGGCTCTCGCCACCCTGATCGTCAACAAGATGCGTGGCACCTTCAAGTCCGTCGCCGTCAAGGCGCCGGGCTTCGGTGACCGCCGCAAGGCGATCCTGCAGGACATCGCGATCCTGACCGGTGGCCAGGTCATCTCCGAGGACGTCGGCCTCAAGCTGGAGAACGCCGACCTTTCCCTGCTGGGCAAGGCGCGCAAGGCCGTCATCACCAAGGACGAGACCACCATCGTCGAGGGCGCGGGCGACGCCGACCAGATCCAGGGTCGCGTCAACCAGATCCGTGCCGAGATCGACAACTCGGACTCGGACTACGACCGCGAGAAGCTCCAGGAGCGGCTGGCGAAGCTGGCCGGCGGCGTGGCCGTCATCAAGGCCGGTGCCGCCACCGAGGTCGAGCTGAAGGAGCGCAAGCACCGCATCGAGGACGCGGTGCGCAACGCCAAGGCCGCCGTCGAAGAGGGCATCGTCGCCGGTGGTGGCGTCGCTCTCATCCAGGCCGCCGAGGCTGCCTTCGCCGGTCTGAAGCTCGAGGGCGACGAGGCCACTGGTGCCAACATCGTCAAGGTCGCCGTCGAGGCGCCGCTCAAGCAGATCGCGATCAACGCCGGCCTCGAAGGCGGCGTCGTGGCGGAGAAGGTCAAGTCCCTCCCGCAGGGTCACGGCCTCAACGCCGCCACCGGTGTCTACGAGGACCTGCTCGCCGCCGGCGTGCCGGACCCCACGAAGGTCACCCGCTCCGCGCTGCAGAACGCCGCTTCCATCGCGGCGCTGTTCCTGACCACCGAAGCCGTCGTGGCGGACAAGCCGGAGAAGGCCTCGGCCGCTCCCGCCGACCCGTCCGGTGGCATGGGCGGCATGGACTTCTGAGTTCGAGCCTGTAACACCGGAAAGCCCGGACGCGCCTCGCGCGTCCGGGCTTTTCTTATGTCGCGAGTGCGCCTTAAGGCGTCGGTCAAGTCCGTGAAGGCCTCCTTCCCTACCCTCAAGGTAGTGAAGGAGGCCTTCACGGACTGGCGACAGGCGAGAGGCTCCCCTTGAGGGCGGTCGCGGCCGTGACTGTCCACAAGAGACATTCCCTGTCGGCTCGATGTCTGGTCGATGCCTGAATGTGCGGTCCTGAATGGGGTCGTGAGTGGCAATGAGGGTTCTAACCCTATTTGCCACTCACGACCCCACGCGGAACCGCACATAGCGTCATCAACCTGACATCGAGTCCTCGAAAGGTGTCCCTTGTGGACAGTCGCGCGACGCGCCCCGCCTCGGCGCGGAGCTCCTCGCCTGCCGCCAGGCAGCGAGCCGATCGCACCATGTTTGCCTTGCCCCTCAATAGAACACGAATCGCCACTCACGACCCACTGTGCCGACGCCGCGCGAACTAGCCAATCCGGGCCCGTGTCGTGGCGAGCCCGGTGAGCGTGGGCCTAGTTTTGACCGTCCACTATGTACTTCCCGCCTTGCTGAAGGCGGTCCTTCTCGTACGGGTCGGTGGATGTCGGCTCCGCAGGCTTCCTCGGTTCGAGGCCCGTCCGGTCGGTTTTGCCCGCCTCCTCGGCCGCGCCTTCCACTTCCACCGTCTCGGGATTGGGGTCGATCTTTCCCCGGTTCTTGTTGGCGCTTTCCCAGTCGGCGAACAGCTTCTTGAGATCGTCCGAAAGTTCGCCGTCCGTTTTCGCGTAGGCTTCGGCCGCCTTCCTGAGCTGCTCACCGGCGAGGAGGAATCGAGCACAGCTCGTCCTCATGAACTGTTCGACGGCGTCGCGGATCTCCAGCGTCGAGTCGTCGCCCGTGCAGGTCTGCTCGTCACGGCCCGCGAGGTGCCGGTCGGCGACATCGGCCTGGGCGAGAATCCGCAGTTGTGCCGAATAGGCGTCGGCCGCTTCGAAGCAGGTTTGCGCCACCCTCAGCAGGAAATGGACCTCGACCCTGATCCCTTTGTATTTCGCGCGGTCGGTCTGGTTCGGCAGCGTGTTCGCGGTGAGGTCGTAGAGTTCGAGGTTGTAGCTGTGCACCCCCGCGATCGCCTTTTGCAGTGTCAGCACGTCCTCGCCGAAGTCGGCTTCGAGGCCGGTCAGCGCGTTGTGTTCGTCTTGGATCGAGGTGGTGAGGCTCTGCAGGATGTCCTGGAGGGACATGGCGTTCCGCTCGAAGGTACTGTCCCTGATGATCCCGCCGACGAAACCGACCAGGGTGAGGACGGCGCCTGCCGGGCCGAGGACCTGCCCTGCCGCCTTGTTGACGGTACCGACGGCCTTGCTGAGTTTCGCCCCCGCGGCCAGCAGATTGGTCACGACCCCGTGGACCGCTTGCACCCGGTCGACCTTCTCCAGGATCGAGTCCGCGGTGAAGGTCTTGAGGGTGATCTTTTCGTCCATCTTCTTGGTGGCCCAGTTGAGCCGTTTGATGGTGTTGAGCCGGGTCACCTGGATCGTCGTGGCGCGCGTGGAGTAGAGGGTGGACAGGCTGGCGAGGATGAGTGCCTGGTTCAGGATGGTCGGCGCGATCGAGGCGAAGAATCCGTCCCGGAAGGCCTTGGCGGCGAGTCCGGTCCACTCGACGAACCATTCCTCGTTCGCGCTGGTCGTCCCGTCCAGCCACTCGACGTTCCGGACGACCTCACCCTGCCCGAGCAGTTCGGTCACCCGCCCGTTCTTGTCCTGGAAGCCGAGGTTGCCGGCGACGTTCAGGAACGTGTTGTGGGCGGCCTCCAGCTTCGAGAGGTCGGGGCCCTCCAGCTGCGGGACGAACTTGACGACTTCCTGGCGCCGGTTCCAGGCCAGCCGCTCGATCTGGGCCAGGTTCCGTTCGACATGGCACTCGACGTACTTCTGGGTCTGCGGATTCCAGCCCTGGCAATGGACGTCCTTGTAATGGCCGAGCATGCCGTCCTCGACCCAGGTCAGGTAGCCGCAGACATCGTCGGCGCCCGAGAGGTGGCCGTACGATTCGACCGGCCACTGCCAGGCCCAGGGCTCCGTCGAGCACGGGACGGTGGTCGAGAGCCGCGTCATGGCGTCGACGGCGTCTTCCATCCAGCGCTTGGTGAGCGCCTTGTGGAAGTCGTCGATCGCGTCGTCGAGCATCTTCTTGTACTCGCTGAGGCTCAGATACCTGTCGGCCATGGAGGCCCCCGCTTCCCGCTCCCTGTGACAAAGTCATGGGGAGTGTAACGGTGGTCGCGCGATCGCGCGGCTGAAAAGCGAAAAGCCCGGACATCCCCATGTCCGGGCCCCTCACCTGATCCCCCTGTTCCCCTGCACCCCCGGCCCCCGGATCGCGTTTAGCCCGCTAAACGCGATCCGGCTGCCGCCGCGTCCCCTGCGCGCGGCGGCAGCCCGCGTTCAGGAGTCTTCGGCCTGTTCCGGAGTCAGCAGCCACGCGGCGGCGTAGACCGGGATCGCGAATCCGGCGGTGAAGAAGACGCTCGCCACGAGGGCGATCCGCAGGATCGCGGCGTCGACGCCGAGGTAGGCGGCCCAGCCGCCGGCGACGCCCGCGAGCATCTTGTCGGTGCGGCTGCGGTAGAGCTTCTTGGTGGCCTGGGGGGTGTACACGCTGTTCGTCATGGCTCAATGTTCGCCTCGGAACGCCCCTTGGCACATCGGGGAACGGCCCGGAGCCGACCCTGGAATCGGACCCCTGAGGGTCGGTAAAACCGGATGCCCGACGGGCGGCCTCGCGGGTACAACTTGTCCGGTGAAACACGACAGCCCCGAATTCGCCGCCATCGCCGAGCAGGGCACGATCCTGCGCTGCCAGGTCGGGTCCGGGCTGCACGGCACCGCCGTGCTCGGCCAGGACGACCGGGACGAGCTCGGCATCTGCGTCGAGCCGCCGGACCACGTGATCGGCCTGAAGCGGTTCGAGCAGTACATCTTCCGGACGCAGCCCGAAGGCGTCCGGTCGGGTCCCGGTGACCTCGACCTGACCGTCTACTCGCTGCGCAAGTGGATCCGTCTCGCGCTCAGCGGGAACCCGACCGTGCTGCTGCCGCTGTTCGTACCGGAATCCGAGATCGTGGCGATCGACGAACTCGGCGCCGAGCTGCGTGAGAACGCGCACCGGATCGTCTCGCGCCGCGCGGGCCTGCGGTTCCTCGGCTATTCGCGTGCGCAGCGCGAACGGATGCTGGGGCTGCGTGGCAAGACCGGGCGGCCGGAGCTGATCGAGAAGTACGGTTTCGACACGAAGTTCGCCATGCACATGGTGCGTCTCGGCGTGCAGGGGGTGGAGCTGCTGGAGACCGGGCGGATCTCCTTGCCCGTCGCCGAACCGTGGCTGAGCTGGCTTCGCGATCTGAGGCAGGGCAAGAAGACCCGCGAAGAAGCGTTGGAAGCGGCCGAGTCCCTTGAGCGACGGCTGGACGAGCTGGTGCGCGGTTCGTCGCCGCTGCCGGAGCTGCCGGACACCGAATGGGCCGACGCTTGGCTGGTGCACGCTTACCTCAGGGCGTGGAAAATGCCTTGATGACGATCAAGGCGAAGACGCTCACCTTCGGAATCGCGGTGCTGACCGTGCTGGGAATCGGCACGGCCAGTGCCGCGCCCGAGGGGTATGGCGCACAGAGCAGGCTCGACGTCGTCCAGGCCCGCGGCGAGCTCCGCGTGTGCTCGACGGGGGACTACCGCCCGTTCACCTACCGGGACGCGGCCGGTGCGTGGAGCGGGATCGACATCGACCTCGCCGGTGACCTCGCGCAGCGGCTCGGGGTCCGCCTCCAGTTGGTCCAGACCACTTGGAAGGCGATCGCCGACGACGTCGGCCGGAAATGCGATCTGGCGATGGGTGGTGTTTCGGTCACGCTGGATCGCGCCAAGAAAGGCTTCTACACGGCTCCCTATCTTCGTGACGGCAAGACGCCGATCACCTTGTGCGAGAACGAAAAGCGGTTCGCGACTCTGGAGCAGATCGATCGGCCGGGGGTGCGGGTGATCGTGAATCCGGGCGGTACCAACGAACAGTTCGCCGATGCCGAGCTCAAGCAGGCGACCATCGTGCGGCATCCGGACAACAACACCATCTTCGCCGAGATCATGGCGGGCCGCGCCGACCTGATGATCACCGACGCGACCGAAACCCGTTGGCAGGCGAAGCAGAATCCGCGACTGTGCGCGGTGCACCCCGACGAGCCGTTCACCTTCTCGGAGAAGGCGTACCTCCTGCCGCGCGACGTCGTCTTCAAGGAATGGATCGACCAGTGGCTGCACCTGGCGCTGAACGACGGCACCTACGCGCGGATCGCGAAGCCGTGGCTGGGCTGAAATCGGTTTGAACCACTTCCGTTATCCGACCGTATCTCCAGATGTGGGTGAGGAGGAACCGGACCGGAGGAAACACGGATGACGAAGAGCGCCGGGAAACACCGCAAGCGCGCGACGATCGGCTTTGCGTCCGTACTCGGGGTGGCCGCCATCGCCGCGGTGATGTTCGCGGTGAGCACCCCGGACGGGCAAGCGGCGGAAAGCTGTCAGGGACTGGACGCGGCCCTCCGGAACAACCTGAACTTCATCGACGGGCAGCAGTCGAACCCGGACGCCCTCTCCGAGGCGCGGATCGCGAACCGGCGGGCCGTGGTCGACCTCATCCAGCAGCGTCGCCAGACGGCGGGGTGCACCGAGGACGTGCGGGCCGACGGTGGGAAACAGGAGCGGAACCAGGCCGCCGAAGACGAGGCTGTCGAGCAGGGCGCGGCAGGCGGCGAGGTCGTCTGCCAGGGTTCCACGGTGACGCTGTCCGGCGAGGGCGGCGCGCCGGCCGCGTCCAGCAGCGAGTTCCCGGCCGGTACCAGGCTGAAGGTGACGAACCTGGACAACGACAGGTCCACGACCGTCGAGGTCACCGGTGTCTCCGGCAGTTGCGCGCTGCTGAACGACGCGGCCTTCGAACAGGTCCGCGAACCAGGGAAGTTCTTGATCCGCCGCGCGGTCATCGAGCGGATCGGCTGAGACACGAGTCCTCCTGGCGGCCCCTCGGCCAGGAGGACTCGTGTTCGTTTGTATCTCACTTGTACGCCCTTTCGGGACGCTTCTCACGAAACGCCGAGAAAGGACATCCGATGAGATTCAGACGAGTGGTCACCGCGGCCGCCACCGCGTTGCTTGGCATGGCCGGGCTGGCGATCACCGCGACGTCGGCCGAAGCCGCCGTCGGGCCGCGTCCCAACTTCCAGCTCCCGTTCCCCTGCAACCAGGTGTGGAACGGCGACAACGACAACAGCAGCGCGCACCGGGCGTACGAAATCGACTTCAACCGCGGCGGTTCCGCGGACGCGGACCTCGGCGACCCCGTCGTCGCCGCGGCCGCGGGCAAGGTGGTCACCTCGGCGCACCAGGGTTCGGCGAACGGCTTCGGCAACCTGGTGAAGATCGACCACGGTGGGGGGTGGTCGACCTACTACGCGCATCTGAAGGTCCGCTCGGTCGCGGCGGGCGCGCAGGTCGCGCAGGGCCAGAAGATCGGCGAGGTCGGCAACACCTCCAAGCCGGGCAACAACATCAGCCCCCACCTGCACTACGAAGTCCGCACCAACGACGCCTCGTGGCCGGACAACATCAAGCCCGCGTACTTCAACGGCGTGAAATTCGGCTACCCCAACGCCAACGTGACTTCGAAGAACACCTGCAGCGGCACCGGGAACCCCAACCCGTATGACGCCGTCGAGGTGTGCGGCGACGACTACAAGGTGATCGACTCGCAGGCCCTCGGCAGCGCCGCGACCACGTACCTGCTGTACAACGGCACGACCAAGGCCAACTGCGTCACCACCATCAAGGCGACCTCGGTCGGCACCGGCAGCGCGGTTTCGGCCTTCCTCGAAGTGGAGGGTTCGGCACGGAAGACCGACTCCGGCAGCTTCGAGTACTACGCCGGTCCGGTGAGCGCGGCCGCCGGCGCCAAATGCGTCAGGTGGGGTGGCTCGGCGGGTTCCGCCAGCTACGAATCCCCGCTGGAGCACTGCGGCTGACCCTGCGCCGAGCGCCATGAAAGGTCCTTTCCTTGCAAATTTTGCAAGGAAAGGACCTTTCATGGCGTCGGGAGGTGGGCGCGGACCCGGGTGAAGCGGGCTTCCCAGGCCGCGCGGACGTCCGAGGTGGCGGCGTGCGCGGAGAGCAGATCCGGTTCCGGCGCCTGGCGTGGCACCGGCAGGTGACCGTCCACAGGGGACAGTGAGGCGCCGCAGACATCCCCGGTCAGCAACGACATCGTGCCAAGCCCGCACGCGAAGTCCAAAGTGGGCAGTGCGCCCGCGAGCGCCAGTCCGGCGGCGAGCCCGACGCTCGTCTCGACGGCGGAGGACACCACGCACGGCAGGCCGCAGGCTTCGGCGACCTCCAGCGCGCGCCGGACCCCGCCCAGTGGCGCGACCTTCAGCACCGCCACGTCGGCGGCTCCCGCCACGGCCACCTTGAGCGGGTCTTCGGCCCGGCGGATGGATTCGTCGGCGGCGATCCGGACCTCGACCCGGCGCCGGACGTGGGCCAGTTCCCCGATCGACGGGCACGGCTGTTCGACGTATTCCAGGCCGCCCGCCGCGCGGTCCAGTTCACCGATGGCCTTGACCGCGGTGTCCACGTCCCAGGCCATGTTCGCGTCGACGCGGACCGCGCCCGACGAGCCGAGCGCGGCACGCACCGCCTCCACCCGGGCGCAGTCCTCGGCGAGGCTCACCCTCGGGTCGGCGACCTTCACCTTCGCGGTGCGGCAGCCCGACGCGGAGACGAGTTCGTACGCCTTGTCCGGCGACACCACCGGGACGGTCGCGTTCACCTCGACGCTGTCCCGCACCGGTGAAGGCCATCCGCGCTCGCTCGCCTCCAGCGCGGACGCGAGCCACGGCGCGCTTTCGGCGTCCGAGTAGTCGGAGAACGGGCAGAACTCGCCCCAGCCCGCTTCACCGTGGATCAGCAGTCCTTCACGGACCGTGATGCCGCGGAACCGCGTGCGCAAGGGGATCGCGTAGACGTCCATCGACGCCGATCATGTCACCGCCTTCAAACGCGTGCCGTTTCACCCGATCCCGGCCAGAATGAGCGACGTGGCACTCGACTTTCGCGTGCTGGGGCCCACCGAGGTCACGGCGGACGGGCTGCCGGTGCCCCTTGGCGGCAGCAGACCGCTCATCGTGCTGGCCGGCCTGCTGCTGCGCGCGAACAGCGTGGTGCCGGTCGAGGAACTGAGCCGCTGGCTTTGGCCCGACGACCGGAGACGGTCCAAGGGCGCTTTGCAGACCTACATCCTGCGGGTCCGGCGCGCGCTCGGCGACGAGGTCACCATCCGCACCGAACGCGGCGGCTACCTGCTCGAACTCGACGAGAACCTGCTCGACCTCGCCCGCTTCCGCGCGCTCGCCTCGGCGGGTGCGGACTCCGCGCGAGACGGCGACCTGCGTCAGGCCGCGGCGAAGTTCGCCGCCGCGCTGTCCGAATGGCGCGGTCCGGCGCTGCAGAACGTCCATTCCGAAGCGCTGCTTCGGGACGAAGCCGACCAGCTGAGCGAGGAGCGTCTTCGCGTCCGTGAGCAGTGGGCCGACGCGCTCCTCGCCCTCGGCGATCACGCCACCGTCGTTCCCGAGCTGACCAGGCTGTGCCGCGAGCATCCGTTGCGGGAGCGGCTGCACGAACAGCTGATGATCGCGCTGTACCGCTCGGGCAGGCAGGCCGAGGCGCTGAACGTCTACCGCCGGATCGCCGCGGTGCTCGCCGAAGAGCTCGGCCTGGACCCCGGCGCCTCGCTGCAGCGCGCGCACGAGGCGATCTTGACCGGTGAAGAGTCCGTCGAGACCACATTGGACTCCGAACTGACGCGGTATCGCCTCGGCGCCGAACCGCTGATCCCGCGCCAGCTTCCGACGGATCTCCGGGTCTTCTCCGGCCGTCAGCGCGATCTCAAGGCACTTCACGAACTGGTCCCGGAGGCGCTCGACACCGAGAGATCGACGCCCATCGCGTCGATCGAGGGCATGGGTGGCGTCGGCAAGACGACGCTCGCCGTCCATTTCGCGCACGAGGTCGGCGAGCGGTTCCCCGGCGGGCAGGTGTACCTCAACCTGCGCGGATACGGCCCCGGCGACCGGGTCGAACCCGCCACCGCGCTCGAAACGATGCTCGTCTCCGTCGGTGTCCCCGCCGACCGGATCCCCGCCGATGCCGACGGCCGCGCGGCCACCTGGCGCACCTACAGCGCCGGCCGCCGGATGCTGATCCTGCTCGACAACGCCGCGAGCACCGAGCAGGTGCGGCCGCTGCTGCCCGGTCCCGGTTGCCTGGTGGTGGTGACCAGCCGCTGGCAGTTGCAGGCGCTCGTGGCGACCCATGGCGCGCGCCGCGTCGCGCTGGAGGAGCTGCCGGACGAGGACGCGATCGCCCTCGTCGCTTCGACGATCGGGCTGGACCGGGTCACCGAGGATCCCGAGGCCGCCGAACGGTTCGTCCGGTACTGCGGCGGACTGCCGCTGGCCATCCGGATCCTCGCCGTACGGGCGGCGCAGTTCCCGGACCTCGCACTGCGGGAGTTCGTCCGGCTGCTCGACACCGAACAGGACAGGCTGGGCTCGTTCGACCTCGCCGACGGCGACGAGACGAACATCCGGGCCGTCTTCTCGTACTCGTACCGCGCGCTCGACGAACGCGCCGCGCGGATGCTGCGGCTGCTCGGCCTGCTCACCGGCGGCGACTTCAGCGCGCCCGTGGCCGCGGCGGTGGCCGGGGCCGACATCGCGGAAGCCCACGAGGATCTGGCGAAACTGGCTTCCGCGCACCTGATCGCCCGGTCCCGGCCCGGCCGGTACCAGTTCCACGACCTCATCCGGGCGTACGCGGCCGAACTTTCGGCGAAGGTGGACGGGCCCGAGGTGCGGGCTGAGGTGCTGGACAGGCTGCTCCACGCGTCGCTGGCGTCGGCGCTGAACGCGTCCCGGCTCTTGCGGCCGGAACGGCACTACCGGGTCATCGAGCCCGAGCGGTTCGACGGCGCGGGAGTGAAGTTCGGGCATTACGAACAGGCGCTCGACTGGTTCGACGAGGAGGCGGGGAACCTCATCGCCGCGGTGAACGTCGCGTATCGGGAGCGGCGGCACCGGGAGTGCTGGCAGCTGGCGTGGCTGCTGCAGTCGTACTTCATCGTGCGATCCCGGCTTGAGGACTGGCGTTCGGTGTTCGGCGTGGCGCTCCGCGCCACCCGTGACCTGGGAGACCGCTCCGGTGAGGCCGCCATCCTCAGCGGACTCGGAGTGGCCTGTGGGGTCGCCCGCCACTACGAGGCCAGCATCGCCTACCTGAAGCAGGTCGTCGAACTTCAGCGACAGGTCGGTGACCGGCAGGGCGAGGCGCGGGCCCTCTACAACCTCACGCTGGCCAGTCAGGACTTCGAAACGGCCTGGGAATACGGGACGCGCGCGTTGCGGCTCATCCGGGAGAGCAACGTCGGCGCCGGCATGGAGGCCAGTGCGTTGCAGGCCCTCGGCGACATCTGCGCTCACGCCGGCCGCTTCGAGCAGGCGCTCGGCTATGCCGATCAAGCCTTGGCGCTGGAGGCGCACGGGCTCCCGGACGAGGCCCGTTTCACCCTCCACACCAAGGGAGTCGCCCTCGTCGGACTGGGCAGGAGCGACGAGGGCATCGCCTGCATGCGGCGGGCCGTCGAGATGTTCTTCGCCCACGGCGAGCTCTACGAGGCGGCCGACGTGCTGGCCCAGCTCGGCGGAATCCATCTGCGGCACGGTGATCCCTCGGCGGCGCGTGAATGCTGGCTGCGTTCGGTCCGGGTGCTGACCGAACTGTCGCATCCGGACGCCGAGGACGTCCGGACGAAGCTGGCCTCGCTCGTGGGCGACGAGGTCAAAACGGAGCAGGCTTGGTGAGGCACGGGCGCCCGGCGTGCCGACCCCCAGTCGCAGCACGCGAGTACGCCCGTGCCTCCTGGCTCACTTAACAGCACACCGCTCACTGTGCGCTGACTGTGCAGCGTGCGCGGCTCACGCCAGGAGTTTCGCGAGCGTGATCGCGTTCTTCGGTGCCTCGACCTTGACGTCGTTGTCGAAGTAGACGTACGTGTCGCGATCCCAGCGTTCGATCTTGCGGGCCCACTCTTCGAGAGACTCGTCGCTGTACCCGCTGACGTACAGTTCCTCGTCGCCGTGCAGGCGGACGTAGGCGAATTCGTCACTCGTCATCTCTTCGACGAACGGGAATTTGCCCGCGGTGTCGGCGACCACGAGCGCGATGCCGTGCGCGCGGAACAGCTCGAGGCTTTCCGGCTCGGCGAAACTCGGATGCCGTACTTCGACGGCGTGCCGGAGCTTCCGGCGCGGCTTCGAGTCGGTGTGCGCTTCGCCCTTGAGTTTGTCGTCGTGCTTGCTCGCGAGTTTGGCGGCGGCGTGGCTGGTGCGCGGCAACAGCTTGAAGAACTTCTCGACGCGTTCGGCGTCGAACGCCAGCCGCGGCGGCAGTTGCCAGAGAAACGGCCCCAGCTTCCGGCCGAGCGCCAGCACCCCGGACGCGAAGAAGTTCGCCAGCGGCGTCTCGACGTCGCGCAGCTGCTTCATATGCGTGATGAAGCGGCCGCCCTTCACGGCGAAGACGAAGTCGTCCGGAGTCTGCTCGACCCACGCGCGGTACCGCTCGGGCCGTTGCAGGGAGTAGAACGAGCCGTTGATCTCCGCTGAGTTCATCCGGCTGGACAGGTATTCCAGCTCGCGCCGCTGCACCAGGCCGCGAGGGTAGAAGTCCCCGCGCCACGGCGGATAGCGCCAGCCCGAGGTGCCGATCCTGATCTCGGCGACGTCGATCACCACCTTTCCGCGCTGCGGTGATTCCCCCTCTCGATCCGGCGCAAACGCCCGCTCAGGCCCACGAGAACCGCCACCGGCGGGTCTGGACGAGACTGGAGGCGAACTCGCGCAGATTGCCCGGCTGACCCGCGAACGAGGGCAGGCAGAACGAGCGATGCTCGGCGGCGACCGTGAGCGCGCGGCCCTGGGTGCGCGGCGGCGCGGCCACCGACAGCTCCATCGAGTCGAAGCCCAGCACCGTGAGCGTCGCGCCGAAGCGGTCTTCCCAGCTGCGCAGGACCGCGGAGAGCTCGTGGACCTGGTCGGTCGCCTTGATCATGCCCGTCCAGCCCAGGATCGCCGGGATGTCGGCCGGGCGTTCGGTCTGCACCAGCGCGAGCCGGTGCGGGGCGCGGGCGGCGAGGATCGACCCCGTGTTGCCCGCCTCGGCCAGCGGATCCGCCCGGCGCGAGGGGCGGCGGGCGAGACCGGGGAACTTCGCGCCGAACGGGCGAAGGCAGGCGCCGTCGCAGCACGACGTGTCCCACCAGCGGGCCAGCACCTCGGCCGGGTCGACCGAGGAGATCCGGTGGTCGGCCGGGGCGAGCCTGCCGCGGTCGTCGATCCAGTCCTCGCCGTTGACCGCGAATCGCTGATCGTGCGGGATCAGCACCGGCCACAGCCCGGAGCGGTCGAACTCCGCGACACAGCCGGTGTAGCGCTCTGGCCTGGCCAAAGGCAGATCCGAAACCCAGATCCGGCCATGCCATCGGCCGGGCGGCAGGGTCTGGACGGGCGGCGTGCCTTGGCGGAACGGTGCGATCGTCATCGGCTTCCCCTCGAACTGGTGTTCGGTCAACTCTACCCGAACACTAGTTCGAAGCACCGACAGTTTTCGATACCCCGTTCGCGGGACCCCGCCCTCAGGATCGCGTTTAGCGGGCTAAACGCGACGCGTCACAGGGGGCGAAGCAGGTCGTCCGCGTCCACGATCCGGTACGCGTAGCCCTGTTCGGCCAGGAACCGCTGCCGGTGCGCCGCGTACTCCGTGTCGACGGTGTCCCGCGAGACGACCGAGTAGAAGTGCGCCTGCCGTCCGTCGCCCTTCGGCCGCAGCAGCCGTCCGAGGCGCTGTGCTTCCTCCTGCCGCGAACCGAACGTGCCGGAGATCTGGATCGCCACCGAAGCCTCCGGCAGGTCGATCGAGAAGTTCGCGACCTTCGAAACGACCAGCGTCTTGATCTCCCCGCGCCGGAACGCGTCGAACAGCTCCTCGCGCTCCTTGTTCCGCGTCGCGCCCTGGATCACCGGCGCGTCCAGTTCGTCGCCGATCATCTCCAGCTGGTCGAGGTAGGCGCCGATGACCAGCGTCGGTTCGCCGGGATGCCGGTCGACCAGTGATTTGATCACCTTGGTCTTGGTGTCCGCGGTCGCCGCCAGCTTGTACCGCTCCTCGGCCTCGGCCGTCGCGTACGCGAGCCTCTCGGCGTCGGTCAGCGTCACCCGGACCTCGGTGCATTCCGCCGGTGCGATCCAGCCTTGCGCCTCGATGTCGCGCCAGGGGACGTCGTACCGCTTCGGGCCGATCAGGGAGAACACGTCACCCTCGCGTCCGTCCTCGCGCACCAGGGTCGCGGTCAGCCCGAGCCGCCGTCGCGACTGCAGGTCCGCGGTCATCCGGAAGACCGGCGCGGGCAGCAGGTGGACCTCGTCGTAGACCACCAGGCCCCAGTCGCGCGAGTCGAACAGGTCGAGATGCCGGTACTCGCCCTTGGTCTTGCGCGTGACCACCTGGTACGTCGCGATGGTGACCGGCCGGATCTCCTTCTTCTCGCCGGAGTACTCGCCGATCTCCTCCTCGGTCAGCGAGGTCCGCGCGATGAGTTCCCGTTTCCATTGCCGTCCGGCGACGGTGTTCGTCACCAGGATCAGCGTCGTCGCCTTCGCGTGCGCCATGGCCGCGGCGCCGACCAGCGTCTTGCCCGCGCCGCAGGGCAGCACCACGACGCCGGACCCGCCGGCCCAGAACGCCTCCGCGGCCTTGCGCTGGTAGTCGCGCAGCTCCCAGTCGGCTTCGTCGAGTTCGATCGGGTGGGCCTCACCGTCGACGTAACCGGCGAGGTCCTCCGCCGGCCAGCCGACCTTCAGCAACGCCTGCTTGAGCCGTCCGCGTTCGGACGGATGCACGATGACGGTGTCCTCGTCGATCCGCGCGCCCAGCATCGGGCTGATCTTCTTGTGCCGGAGGATCTCCTCCAGCACCGCGCGGTCGATGGTCGACATGACCAGGCCGTGCGCCGGGTGGTTGGCGATCTGCAGCCGCCCGAACCGGCCCATCGTGTCCACGATGTCGATGAGCAGGGGCTGGGGGACGGGGAACCGCGAGTACGTCGTCAGCGCGTCGACGACCTGCTCGGCGTCGTGGCCGGCCGCACGGGCGTTCCACAACGCCAGCGGCGTGATCCGGTAGGTGTGGACGTGCTCGGGCGCGCGTTCCAGTTCGGCGAACGGCGCGATGGCGATCCGCGCGTCGTCGGCCTGGCTGTTGTCGACCTCGAGGAGCACGGTCTTGTCGGACTGGACGATCAGCGGGCCATCGGTCACCTTCCCTTTATACGTTCCGGCCACACCGGCTCCCGTCGCGGCACCGCTGGTGGAAGGATGTACTACAGGTGACTGGAGGGGACCTTGACGACTACACCGACCGGCGGCGCGCCCGAATACGACCCGTTCACCGCGCCAGCCCTGCCGCAGGCGCCCTCGATGCCGGAGGCGGGGCCGCCGACGCCGTTCCCCAAGCCGCCGCCGATCAGTGTCCTGGCGAGGGTCTCGATCGTGCTGGGCGTCGTCGCCGCGCTGGGCCTGGGGAGCCTGGCCGCATGGGGGATCTCACAGGCGGGCAGGTACTCCTCGGTGGAGGCGGGCAAATGCCTGTACCTGACCGACGAGGCAGGCGGTGCCCAGAGCTACACGACGGCCAGCTGCACGTCGAGCCGCGCGACCTTCCGCATCGACGACGTCCGCACCGGCTCGTCCGAATGCCGTGGCTCGGACTACGTCCAGTTCGAGCTGTACGGCGGTTCTTCCAGCCGGAAGGCCGAAAAGACGCTCTGCCTGGCGCTGAACGTCGAGACCGGGGACTGCCTGCGCGACGTCGTGCACGAGACGCGGATCGCGAAGGTCCGCTGCACCGACATCGGCGCGGAGGCACGGGTGCTCGTGATGCGGGGATCGTCGGAGAGCGTCTGCTCTTCGGACGACACCGCCCTGCACTACGCCGGACCGCCAGAGCGCACCGTATGCCTGCGGCCGACCGGGGAGAACATCTAGCGCCGGACCGCCTGCTGGTCGTGAGTGGCGGTTGGGGGGTGATCCCGCAAAGGCGATCACGCACCGCCTGCCGAGAACGCGGCTCCTTGGCGGGGGGGCGGGCGCGGCGGCCGTCG